>CAYMKT010000254.1:0-2555 GCA_964391065.1 uncultured Terrimonas sp. | reverse complement strand
ACTCCGTTCGCAAAGACTCCACCCCGATATACATCGGGGTCTCCGCATTACTCACTCCGTTCGCAATGCTTTGACCGGGTTGGCGATCGCTGCTTTGATACAATAATATGCTAACGTGATAAATGCTACAAATGCAGAAGCGCTACCAGCTAAGGCGAATATCCACCAGTCAATTCCTACATGATAGGCAAAACCATCAAGCCACTGATGCATTGTGAAATATGCGATTGGCGACGCTATTGCAATTGCAATAAGGATGAGTTGCATAAATTCTTTTGACAAAAGAAAAGTAATTCCAAAATGGCTTGCTCCTAAAACTTTCCGAATTCCTATTTCTTTTGTGCGGAGTTTTGTAGCAAAAGCAGATAACCCAAACAGCCCCAAACAAGAAATGATAATCGACAATAAAGTAAAGCCCTTAAATACAGCGCTCATTTTGTTTTCGGAAGAATAAAGCTGATCTAATTTTTCATCTATAAAAGAAAAGCTAAAAACGGCATCCGGCGATATTGCATTCACTATATTTTTTAACTGAGGTAAGGCTTGAGGCATTTTATTATTTTCAACCTTAACCAAAATATAGCTGGAATTGTACGGATTATAATCTATCAGCAGCGGTTCAATGCCTCCATGTAATGATGCGAAATTAAAATCATTAACCACACCCACTATTTCGCCTTCTTCACCATCTAAATTTATTTTTTGACCGACGGGATTCATTAAGCCAAAAGTTTGAATTGCAGATCGATTGAGAATGAATTCATGGCTTTTGATTTCCGGCAACTGAGAATAGAAATTCCGACCCTCCTTAAGCGAGATATGAAGTGTTGACAAAAGATTCTCATCGGCCCATATTGCACGTACTCCACCAGGCGTATTATTTTGATCGGTTACAGATAAAGGGAATGTAATAGGTGCAGTCCCAAATCGTTCTCCCGGAATGTTAGATACTAATGCCGCACCTTTTATCATCGTGCTCGTTTTAATTTTATCAAGAATGGCAAACAAGTTACCCCTCATTTGAGGATGTATTGTTATTGCCACAACCTGCTCCTTATCAAATCCTAAATTTTTGTCATGGAATAGGTTCATTTGTCTGTATATAACTATGGTTCCAACAATCATAAATACTGAAACTGCGAACTGAAAAACAATTAATCCGTTTCTTATGGTTTTTGAGAAGTATTCTTGTTTATTTTTTATGGATGTAATGGGATTGAACCGGGATATAAACCATGCAGGGTAAAACCCGGCAATCAAACCAATTGAAATAATCAATACGGCTATCGCAACTAAAGTTGGAAATGTGAACAGGCTTGCATTTTGAAATGTTGTATGCGTAAACTGTTCATAGAATGGAATGACTAATTCGAATAATATTAATGCCAGAACAGTAGCCAAAAAAGTGGTCAGAAAAGATTCTGATAAGAACTGTTTTATCAACTGAGGTTTCGTAGCTCCAACAACCTTTCTTAATCCTATTTCCCTTTCCCTGTTAAAAGACTGGGAGATAGATATATTAATGAAATTAACTGCCGCTAAGAGTAAAATAAAAAAAGCTGCCACGGAGAAAATATATACATAGGTAATATCACTGTTAGCACTCATTTCCTTTTCGAGATGAGAATGCAGGTGAATGTCGGTGATTGGCTGCAGGTGTAATTTTCTTTTGGCGATAACTTCTGAAGGCGATTCACCTTTTTGTTTGTAAAATCTGATTGCAAATGCTGTCATTTTTGAACCCATCGAAGCAGGAATTACATTTTGCTTAAGCAAGATATAAGTATAAAAGCCAGCCCATCCTCTGCTACTTAATGCACCATCATCCTGGAATTTCTTAATGGTTGGCATCGAAATCAGGTAATCGAATTTCAGATGGGTTTTAAATGAAAATTCCTTTACTATGCCTGTCACCTTTAATGGCAGATTTTTTTCATTTTCGACTATGGTTTTGCCCAAACTATTCTCCCCGCCAAAATATTTCCTTGCCATCTGCTCAGTCAGAATTATACCATCAGTTTCTTTTAAAGCATCTTGAGGATTGCCTGATATAAATTGCAGGTCAAACATTTTTATAATATCCTGGTCTGCGAAAAAACCTTCTTTCTCTTCGAAGCGCTGCACTTTGCCATCGCTGCTTGTATAACTCAATATTTGAGGGCCTGGCTTTTGAAGCCGGGCGCTCGTTTCTATTTCCGGCAGATCTTTGTTTATCTCAGGCCCCATTGGAGGTGGTGTCGCCGCCCAGTGACGCGCATCGGCACCTAAATTCTCATTCGTAATCCGGTAAATCCTGTTTGCATTTTTAAAGGCATGGTCAAAACTTAGCTCTTGTTGCACATGGAGTGCAATTATCATAACGCAAGCCAAACCAATCGACAGTCCTATGATGTTTATCAATGCATATGAAGCATTCTTTTTTAGATTTCGAAAAGCGATCTTCGAATAATGTTTTAGCATGATTTATAGTCTTTAGTTTCTCGTTTCAAAATAATTTTATTCACTTCGCAAAGACTTCACCCCGATATACATCGGGGTCTCGGCATTACTCACTC
>CAYMKT010000253.1:0-2560 GCA_964391065.1 uncultured Terrimonas sp. | reverse complement strand
AATACAGCATGTTTACAACGTTTATCCTGATACCCGATACCTGACACCTGATACCTCAAACAATAAACTTCTCTTATGTTCAGAAATTACATCAAAATCACCTGGCGGAACCTGGTAAAAAACAAGGCTTATTCCTTCATTAATATTACCGGTTTGGCTATCGGACTTTCCAGTTTTTTGCTGATTGCATTATATGTGATGGATGAATTAAGCTATGATCGTTTCTTTCCAAAAGCAGACAGGATCTATCGCATCAATACAGACATTAAGTTTGGCGGCGCTAACCTGCACATGGCTTTAACCAGCGATATGATGGGCCAGCTATTGAAGAAAGATTACCCGCAGGTTGAACAATACACCCGCATTTACACTTTCAGCGGCGAGAAACTTATCAAAAAAGGGAATGAATACATTACTGAAAACAACATTGCAAATGTTGATTCTACTTTTTTTGATGTATTTCAACTCCCCGCAATTCAAGGCAATGTTCGGCATGCTCTGGATGAACCCAACACCGTTGTATTAACCGAGTCGGCAGCAAAAAAATATTTTGGTTCAACGCATGTTGTTGGAAAAACGATCGAGATAAAAGCTTATAAAAACCCGTTTTATAAAGTAACCGCTGTTGTAAAAGACATACCCCGCAATTCACATTTTCATTTTGATTTCTTCTTTTCTATGAAGAATGTTGACTACCAGTGGGGGCAGCTTACCAGCCATAATTTCTATACTTATTTACTGTTGAAAAAAGGAACAGATGGTAAAGCTTTCGAAAAAAACTTTGATCAGTATCTCGATAAACATGTTTTGCCTGAAGCAAAGCGATTTTTTGTGAATATGAACAGCATTGATGATTTCAGAAAGGCAGGCAACCTGATTGCCTATTCAATGATGCCTTTAACTGATATTCATTTGTATTCAGACCGGTCATCGGAATTAAGCCCGGGCGGTAATATTCAATACGTTTACATTTTTTCTGCGGTTGCACTTTTCATTTTATTAATTGCATGCATCAACTTCATGAACCTTGCAACAGCACGTTCTGCCAACCGTGCCCGGGAAGTTGGCGTAAGAAAAGTTCTGGGCACAGAAAAACGCCAGTTGATCTTTCAATTCTTAATGGAATCCACCGTAATGGTTTTGATATCGCTGCTTATTGCAATTATAATAGTGTATGCAATACTGCCGTTGTTTAATCATGTGGCTGATAAACAAATGGAGTTATTAAGCCTGTTTTCTGTCTGCATTCTGCCATTACTTATTGCATTGCCTTTTGTTGTTGGGCTCATGGCTGGCAGTTATCCGGCATTTTTTTTATCGGCATTCAAACCCATTGAGGTATTAAAAGGTAAGCTGAATTCAGGCAGTAAAAGCGGCGGCTTAAGAAATGTGCTGGTGGTGTTTCAGTTTGCAACATCCATCATTTTAATTGCTGGAACAATAGTGGTGTATGAGCAGCTTCATTACATCCAGACAAAAAATCTTGGCTATAATAAAGACCAGGTTTTAATTATCAACGGAGTTTCTTCGTTAAGCAATAATAAAACTGCTTTTAAAAATGAAATACTGCAACTGCCTGGTGTTGTCAGCGGTACTATAAGCGGTTACTTACCGGTATCTGATTCTTACAGAAGCGACAATAGTCATTCAAAAGAAGCGGCGATGACGGCAACCAATAGTTTTAATATGCAGCGCTGGTATATCGATGATGAGTATATCAAAACACTCGGCATGCAAATTATTAAAGGAAGAAATTTTTCAAAAGATTTTCCAACGGATTCAGAGGCGGTCATCATCAATGAAACCACGGCAAAAATTTTAGGATATGATGATCCTGTAGGGAAAAAAATATATTCAAGCATAGACAACGAGGGCAATACCATGCCGCTTACCATCATCGGCGTTGTACAGAACTTCAATTTTGAATCGCTTCATCAAAATATTGGCCCGCTTAGTTTCCGGCTGGGTGGCGGTGAAGGTTTTGGAGTATTCAAAGTGCACGCTTCCAACATTCAGCAGCTTGTTACGCAAATTCAAAACAAGTGGAAAGCGGTTGCGCCCGGCCTGCCATTCAGCTATCGTTTTTTAAACGAATCGTTCCACGGGATGTATCGCGCTGAGCAGCGTGTTGGAAAGATCGCATTAATATTCTCCGTACTTGCCATCTTCATTGCAAGCCTGGGCTTGTTTGGTTTGGCAACATTTATGGCAGAACAACGCACAAAAGAAATTGGTATCAGAAAAGTATTGGGG
Organism: uncultured Terrimonas sp.; assembly: GCA_964391065.1. Taxonomy (GTDB): domain Bacteria; phylum Bacteroidota; class Bacteroidia; order Chitinophagales; family Chitinophagaceae; genus Agriterribacter. The sequence goes on along the minus strand of CAYMKT010000253.1, from coordinate 307 downwards.
GCAAGCGTGCATGGTATAGTTCAAATGCTGAGTAAAGATTTTATAAAACTTGTAGCGGTTGCATTTGTTTTTGCAGCGCCACTTGCCTGGTGGGGCATGCACAACTGGTTAAACGATTTTGCATACCGCATCAATATTGAATGGTGGATGTTTGCAGCAGCAGGTGCAGGCGCATTATGTATAGCGCTGGCAACGGTAAGCTTCCAGGCAATAAAAGCAGCAATAGCCAACCCGGTCTCCGCATTACGAACAGAGTGAGTAATGCCGAGACCCCGATGTATATCGGGGTGAAGTCTTTGCGAAGTGA
>CAYMKT010000252.1:0-2569 GCA_964391065.1 uncultured Terrimonas sp. | reverse complement strand
TACCCTGCATTAGTAACATGCGAGATTATAAATGAAGCTACTTATCGCCCACATAAAAATAGCAGCACTATTTTGTTTTAAACGAACGCTCATTAAGTTCCAAAGGGTTTTTAGCTGCCGCAGTTGAATATAGTCTGGAATATACAGATAAGAATACCAGGGAGCAATCTTCCAGTTTCGCGATGCCAACTGCTTCGCCCAGGCATATTTCCCATGCATAAGATACGCCAAAACCTGGCGGTGGAGGAATCGTTTATAATAATTCATCTGATCCTTCGTCGTTTCTTTCTCGGAAGCATAATATAACCAGAGTTTGGAAGGTGCCGGCAAGGTAGACATTGCCCTGTTTTCCGCATCCAACCGATACCAAACCTTAGACTCAGGGCTCGCAGCAATACAGCTCTTACGGGCCAACCTGGCCCACATGTCATAATCTTCACCCCGACTTATTCTTTCATCGAAATAACCGTTATGGGCAAAAGTAGCTTTCCTGATACACACCGACGAAGCATGCATAACAGGCGCCTTATAAACCTGCAAGAAAAAATCCTCAATGATTCCGCGATTTGAAGCGCCAAAAGTATGCAAGATACGATCATTGAATCTGCAAGAGTAGGCGGTAGTGTATACTCCGGCTAGAGGGTACTCTATAGTCAAACCCTTTATCGTCTCCAAAAAATCAGGTTCCCAATGATCATCGGCATCGATAAAAGCGATGAACTCATACGCTGCAGCCAGCGCTCCCACATTTCTGGCGCTTGATACTCCACCGTTTAGCTTATCGATAATTCTAATCCGGCTATCATTTACAGAAGCCACTACTGAACGGCTTTTATCAGTTGAGCCGTCATTAATGATAAGTAACTCAAAATCCGTTATGGTTTGAGCGAGCACTGATTGTATGGCCGTCCTTACACTTTTTTCTTTATTGTAGAGCGGTATAACAACTGAGAACATCCAATAATCATTTTAGGAAGGAATCAAACGCAAAAAGTCACAGCTTCGCCACTCTTAGCCACAAATATTGACTTAAAGTCTAACGCTAATACATTGATAATAATATGATATTACTGAAATTTTTTCTATACTCGCGATTATTTAATGGTAACATTCCTGTCAATAATCGCTTGTGTTTCAACGTTTGTGAATTCATATTGCCTCAATGCAGTCATAACACTAACCGAAATATAATATACTGTAAATCAATATTTTATATACAAACACATAAAGTAGTTCGCTATTTTATTTATTATATACGCAGTTCGCTTATAGATTCCTATTACTGAACTCAAGATCAATGGATGTATGTTTGCGACTTTAAAATATTCCGTCTCTTTCTTTTCAAATTCTTCCTATAATATTGATATTTAGTAAATTCAGATTAATTCAACCTATAGATTAAAAAGTAATTTTATCTTTGCCCACCAAAATTCGTTGGCCAATATCGCACAAAAACTGGCATGTAAGCTTAGCTTAATGATTTGTTCGGAGTCCATGATTTTATATAGCTGAAAAACCTTCCCGTATCTTTTTCTCCCAATTCCTTTTATGTCTATTTAAAAAGATATGGAAATATATATAATAAACCTACGTTTTGGTTCCGGGTATTCGTCAGGCAACATGTGACTGACCAAGCGAAGCTATATGCTAAATGTTGTCAACTCAAAATACACGGACTACTCTTTTTTTAGCGAACAGGGTTACGGCAACGATAAAAGCGAAAACATAGATTTATTTATGCGTACACTACCGTCATTTTTTTTAATGGTAACCGTATTTGCCCTGTTTTGTTCCTGCAGATCGGGTAAAGAACTGGCTTTGTTCCAGGACCTCAGCAGCGAGGAAGCCACCACCAGGGTACAGCAGGTAAGAACAGCGGCTTTTGATCCCCTGCGCCTGCAGACCGACGACCAACTGCAGATCGTTATCAGCAGCATCAGCCCCGAAGCCTCACAACTCTTCAACCTCATGGGCGCCGCCGTGATCACCAATAACAACAATACCCAGAACATGCAAAGCATCTATACCGTTTCGCCTACCGGCAATATTACCATACCGGTGGTGGGGGAGGTAGAGGTGGCTGGATTAACCACCGATGAAGCTAAAGATGAAATCAAAAAATCAGTGAGTGAATATTTAAAGGACGCCGTGGTGAGCGCTACCCTTATTAACTTCCGTGTTACCGTAATGGGTGAAGTAACCAGACCTTCTACCTACCAGGTGGCTGGTGAAAAAATAAATGTGCTCCAGGCCCTGGGCATGGCCGGCGATCTTACCGTATTTGCCAAACGTAATAATATAAAAGTCATCCGTAAAGCCGCCGATAAGGTGGAAGTAGCTCACCTGGACCTTAACAACAGCAGTGCCATGCGCTCCCCATTTTATAACCTGCGCCAAAACGATGTGGTGCTGGTAGAACCCGGCAAGCGAAAGGGACTGCAGGCTGAAGGGCTCAATATCATTGTGCCGGCGGTTACCAGTTTCCTTTCCCTGCTTATTGTGGCCATTACCCGGTTCAATTAAGTACTTAGCTATTGGTTAATGTTTCCCTGTTTACGCTATCTAAAAT
>CAYMKT010000251.1:0-2578 GCA_964391065.1 uncultured Terrimonas sp. | reverse complement strand
AGGAATGCATAATGAATAAATCAACAGTGGCAGAAATCAGGGAACGGTTTGACAACGATGTAGAACGTTTTTCCAATCTCGATACCGGGCAGGTGTCGACCATTGATGCCGACATTTCGCTGGAATTGATTACGGCAGCAGCGGCGAGAATAAAACCCAACGCCGTTCATGTTCTCGACCTCGGTTGCGGTGCAGGCAATTATACCTTGAAGATGCTCAACAAATTGCCCAACCTCAATTGTACCCTGATTGATTTAAGTGAGCCCATGCTGCAAAGAGCGTACGAAAGGGTGGTAAAAGAAACGAATGGAAAAGTACAAATCATCCAGGGGGATATCCGCGATATTGATTTGCCAGCCAATCATTTTGATATTATACTGGCAGGAGCAGTGTTACATCACTTGCGCGAAGATGAAGATTGGGAATTTGTGTTCACTAAGCTTTTCAATGCATTGAACAGGGGCGGTTGTTTGATGATCGCCGATTTAATAACACAGGACACCGAATTGCTCAATGATTTTATCTGGGAAAAATATGGCGACTATTTAGAAAAAATTGGCGGTGCGGACTATCGTAAAAAAGTGCTGGACTATGTAGCAAAGGAAGATTCGCCAAGATCGTTAAACTTTCAAATGGACTTAATGAAAAAAATCGGATTCGCGTCGGTAGAAATTTTGCATAAGCATGTTTGTTTTGCGGCGTATGGCGGAATCAAATAATTCCGTTGCCGGCGTTGATGGTGATTTAACTACATTGCAAAGCGTGTAGTGAGATTTTTTTGTATATTCATCGCGCATCAGGCGTTAATTTATTGTATCATTACTCAGTCACTTTATAGCCTGGCGAGTGGCATGAGTTCATCAATACACTTGTATATGACCATTTTTTGGATAATAGCGATATTGCTTTTTGTATTAGTCATCTTCATTATTGCAAAGCTGACTTTGAAAAAATTCAAAGCAGGCAGCGGTGAACGGGTATGGAAATTGTGGTATGGCAAATCTACCTACTGGCAAATTGTTGCTTTGTGCAGCCTGTGCATTACAATGCTCATCCTGTTTGGTTTGAAGTGGGTAAATGTGCTGGAGTTTTAACGGCAGCAGCATTACGATGCGAATACTAAGCTTTCGACGCCTCAAAAACGCATAAGAATATGGATAATCAGCCAATCCTGCTGGAGCGTATGCTGAATGCTCCGATAGCAATAGTCTGGAAAGCGCTCACCGACAAAGAAGAGATGAAGAACTGGTATTTTAACCTTACGGAATTTAAAGCCGAGCCGGGATTTGAATTCAGGTTCGAAGGCGGACCCAGTCCCGATAAGCAGTACCTGCATGTGTGTGAGGTCACAGAAGTTACGCCGGCAAAAAAGCTTACCTACAGTTGGCGGTATGAAGGCTATGCGGGCATTTCATTTGTTTCATTTGAGATGAAGGAGCACGGCGCTCAAACCTTACTCAAACTCACCCATACAGGCATTGAAACATTTCCGGCAGACGAACCGGACTTCGCCAAAAAGAATTTCGCGGAGGGCTGGAATCATATCATCAATACTTCTTTAAAGGACTACCTGGAGCAGTAGGCGCGTTTTGTGCGATATATAGCGGGTTGTTTGTAAACAGCAATCTTTATATTTATACCATCATCCCAGCTATATGAAATATACGATAACGACAACGCCATCGTTCTCCCGCAACACATATTGGTTTAAATCTCTCCTGTTGGTGATGCTGATGTTCCCAATACTGAAAATCACGGCACAGGCACCGAAGCGCCCGGCTATCATTGGTATTGCTTGTGTTGAACTGCGGGTAAGCGATACCCAGAAAGCGCTTGCATTTTACGAAGGACTATTAGGTTTTGACTGCATACCGGTAGCTGCTTCGGCGGAACAGCCATCCTCTTTTTATATCCAGGTAAATCCCCGGCAAACCATTAAAGTATACGGCGGACTACCCGCAACGGTGGATGAAAGGCTGGCGGCGCTCGGCTTTCAAACAACTGACGCAGAAGCGATGCGCTTGTATTTGAAAAGCAAAGGCATTGCGGTACACGATACCGTTATAAAAGAATCGGCAACCATGCTTTCTTTTTCTTTTCGTGATCCCGCAGGGCATCCCTTGAAATGTATACAATACATTGCTGCCGGTAACGATCAGCCATTGCCTGATGGCGGAATAAACGCTAAGATTTCCGATCGTATTCTTCACGCCGGGTTATGGATCAGTAACCAACAGGCGGCTGACAATTTCTATGCAGATATCCTTGGGTTTTGGGAGATCTGGCGCGGCGGAGCCAACGACAGCATTACCAGTTGGATCAATATGTGCCTGCCCCAAAGCACAGACTACCTGGAATATATGCTGGGAGGCGCAAAGCCTAACAGGCAACAATTGGGGTCCATGCATCATATTGCATTGCTGGTTCCGGATATTCAAAAGGCGCTGGATCTATTGCGGGAAAGAGCTGGTAAGTTGGGCTATACCTTAGGTTCGCCCAGGATCGGCCGCAACAAACGCTGGCAACTGAATTTATATGATGCCGACGGAACAAGAATTGAACTGATGGAGCCTTTTAC
>CAYMKT010000250.1:0-2585 GCA_964391065.1 uncultured Terrimonas sp. | reverse complement strand
AAATCCGAAATTCGAACTGATTCAATATCAAATCTAAAATCTTAAATTTCAAATCACCTCACTTGCCCGTTCCCTCTGATCACCCATTTTTCAGTAACTAACTTTTCCAGGGCAAAAGGCCCGCGCGCATGCAATTTTTGTGTTGAAATTCCAATTTCGGCGCCCAATCCAAACTCCTCACCGTCGGTAAAGCGTGTAGAAGCGTTGTGGTACACCGCCGCCGCATCTACTTCATGCAAAAAAAACTCAGCCACTTTTTTATCTTCGGTTACGATCGCTTCTGAATGTTTGGTGGAATACTTACGGATATGATCAACTGCATCTGCGGAATCTTTCACCACTTTAACAGCGCATTTCAAATCGAGGAACTCCCGGCCAAAATCGGCAGGCGCCGCTTTGCGCAAATGCGGATACCCTTTCAGCATTTGGTAAGAAGGTGTATCTGCAAAAATTTCAACGGCATATTTTTCCAATGCCGGTTTCAGCATCTTCAAAAAAGATGGAGCAACGGATTGATCAACCAGCAAGGCATCCATGGCATTGCAAACTGAAGGACGCGACACTTTTGCATTCACCACAATATTCAGTGCCTTGTTTAAATCCGCCTTCTTTTCTACATATACATGACAAACACCGGCTCCCGTTTCAATTACCGGCACCAGGCTGTTTTCCCTAACATAACGGATCAGTCCATCGGAGCCCCGGGGAATGAGCACATCCACGTATTGCGTAGCGCTGAATAATTCCTGCACGGTAGCTCTTTCCGGCGACAAAAGGGTTACTGTATCAGCCGGAAGATGATGCTTTTTGAGTACCTGCTGTATAATACGTAATGCCGCTCGGTTGGAATGTTCAGCTTCGCTGCTACCCTTCAGCACACAGGCGTTCGCACTGCGAAGGCATAAAGCCGCGATGTCAAACGTAACATTGGGCCGCGATTCATAAATAGCCCCTACAACACCCAGGGGTACGGCAATTTTTTCAAGCAATAGTCCGTTCTTTAACTTCTTTTTTTCCAGCACTTTTCCCGATGGATTAGGCAGCCGGCTCACTTTGCGGATACTTTGCGCTATACCCTTAATCCTTTTTTCATCGAGCCGTAACCGGTCGGTACGCGGATTAGAGGGATCCTGTTTCGCTACATCTTTATGGTTCGCTTTTAAGACCGACTGCTGCTGGTTTTCCAGTTCATCTGCCAGGTCGAGGAGCAATTTTTTCAATTGCTTATCACTCAAAGCACGCAAGGCAGGAGCCGCCTGGTAGGCCTTTTTTATGGACGCTGTTGTTTTGCTCATTCCCATTCCATTAAAAAATAACAATGTCGTCGGCATGCGCCGCGATAATATTTTTTTGCGCGATTTGTTTATTCATTTCCGTTGCACCGAGTTTTGATTTGGCTACACCGATGATGGTTTCATCTTCGTCAATCAATTGTACCACTTCGCCGGCAACAAAACTACCTTTTACTTTCCTGATACCCACCGTAAGCAGGCTTTTTCTTGTATGCAATGCTTTGGAGGCGCCTTTGTCAATATATATCCCTCCGGGCGTAATAGAACCGCTCGCCAGCCACTTCTGCCGGGCTTTCAGATTAGATTGCTGTGGGGCGAATGCCGTGCCTGTTTTACCTTCAAGCGCCAGCAGCAAGGCATTCTTTTCTTTCAAACCGCAAACAATCACCTTTATTCCTAATGATGCGGCTAACTTAGTAGAGGTGAGCTTGGACAGCATTCCCCCAAGTCCCATCATGGATTTCTCCTTTTTCACGAAACCCAGCACTGTAGCGTCAATTTTATCTACTGCAGGAATTACTTTGTTCTCGTCGTTCATTAAGCCCCCCGCAGACGTGCACATAATAAGGGTATCAGCGTCAAAGCCAATAGCGATAAGCGTTGCCAGTTCGTCGTTATCAGAAAACTTCAATTCAATATTGCTCACCAGGTCGTTTTCATTTACTACCGGAAGAATATTGTTCTGCCAGAACTCACCAAAAGTTTCTTTGAGCTGTAAAAACTGTTTGCGGTTGGAAAAATGATGCCTTTCGCACAATGCCTGCGCCACCGTAATATGATACGCTGAAAAATATTGATGATACAATTGAATGAGCATGGGGTTGCCCACTGCTGCTGCGGCCTTCCTTTCGGTTAACGTGCCTTTGTATTTTTTGAAGAACGATTTGCCGCTGCCCACCGCTCCGCTGGACACCAGCACGATATTATATTGATTACTTAAAGTAGCAACCTGTGCAGCAATTTTTTTAATAACCGCCTGGTCAATTTTCCCTTCCCCGTTTGTAATGACCGCCGTACCCAGCTTTATTACCAACACCTTTTTTTGCATGCCAATCATTCCTTTATAAAAAATGAGCACAAAAATAAGAAGGAAGGGGGAGAATAAGGCCGCTAAGTTGCAAAGCAACGGTTTAACTTGTACAGGGTGCGTTAGGCCAAACTTGTAATAGATAAATAAATACCTTTGCGCTGATTTTACGCCCGGAGAGATGCCAGAGTGGTTGAATGGGACGGTCTCGAAAACCGTTGTACCTGCAAGGGTACCCAGGGTTCGAATCCCTGTCTCTCCGCAAA
>CAYMKT010000249.1:0-2668 GCA_964391065.1 uncultured Terrimonas sp. | reverse complement strand
TGGGACAACTGAAAATGCCATCGGCAGATGGAAAAAATTACCTGACCGATGTTGCTGATACCGAACAACTTTTCCGGCTTATCCAGTCAATTCCCTCACCAAAAGCTGAACCGTTTAAACTTTGGTTGGCACAGGTAGCTTCCGAAAGATTGGATGAAATGCAAGACCCTGAATTGTCAATTGACCGGGCGTTACAACAATACCTGAATCTTGGTTATTCTGAAAACTGGATTAACCAACGATTGAAAAGTATTGAGGTTCGGAAAGAGCTTACCAGCGAATGGAAAAAACGTGGACTGAAAGAAGGCGTTCACTTCGCAACGCTCACCGACATCATCACCAAAGCATGGTCTGACAAAACCACGAAAGCATATAAAATCCTGAAGGGCTTGAAAAAAGAAAACCTTCGGGACAATATGACCAACACCGAACTGATTTTGAACATGTTGGCCGAGGCATCCGCCAAAGACATTTCGGAAGCGGTAAATCCAAAAACATTTGATGAAAGTAAAGTAGTTGCCAAACAAGGCGGCACGGTTGCGCGCAAAGCAAGATTGGAACTGGAAGCGCGAACAGGCAAAAAAGTAGTGACTTCACTCAATGCTAAAACTGCATTGCAATTGAAAGAAACCGATAAAAAGAAGAAAACAAAAAAGAAGAAGAACTAATGCTCCAAAACAACGCACAATTAAAGTCGCTTATTGACAAGCTATGGAATAACTTCTGGAGTGGTGGTATCAGCAACCCGCTTACTGCTATTGAGCAAATCACCTATCTTATTTTTATGAAGCGTTTGGATGATCTGGAAACCAAACGGGAACGGGATGCTGAGTTTACAGGCGAAAAGTACAACAGCAGATTTAAAGGTAATTTTACTGTTCCGGGAAGCGACCAAACCATTGAGAAGCAAAAGCTCAGATGGTCTGTTTTTAAACATAAACCGGCAGTGGAAATGCTTTTTCATGTGCAAAGCAAAGTATTCCCGTTTTTGAAAGAACTGAACGGAAAAACATCGCCTTTTACCAAACATATGGCAAATGCGGTGTTCATAATGCCGAAGGCGAGTTTACTGGTTGAAGCCATAAACATTATAGAACAGATTTTTACTGAAATTGAAAAAGATGCTATTGAAGGTGGGCAGGCATTTCAGGATATACAGGGCGACGTATATGAAATGTTGCTGAGCGAAATTGCCACAGCAGGCAAAAATGGGCAGTTCAGAACACCACGCCATATTATTAAACTGATGGTGGAGTTGGTGGAACCGCAACTCGGGCAGCGTATAGCGGATCCGGCATGCGGTACATGCGGGTTTTTATTGGGCAGTTATCAATATATTCTTACACAATTGGTATTAAAATCTTCGCCGGATAATGTTTGGATTGATGAAGATGGCTTTTACAGGGCTTCTATTACATCTATGCTTACGGAAAAATTACGGAGCATACTCGACCGGAGCTTTACCGGCTATGATATAGACCAGACTATGGTACGCCTGGGATTAATGAACATGATGATGCACGGCATTGACGAACCCAAAATTGACTACAAAGACACCCTGAGCAAAAGCTACAACGAAGACAGTCAGTTCGACATTATTATGGCGAACCCTCCATTTACGGGCAATATTGACAAAGGCGATATTAACGAAGGGCTGAAACTACCTACTACCAAAACCGAACTGCTTTTTGTGGAACGCATTTTTAACATGCTGAAAATGGGCGGCACGGCAGCCGTGATTGTACCAAGCGGTGTCATACAAAACAGCGGTAAAGCTTTTGAAGCCCTGCGGAAACTGGTTATTGAAAAAGCCGAACTGAAAGCCGTGATAGCTGTGCCCAGCGGAGCATTTAAACCTTATGCAGGCGTAAGTACGGCCATTCTGATTTTTACCAAAGGCGGAGAAACCAACCATGTATGGTTTTACGATATGCAGGCAGACGGCTACAGCTTAGACGACAAGCGAAACAAAATTGCAGAAAGTGATTTACCTGACATTGTGCAACGCTACAAAACAAGAGACGCTAAGAAATACACCGATAGAAAGCTGAAATACTTTTTGGTACCGAAAAAGGAAATTGTAGCAAACAGCTACGATTTGAATCTGAGCACCTACAAAGAAGAAGTGTATGAAGAAGTAAGCTATGAAAAGCCAGAGGTGATTTTCGGGAAATTGGAGAGCATGGAAGAAAATATTCAGAATGGTTTGAGTGAATTAAAACAAATGATATAATGGCAGGGACATTTTCACAATTATACATTCAGGTGGTTTTCGCGGTAAAAGGAAGAGAAAACCTCATCGCTAAATCATGGAAAGAAGAATTGCATAAATACATTTCGGGCATCATTACAGCGAAGGAGCAAAAATCAATTATCGTAAACGGAATGCCCGACCATATTCATGCCTTTATTGGCTTGAAACCCGCTATGAGGATTTCTGATTTGGTTCGGGATATCAAAAACAATTCTTCCAATTTTATCAATGACAGAAAGTTAGTTAAAGGCAGGTTTTCCTGGCAGGAAGGGTATGGCGCTTTTTCGTACTCGCACTCCCATATCCAAAATGTATATAACTACATACTGAACCAGGAAGAACATCACAGGAAACGCACGTTTAGGGAGGAGTATGTGGGGTTGTTGAAGAAATTTGAAATTGAACATAATGAAA
>CAYMKT010000248.1:0-2718 GCA_964391065.1 uncultured Terrimonas sp. | reverse complement strand
ATGAACAAGGGTATTACCGAACCCCTGGATGCCATTACATTGCCATACCGTGTGCCCGAAAGTACCAGTTGTTTTGGCGAAACGGTTCTTGATTTAGCGACCATCACTTTTTCCATCATGGCTTTGCTCATGCCCATCGCGTTGATGGGGTACACAGCCTTATCGGTGCTTAACACTACGACGTTCTTCACGTTATTGCGAATGGCAGCATCTAATACATTGTTTGTGCCTTCTACATTGGTTTTTACTGCTTCCATGGGGAAAAACTCACAGGATGGTACCTGTTTCAGAGCAGCGGCATGAAAGATATAATCCGCTCCCCTTACTGCCATTTCTACGGAATTATAGTCCCGTACATCTCCTATATAAAATTTTATCCGCGAATCAGTATATACTTTTCGCATGTCATCCTGTTTTTTTTCATCACGACTGAAAATTCTGATTTCTTCAAAATTGGTGTGAAGGAAACGGGTGAGCACTGCGTTACCAAAGGAGCCGGTTCCGCCGGTGATAAGAAGTTTTTTGTTGCCGAACATGAGATGTTTAGTTTAATGTGTTTTAACCACTATTGATTGAGTGCCCGAATTAAGTCATGAGCATTTCCCGCATTGATTTCCTCCTGAAAGGCTTTTATTTTTTCCTGCAGCGACTTTTCGGAATGATTCCACCAGGCTGATTTTTGCAACGATTCAATAATCTCGTTATCAAACCTGTATTTTATAATTTTAGCGGGAACTCCACCTACTATCGCGTATGGAGGCACGTCTTTTGTTACCACGGAGTGGGCGGCTATTATGGCTCCGTTTCCTACGGTAACGCCTCCCATTATCGTTGATTTCATTCCAATCCATACGTCATTTCCAATGATCACTTTTTCCGGAACCGAATTAAAAAGATCTTCCTTCGACCAGGAATACCCCGTCCCGTTAATGATATTTACGAATATCGGGGAAGTTGAAATGAATTTTGTTGGATGTGCGGGCAGTCCTATGCACACATCTTTTGAAATAGAACAAAACTTTCCGATTGATGCATGGTAAATGTTCGTGTTATACCCGATGTAGGTATAATCTGAAACCACGCATTTTCTTAAAACCACAAATCGCTGAATACGGCATTTATTAGAAATGTCAGACTCCTTGTCGTAAAACATCAGAAGCGATAACCTCCGGTTTTGCGCCTGTTTTTTTAGTCTCTGGAAACTAAAATAATTCTTGATCAAACTACACATCAAATTCCGGTTGACTTAAAAAATTAATATTATAACGACTAATCCACAATTTTTTCCCGGGTTCGTTTCTCTTATTGCTTGTTAAGTACATATTCAATGCTATCCCTGATTGCGTTGGCCATGTCAATAGGTTTTCGCGATAAATCATAATGAACTTTGGCCTTTCTTCCATATTCCAGAACAGTGTTCCTGTTGTTAATAATCCATGTTAGGGTTTTTTTAAGCTCTTCATCCGTCCCGTCGTAAATAAACCCATTTTCGTTTTTTATGATATTAAATATTTCACCGCCTGTAATGGCGTCACAGCTTGTTAAAAAGGGTACACCATAGCCCATACTCATTAATACGGATAGCCCTGCCTGGTTGGGAGAAATACAAACGAGACTTCTGGAGAAAAAGTTGATTAATATTTTTTGATCGTAAATAGGGCCATGAAGCAGTATTTTATTTTGTAAACCATTGGCATTTACTAAATCTTTAATTACGTCTTGCATTGGCCCCGCTCCAATTATATTTAACACCGGAAGATCGATGTTTTTATTTAATTCAATATATACATTTACCAAAATGTCAATTCCTTTTTGGGGATATAAGGTGCCAATAAATAAAAAATCGGTTTTAGTGTTTTCCACGGATTTTAGATCAAAACTGTCATCAATGGCAACTGTGTTGTTGGCTACGAATAATTTTTCAGCTTCTATTCCATTCGCTATATATTTGTTAACCGGGTAACTACTGTAAAACAATATGGCATCAGCTCTTTTTGAGAAAAAGAATCTAACCCTGTCCCATGTTGTTTTGGAGTCCAGTTTATTTTCATAGCTGGCAGACACACCAATTCCCCATAGTATGAATTTGAAGTTTCTTTTTCCTAATAAAAGAAACATTAAGGAAAGCCATCTTACATTTGATATACCGATTACAACATCATACTCATCAGCCATCTTTCTTAAATTCGGCTTATGGAAGAAAACGGGGCCTATGTCTTTTCCCGGTGTGTATATGGTTTTGAAATCAAATGATTTCCCTACGAAGGTTTTGTCGGAGTAAGCCACCGTTAAATCGTAGTACTGGTTTAAAATATCAAATATCTTAAGCCTGTACGACCAAACCTTATTATAAATGATTAACACTTTTTTCTTTTCCATAAAAGGTTACAATGATATAAGGTGGCTTATTATTCTTTCTGCGGTTTTACCATCCCAAAGTGCTGGGATACCGCCCTTTTTCCAATTGCCGGAAAATAGTTTTTCCAGGGCAGGTTTTATCGCCCGGGGGTTGGTGCCGATTAATTCATTGGTTCCTATCAGAATTGTTTCAGGCCTTTCCGTATTATCTCTGAGTGTCATGCATGGAACACCCATTACCGTGGTTTCTTCTGTTATCCCACCGGAATCGGTGATCACGGCTTTCGCCTTTTCCACCAGGTAATTGAATTCCAGGTAACCCAACGGCTCAATCATATGCAATGACGGACTGTTAATTCC
>CAYMKT010000247.1:0-2731 GCA_964391065.1 uncultured Terrimonas sp. | reverse complement strand
ATCAATACATCATTGCGCATTATTTTATCCCCTCTTTACTCAATACATTGTTTACCGTTCTCCAGATATTCAGCGGGTTGCCGTTTTTTAATTCATCAGGTAATAAATTATCCGGCCAATTTTGGAAAGCAATAGGTCTTGCAAAACGTTTGATGCCATCTGCCCCAACGGAAGTAAACCTCGAATCGGTTGTAGCCGGGTAGGGTCCGCCATGATGCATACTCAAACAAACTTCTACCCCGGTGGGTACTCCATTAAAAATAAATCTTCCGCAAATATTTTTGATGGCATCTACAAGTTCCACATGATTAAGAATATCATTTTCGGTTGCCATTAAAGTAGCCGTAAGCTGGCCCTCGCAATGTTGAACAACTTTCATCATTTCCTCCATGTCTGTACACCGGATAACGATAGAATACGGGCCGAACACTTCTTTATGTAGTAAGGGATTGTTCAAAAATGCTTTGCCGGCTGCCGAAGCAACAGTGGGCACTCCCTGGTTGATGGCCGCATCTGTTTGCGATACTGCTATTGTTTCTACTTCCTCCTGTGCCAATGCATTAGCCCGGTTTTCTACAAAGGCTTTATAAATGCCCGGATGCAACATAGTGCCCGGCGATGATTGTTTGATTTCTATAGCAAGCGCTTCAATAAACGTTTGCAGGTCGTCGCCATCCACGCCAATCATTAACCCCGGGTTGGTGCAAAACTGGCCCACACCCAGGGTGATAGAGCCCGCATATTCTTTGGCTACCGCGGCGGCGGATTGCTTCAATTTTTCAGGAAACAAGAATACCGGATTGATACTGCCCATTTCTGCAAAAACCGGTATCGGTTCTGGTCTTGCATTGGCCATATCAAATAAAGCTTTGCCACCAACGAACGATCCGGTAAACCCAACTGCTTTTGTATAGGGATGCATGACCAAGGCTTTACCGGTTTCAAAAGATGCGCCGTGCACATGCGCAAATACCCCTTCCGGCATATTATGTTTTACAGCGGCTTTTGCAATAGCCCCGGCAACTATTTCGCTGGTTTTGGCATGCGCCGGGTGCGCCTTTACAATTACCGGGCAGCCTGCAGCAAAAGCGCAGGCGGTATCGCCACCCGCCGTGGAATAAGCGAAAGGAAAGTTACTGGCGCCAAAAACAACAACAGGCCCTAAGGGTACCATCATTTTACGGATATCAGGCTTGGAGGGTGTTCGGGCAGGCATCGCCGTGTCAATTCTCGCCTCCAGCCATTCGCCTCTTTCGCAGGCTTCGGCATAACTGTTCAACTGAAAAATGGTTCTTGCCCGTTCACCGCGCAACCTGGCGTCTGGCAAATTCGTTTCTTCCATGGCTGTTTTTATCAGGTCGTCGCCGCAGTCTTCCAGTTCCACTGCTATAGCCTTCATAAAACCGGCACGTTGTTTCAAACTCAATTTCCTGCAGGTATGATAAGCTTCCCATGCTTTTTGCATGATCGTATCTATTTGTCCTATGGTAGCATCTTCAAAACGCATAAAAAATTCGTTTTAATATTAACTTGCCTTTTTTGCTTTTGCCTTAAGTTCCTGCAAAATTACGCAATAGCAAACGCGGGCAAAAACCTTCTGGCGCATTCCAAATTGTCGCTGCATATTGAGATGCCCTCACCCTTTTTATTCCCTCTCCGTGCAGCGGCGAGGGAAAAGTGGTGCGACAATTTGAAATGCATCCAAACCTTCTTCTTATTCCCGTACTTTAATCTTTTCACATCGGTGATATACCATGCAGTTCTTATAGCCGAATATCGGTTCCGGAATAAAATTTCATTGGATTCCCAATGCATCAACCCACAAAACATATCGAATACTCCGCGGTAATAACAAAAGCCTGGTGCCTGGTGGCTGTTATCGTAATTATTTTTATATTTAGGTAGCTATATTCCCTACCTAACCAGCTTTGGTCATTAGTTATTTTTATCATCCCAAAAAACAACATGTAATGAGATGGACAGGCAGAAGAAGCAGTACAAATGTAGATGACCGCCGTGGCATTTCCGGCGGCGGAGTTGCCGCTGGCGGCGGAGTTGCAGCAATTATCATTTACCTGATTTACACTTTTCTTGGCGGTGATGTGGACCCTTCGCAACTACCGCAATTGGTAGGTCCGTCCAATCAGTCAGCGCCCATGTCGCCACAGGAGCAGGCTGCCGATGATGAACGGGCTGCATTCGTAAAAGTGGTATTGGCCGAAACAGAAGATGTTTGGAATAAAATATTTTCCGAAAATGGCCAGCGATATATTGAGCCTACATTGGTGTTGTTCAGAGACGCCGTTGCATCTGCCTGCGGCAATGCCAGTTCAGCATCGGGACCATTCTATTGCCCGGGCGATCAAAGAGTATATATCGATCTTTCATTTTACCAGGAAATGCAGGACCGTTTGAACGCACCCGGAGATTTTGCCATGGCTTACGTGTTAGCGCATGAAGTAGGGCATCACATACAAAACCTTAATGGTACGGCGGATAAAGTGAACCGGCTTCGGCGGCAGATGAGCGAGCGCGAATTTAACCGCTACTCGGTAATGATGGAATTACAGGCCGATTTTTTAGCGGGAGTATGGGCTCATTATGAACAAAAAATGAAAAACATATTAGACCCCGGAGATATTGAAGAAGCGCTAAATGCAGCCAATGCCATTGGCGACGACAGACTGCAAAAACAAGCTACCGGCCACGTTGTTCCGGATGCCTTCACCCA
>CAYMKT010000246.1:0-2789 GCA_964391065.1 uncultured Terrimonas sp. | reverse complement strand
GGAGCTACCTCCAATTTATGCACTGGCACAAGAACTTTTTCTGCCAAAAATATATCAGGGGCCACCTATAGCTGGACAAAAAGCAGCAATCTAACAGTAGTTGGTTCAAGCAATTCATATCAATATAGTGTTCAGAGAAATGGGAGTTCAAATGGACCGGCATGGGTGGAAGTGCAAATTTCCACTCCATGTAGCGGGGGAAGTGTTACAAGTAGAATGAATTTTACAGTCGGCGTACCCCAGGCAAGTAACATTACTATTTGGAAATCTACCAGTAGTACTACAATGGGACATCCAGTGGGTTTTGTTGTCGGAAATCCTCCTGATAATCGTTGCCAAATACAATCTGTTAATTGGCAGGTATCAATGAGCGCTAATATCGTTCCTGGCGACTATGACTGCGGTCCGCTTCCGGATAATGGCTCGAGTAAAAATATTTTTTTCCAATCAACAGGTACTGCCTATGTGCAGGCACGAATACAAAACGCCTGTGGATGGAGCGATTGGAGCGCATCAGTGCCTATTCAGGTAAATTCAGGATATTACTTTATGGTTTCACCAAACCCTGCTACTACAACCATAACAATTAATCAAAGAGGAGAAACTAAAGATGATATTTCGGAAATTAAAATATTTGATAATATTGGCAATTTGAAAAAGCAGTTAAGATATGGAGGTGGTACTAAACAGGCTCAACTAAGCATTTCAAATTTGAAGAATGGAGTATACATTGTTGAAATTTCTGGTAATAAAACTAAAGACAGACAACAATTGGTAATTCAGCGATAAAGTTGATTACCAACATAACGAAAGGGCCTTGTATAAACTTGCAAGGCTCTTTCATTTGACAAGATGAAAGGTATGCTTACAGCATTGGGTTTTATGCAAGTTGGGCAAGACATCATACCATCAGCTAATTGCAAATCCTATCTTCAGTTCCAACAGACGAATAAGTATCGGCTTTTTACATACCTTCAACAATATATTTTCAATCAGCAACGATTATCGGCAGAATACTAATTCCCAACCTGCATAAAGCCCTGTTCGATATATGGTATCTGCACAAAAAAAGAAAACGCTCATCATAGGCGCTTCGGCTAATCCCGAACGATACAGCTATCTTGCCCTTAACCGCCTGCGCAATGCCGGGCATGAGGTGGTGGCTATCGGTAAAAGAAAGGCTGAAGTGAAAGATGTTGCGATAGACGTTGAAAAAAAGCCATACTCCGATGTGCATACTGTAACCTTATACCTAAATCCCACGCATCAAAAGGAATACTACGATTATATCCTTTCGCTTCAGCCGGCGCGCATCATATTCAACCCGGGCGCAGAAAACGAAGAATTATCACGCCTGGCAACTCAACAGGGAATACAGGCCCAGGAGGCTTGTTCGCTGGTACTGCTTAGTACTGGACAATATTGATAGCGTTGCTGCGTCTTTTCGATCATCCAACACGCTGCCGCCCATTTTACGCGGTAACAGAATAATAATCTAACGTTGAAGCGCAGGTTAATAAAAATGCGTAAATTGGGAAAACCTATTCAACTATGTTATGGAGAAGATTTAACGGGGAACGCATTCAACTTCCCATCAAAGATGAAGTAAAAGATGCCATTGTTCGCGAAACAAAAAAAGGCTTCCATCTTAAAGTTTGCATCGGAACAGACTCCCAGGTAAAAGGCGCAGAAACAGAATTTGCCACCGTAATTGTATTTCTACGGGAAGGGCATGGCGGCTTCATGTTCATTCACAACGAAAAAACCACCAAAAAGTATTCTATTAAGGAAAGAATGCTGGTGGAAGTGGCCAAAAGCATCGAGATCGCCTATGAACTCTGCGATCTGTTTACGGCTTTTGATGTGGATATGGAAGTGCATGCCGACATTAACACCAATCCCCATTTTAAAAGTAACGAAGCTTTACGCGAAGCCATGGGTTACATACTGGGTATGGGGTTTGCCTTCAAGGCCAAGCCGGAAGCCTTTGCCAGCAGCAGTTGTGCCAATAAAGTGGTGAATTAACTGCTTCAGTAAAGTGCTTGTAAAAGTGGTATGACCATACCGCTAATGGAATTATCTCCCCTCTTAAAAAGCTTTTATGAGTTGTTGTTTTCAATAAATTCTTTATTCCATTTTTCTATCGCCGTTAGTATTTTATCTTTCCCCAATTTTTTTACAGTGCTTGAAACAAAGTGTGCCGGCAAAAATTGCCAGGTTTTGCGCATGGTATTTAAAAACGACTTGATGTTTCTGCTCACTTCCAGTTGTGTGGTTTTATCTGCTTTTGTAAACACGATACAAAAAGGAACTTCCCATTCACCAAGCCGGTTCACAAATTCGAGATCGGGCTTTTGCGGAGTATGCCGGCTGTCGATCAGTACAAATACATTCACGAGGTTTTCTCTTTTTCGAAGATAATCTTCCGTCATTTTGCTCCATTGCTTCCGTTGCTGTATCGACACTTTAGCGAAACCGTAACCCGGCAGGTCGGCAATATACCATTGCTGTAACAATTTGTTTTCGGAACTGCTGCTGATGGCAAAATGGTTGATCATTTGTGTTTTTCCGGGTGTGCCGGAGGTTTTGGCTAATTTTTGATTACTGCAAAGCATATTGATCAACGATGATTTACCAACATTGCTTCTTCCGATAAACGCGTATTCGGGCCGGTCGGGTTGCGGGCATAAACTGTACTCAGGACTGCTGATGACATACGTGGCGGAAGTGATAACCATATCGTGCAAGATACAATGAGAAAAAGTAATGAGGAGGTTACAGGTTACAGG
>CAYMKT010000245.1:0-2831 GCA_964391065.1 uncultured Terrimonas sp. | reverse complement strand
GTAAGGTATTTTATAAGGTAAACATACCCATTTTCTCCCATTTTGTTACGAAGTTCAGCGCTGTTGTAAAGCATTTCAAAATTGCGCTTATAGGAATCTAAATCACCCGTTACAGACCATAATCCAGCCTCTGCATCTTCCAGGAGTTTTCCGTAATCAGTATTGGCATCGACAGCGGCCAGAACGGGAATTTTTGCATTAAAATAAGAAAGTGTTTTAGAAGGAATATTAGGAATAGTAAATTTTTCGCTTAATGAAATCAATCCTATGTCTGCGTTAGCTACCAATTGCTCATAATCGGAGCGCGGCAAAGAGTCGTTTATTACTACATTATTTAATGCACATCGGGCCACCAGTTGCTCAAGGTAGCTTTTCCGGGCACCGGAACCAATAATCAAAAACACAATACGATTATTTTCCCGGTATTGTTGGGCAAGGGTAACTATATTTTCTATTTTTTGGGGTTCACCAATATTCCCACCAAATATAGCTACAAACCTATCCGCCAAACCGTACCTTTCTTTTATGGATTTATCCCTTTTCAAAATGGGTGCCGCTTTTTGCCAATTGGGTAAAAGAAAAAGTTTTTCAGGGTTTACTTCGGGATTGTGCTTCACCACGTAGTCAATGTTTCCCTGCGACATACATCCAATAAAATCACTGTAACGATACAGTTTTTTTTCTTTCTTTCTGAAGTAATTAAAAATCAAAGGATTGGACATCATCCCTAAATCACGCGCATTTTGCGGAAAAATATCGCGCAGAATAAGCAAAGATTTTACTTTGTATTTTTTCTTCAAATAAGATATTATATCTACAAAAGTTATCGGTGGGGTAGGAGCAAGGATTAAATCGAATTTTTTTTCCGAAAGAAATCTAATAATGGCTTTTTTAAACCTAAATGGCAGCAACAACGTGGCTATGCCTTTGGCAACGGGATGTACATTGAAAAATTGTTTCGTTTTTACCCTTAAAACTGCAACATCGTTTTCCTTTTTAAAAGTAGTCGCGTTTCCTTCTTTTGCTGCGCTTACTACCACAACCTCGTGTCCGTTTTTCGTAAACTCATTTACAAGATCGGCATACAAATTAGACGACTCATGTGGCTCCGGATGGTACAACAATAGAAACAGAACACGCATACTATGAGTTTTGCCAGGTTACACGTTTAATATAATCAACATACGATATGATTATTCTTACCACTTTGTCCGACACGTTGGGCATGGCATAATCAGATACCATTCTAAAATTGCGACTAACCTTCTTTTCCCCTTCCAATTGACTTAGGGCCTGAAGAATTCTTTCGGGATTTAGTCCCACCATCATGACTGATGCTTCTTCCATGGCTTCGGGTCTTTCATGAGCTTCGCGAATATTTAAAGCAGGAAAATTAAGTATTGATGACTCTTCCGAGATGGTGCCACTATCTGAAAGGACGGCCTTTGCATTTACCTGGAGCGACAAGTAATCGGATAGCCCGAATGGCTTTTCCAGTCTTATCAACTCATTAAACAGTACACCTTTTTCCTTTACCATGTTTCTGGTTCGTGGATGGGTGGAGACAATTACCGGCATTTTAAACAGCGCTGCTATGCTGTTAAGTGATAAGATAAAGTTATTAAAATTCTTTTCAGAGTTAATATTTTCTTCCCGATGCGCCGATACTACAAAATAGTTGTTCTTTTCGAGTGAAAGCTGCTTCAGAATAGCAGAGTTTTCTATTTTGGGCATATAGTGATGCAGTACTTCATACATCGGGCTGCCTGTTTTTATCACCCTATCGGCCGGCAATCCTTCGCGAAGCAAATACGCTCTCGCTATATCCGAATAGGTAAGGTTAATATCGCTTACATGATCTACAATTTTTCTGTTTGTTTCCTCGGGTACCCTTTGATCGAAGCACCTGTTGCCGGCTTCCATGTGAAATATTGGTATCTTTCTTTTTTTAGCAGGTATAGCACATAAGCAACTGTTGGTATCGCCTAAAACCAGGAAAGCGTCAGGTTGTTCCTTCTCCAGGATTGGGTCAATATTGATTAATATTTGTCCGATGGTAGTAGTGGCGTTGGCGCCGGCTGCATTTAAAAAAT
The DNA here is from genome assembly GCA_964391065.1 of uncultured Terrimonas sp. Taxonomy (GTDB): domain Bacteria; phylum Bacteroidota; class Bacteroidia; order Chitinophagales; family Chitinophagaceae; genus Agriterribacter. The sequence continues at coordinate 738 of CAYMKT010000245.1, read as the reverse complement.
AGTCTGGTTTTCTTAGAGCAAGGTCTTCAAAAAAAACCTGGTTAAGTTCGTAATCGTAATTTTGACCGGTATGAACCAGTATGTGCTCTATGGCTTCAGATTCATCCAGTTTAGCCAGCACTCTCGATAGTCTTATGATTTCAGGGCGTGTACCCACTACAGTTAGTACTTTCAGTTTTTTATTGATCTTGTGCATGAAAATGAATTAGTGGCTGTTTAAACAGTTTCAAAATAGGTGTCGGGATCATTGGGATTAAAAAATTCGTTAATCCAGAACACAGTGTATAAGTCGGCATCCCCTGTATTTTTTATATTATGGGTATACCATATTGGCATGTCTACATAGGAGGGCTTATCTCCATCCAAATCAAAATTCAACACTTCGCTGCTGTTGTATTTACGTAGCTGTATTAACGCCTTCCCTTTTATTACAGCGAAACGTTCAATTTTTCGGGTATGAAAATGATTCCCGCGGGTAATGCCCGGGTGCGTGGTTGAAAAAGATATTTGCCCGCCTTGCTGTAATTTTACCAGCTCAACAAATGTTCCCCGATCATCGGCATGTTGTTTTAACGAAAATGGAAAATACTTTTTGTGGTCTATGTAGGCTCTGAAAGTATTGAATAAATTCACGCTGAATTTATCCTTCAAATTGGGTAAAATTCCGTTGTCCAGGTACTGCAATTTAAATTCCTGCAGTTGCAATAGTATTTCCGAAACGTAGCATTCACTTGTGGG
>CAYMKT010000244.1:0-2896 GCA_964391065.1 uncultured Terrimonas sp. | reverse complement strand
TAATCATTAACAGCAGTTGCGCAAATTTTAACCAATACTTCATTTTCTTTTGGTACTGGCTTTTCAAGCTCCTTAATGGTAAGGATTTCAGGTGGTCCATATTTTGAAGAAAAGACAGCTTTCATGTACATGTTATTATTTGTAGCCTCCTGCCTAAAGATAAAAAGTTGGTGAGATATGGGCCAGCTAAAATTTAGTTATGGATGTTGATGTGATGATTCATGTTGTCAAATGCCGCAACGACGCTTTTGTTCGATCGCTAAGTCCAATCCCGGTTAAATTGCGGTTAAGCCAACAAAAATTTGCTTTAATCCGTTGTTTTATCAAAGAAATGCTCCGCATTCCGGTAAAAGATTTTATTTTTTTGCATTTCCGATAAAAAGGTAAGCCCCTCAACAGCAGCAACCACTTTTTCAACCTTTCCATTGTCTGTCCCAAACATCAGCCTATCTTCCAAACCTGCAGCTATAAATGCTTTCATTATAGTATTGAATCGTACTGCAGGTACGATATCGGGATTCGAAATCACTGAAATATCTGCGTATAACTGTTTATGTTTTTGCATCAGGGCAATTGTTTCTTTATAATATTGATCCCCGCCATGCATTATCCAAACTTTCAGACCCGGAAATTGCTTAACCATTTTTTCGAGCAGCGCCGGATTTCCCAATTCCATTTTAAAATTTGGACTGCCGTGTCCAGGTCCGGCGCCACCGGTATGAATGCCTACGGGCAGATGATATTGTTCGGCCAAAGCATAGTAAGGGAACAATAGCGTGTCGGATGAAGAAATGCCGTAGTATTGATTTAGCACCTCTCCAAAAAAATCAATTTTACCTGCCAGTATTTGTTGCTCCACCCAGGCGGGTGGCGGCCAGTCTGGCGCATCCGGATAACAGGGTTGAAGGCTGTAAGGCACTTTGCCGTTTGGACAGGGAAACATGAGTCCAAATAAAAGATCCAGTTTTGATTTATCCCGGTAGGTGTTTTGTAAATCCCAGGAAGTGCTGATCGCAGCCTTGTATACGCCCTCTTGCGCTAAGGTTGATAGCTGTTCAGATAAAGCCTTGCTTCCGTGGAGGTGAACATCAAATATTTTTCGGGTATCTTTTGCGCGGAACGGAGATACCCAATAAAAAAAGACCAGCAAAAAAAGTAAACATTTCATATCGTTTCTTTGAAGGATGTAAGCATCACAGGTATGATAGGTCGAACCTATTACGGCGAAGTTGAAAGATATAAAATCCGGAAGAAAATTCTACATTATCGTCCGGGATTTGCCCCGGGCAGTAAGCTTGATAAATACCGGTGCTTTGGGTAAAATCTTAGTACTTTGGCGAAGGAAACAGGCTGTTCGATACATTTATCTTACTAAAAAGAGACCGGCTCAATATGAAAAATATAAATACGGTAAAAGTCAATTTTAAAGGTGGAATTATTCCGTGGGAAGATTTATACAATATACTGCTGGCGGCAGGCAAATCGGGATTGCGCTGTGTAAGATTTGGTTTGCGGCAGCAACTTTTTCTTGATATCCCGATAGAAGAGCTTGGCAATTTGACTGCCGAACTCAACATGCTGGGCATCAGCTACGAGGTAAATAGTGAAGAATTTCCCAATATCATGAGTTCCTTTCCGGCAGAAGGTGTTTTTATTAATAATACCTGGCTCACAGAAGAAGTTTACCACAGAATATTTGAATCAATAACGCACTCACCCCGGCTAAAAATAAATATCAGTGACGCTAACCAAAGTTTCACACCGTTACTCACCGGAAATATTAACTGGGTTGCTTCAGCCGCCGAACCGCATTTCTGGCATTTGTTCATTCGTTTTCCGAAAACAAATATTATATATGAATGGAAAGATGTGATTCACACAAAAGATGTCGCCGCTGTATCTTCTCTCATTGAAGAAGTGATCCTGGCAGACAGGTTGAAGTTTTATGATAACAACGAGGCAAACGGCGATGAACTTTATAGAAGCGTAAATACCGGTGCATTCAATACAAGACCCGCAGATGGCCCGTTACCGTTGCCACCTTTCAATCTTCCGTACTATGAGGGTCTGAACCGTTACAATGATAAATATTGGCTGGGCATTTACAGCAGGGATGAATTATTCAGCATCAAATTTTTAAAAGAGGTATGCCAGCTTTGTGTAAAAACAGCAACCGGGCAATTGTGCTCCACACCCTGGAAAACAATTATCATAAAAGGAATTAACGAAGCAAACAAATCCGACTGGAGCTACCTGCTCGATAAATACCAGGTAAACATCAGGCATGCCGCCAATGAATTAAATTTCCAGGTGGAAGATAACAACCTGGATGCTTTGAAATTGAAACACCACCTGGTAAAGCACCTGAATGATGATGATATCAGAACATTTGGCATTTGCCTTGGCATAAAAACCCGCAAAAAAAGCGAAATCTTCAGCAACATTTTGGTGCGTCGCAAAGCATTGTTCACTATTGGCAAAATGGGATTTTTTTATTCGTATGATATTTTATTTGCCAAAGACTATAACCCCAATGAACGCACCGCTTTCATATTCAGTCGCGATAACCCTAAAATTGTACTTGCCGAACAAGTACGCCGTGCTGTGCTTTCATTTTATAAGTACACTAATCCAAAGGAAGATGACCGGGAAGAGGAGATAACAGTGGATGAATAAACACTAACAAGTTCGAGTTTAATTGGTGCAGATAAGGTATCATTCAAATGCGGTATTGATTTCTGCAGCCAGGTGCAGGTTCCTCAGTCGCGGTAATAGCTATACGATAGACAAACCCTTCTGCATTATTGTTTCTTTTCGATTTGATTTTTTTAGACGTCGGGAAACAGCGAATAATCCATTATATTTTTGCCTGCATGCTATGCATTATCAAAGTGTG
>CAYMKT010000243.1:0-2984 GCA_964391065.1 uncultured Terrimonas sp. | reverse complement strand
GATATCGTTATTTTCGATGATGATATCCATATAGAAATGACGATGATACAAGGTAAAATAATCTATCAAAAAGAACAGAGCATCTTAAAGAACGGAGGCGATTGACAAATAAGCGTTCCTGTATTTGCCTTTAATATTCAATTGAGCGTAAATAAAATAGTTTCATACCCCTTGTAAATTTATGAAAATGGTAAAAATGGCTCTTGGGTCAGTAGTTGTACTCATTGCGGTAGCATTGAGCTGTAACCATATTGATAACAACATCCCGGAGAAGCCCGTTACCCGTCTTCCCGTAGTACAAAAACCTTCTCCTGCACCACTTTCTCCGGAAGAAAGCATGAAAACCATGCATCTTCCGGAGGGTTACAAACTCCAACTGGTAGCCAGTGAACCTATGATCGAAGAACCTGTTGCGGTGGTGTGGGATGCCGATGGCAGAATGTACGTGGCCGAAATGCGCACCTACATGCAGGATGTGAATGGTACCAATGAAAATGAACCCATCAGTAAAATTTTACGGCTGGAAGACACGGATGGCGATGGCAAAATGGATAAGCGCACCGTTTTTGTTGACAGTCTTGTTTTACCCCGCATGATGCTGGCACTGGATGACCGCCTGGTTGTACAGGAAACCTACAGTTGTAATTTATATACCTATCGGGATACCAACAATGATGGTGTTGCCGATGAGAAAGTGCAGGTATACCACGATGATACGCCCGACAACAAAAACCTGGAACATCAGAAAAGCGGACTGGTGTGGAATCTGGATAACTGGATATATACCTCTCACCAGGTGCGGTACAAGTGGACTGGCAGCCAATTAAAGATTGATAGTCTTGCGGATGTGCCCAGCGGTCAATGGGGATTGGGAAATGATGATTATGGAAGATTGTTTCTCTCTTCCGCCGGCGGTGAGGTAGCCGCTTTGGGCTTTCAGCAGATGCCCGCTTATGGTGAGTTGGATTTTGAGGTAGCGCAATACGAAGATGATTTTCATTCGCCATGGCCCATAATTGCCACGCCCGATGTTCAGGGTGGTACCATGCGGTTGCGCGATGACAGTACTTTAAATCATTTTACGGGTACCTGCGGACAAACCATTTTCAGAGGCGACAGGCTCCCGGCAAATATGAACGGCGATCTTTTTATATGCGAACCGGTGGGCAGGTTGATCCGCCGCGCTAAAGTGCAAAACAAAAATGGAATGCGGGTGGTGAAGAATGCTTACGATAAAGCGGAGTTCCTGGCATCAACAGATATGAACTTTCGCCCGGTTAATACGGCCACCGGCCCTGATGGCTGTTTATATATTGTCGACATGTACAGGGGTATTATCCAGGAAGGAGCGTGGACGGGCAGTACCTCCTATATCCGCCCCCAGATACTCCGTTTTGGGCTGGATAAAAATATAGGCAGGGGAAGGATATACAGAGTTGTTCATGAAGCGATCCCTCCCGATACCCAAAAACCCGCCATGCTGAAGGCATCGGCCGCCCAACTGGTAAAATATCTTTCTCATCCGAATGGGTGGTGGCGCGATAATGCGCAAAAACAACTGATCCTGCGGAATGATCAAACAGTTGTTCCCGCACTAAAGCAAATAGTGCTGGATGAGTCTTCCTTATGGGATGATCTCTTCTTTTGGATGGATAAACCGTCATTGATGGGACGCATTCACGCACTATGGACCCTCGAAGGATTAAAGGCCATCGATAAGCCGCTATTGTGGCAGTTAATGCGCGACCCAAGTCCCGAATTAAGAAGGATGGCAATATGGATAAGCGAACCTTATATAAAGGCCAACGACCAGGAGGTTTTTCTTCACTTAACAAAGCTGATCAATGACCCCGATACTGATGTGCGCACACAACTTGTGCAATCATTACGGTATAGCACACCCGATAAGGCCAAACCAATACTGGAAGTAATTGTTAAAACAGATTCCAGCCGTAAAAGCATGTTGTACCAGGCGGCACAATTAACCATTGGACATCTTACCACAGGCCTGCCTGTGCAAGTAAAAACGGATCATCTGAAAGAAGCAGACAAGGCGCTGGTATTGAAAGGAGCGGAGAATTTTAAGTCTATTTGCTCCTCCTGTCACGGGCCCGAAGGCAAAGGTTTACAATTTGGCGGATCAGGAATGGTAGCGCCGCCCCTGGCAGGCTCAAAAAGGGTGAATGGAGACCCGGGAAAATTGATTCGAATTGTGTTAAGCGGGTTAACCGGCCCGGTGGATGGGAAAGATTATCCAAGCACTATGCCTCCAATGATGAATAGTGACGACGAGTGGTTGGCGGCCGTATTAAGCTATATACGCACCAACTTTGGTAATACTGCCGGCACCATAAAACCGGAGGATATAAAGAAGGTGCGGGATGTGGTGGGCAGGAGATGGGATCCCTGGACGCTCGACGAACTGGATAAGGATCCTAAAGCCCAGTCAAAAAAAAGCAGGTAGCTTCTTCGGCGCTGCTGTCTTTTGTCATCTAAAATCACTATCGGTTTATTTTTGTTATTTTTCAGGTCATATGAAACTGAATCGTTTTTTTGAGTTTGTGCAGGTAGATGAATTTTCCGCAACGCCCAAGTATTTGCAGCTCACGCATTCTATACTGAACGCTATAGACGCGGGCAAGCTAAAAAAAGACGATCTTCTTCCTTCCATTAACGAACTCAGCTTTGAGCTCGAGATATCGAGAGATACCGCCGAAAAAGGATACAAGCACCTTAAAAAAATGGGCGTGCTCGGCTCCGTTCCCGGCAAGGGCTATTATATTGCGAACGATGATATTAAAAAAACTCAGCGTGTTATGCTGCTGTTTAATAAGCTGAGCGCACATAAAAAAATTGTATATGATGCTTTTGTAGAAACACTCGGCGAACACGTTGCTATTGACTTTTATATTTACAACAACGATTATGGGTTGTTTAAAAAGCTCCTCACCAATGCCCGGGAAGACTATTCTCATTATGTGATC
>CAYMKT010000242.1:0-2992 GCA_964391065.1 uncultured Terrimonas sp. | reverse complement strand
TGAAATACCAATCCTACGTCATTTTGAAAGCCGAGTTCCTTCCCAACCGTACAAGCGAGCGTGGCAACAGGCGCCCCATAGTACTCCACCAGCCCACTCCCAAAAAGCCTCCCACATTAGTAAGTTTATGCAGCCGCTCCCCTCCTAACCCTCCCGTTTAACCGAAGTTCAAACATCAAGCCGGCGGCATGGAGAAAAAACGCGATCGCAGCGAGGTTAACACATATCCTGCAACCACCAACAAAGCGACCCGCAACAACCCAACGCATATTTGTGGTGTAAGCGGTACCGTAAGCAGTTAGTTGTCTGCGCAATTGGAATTCATTTTAAAATGCCCTTATTTTTTTCGTAATTCGTTATTAATGGCTATTTTTGTCATGTAACTTTCAGAATCAATGTAGTACATTGGCGCAGCTAACGATCTAATATTCCTATCTCCCCCTACTCCCTGTCTGAAATTTTAGGTCATTATTTTTTACTAAAAATTCATTATTATGAAAATGAAGTATTTATTACTTTTCACTTTTGTGATGAGTTCAACAGGGCTTTTTGCGCAAACGGAAATTAAACCGGTGAAGGAGCACTACACCGTTTCCGGAGGTATCCTGGGGGCTGCTAATTTTTCCAAACTAAGGGTTGGCGACAACAACGGATTTATTGAATCCGACGGCTCCAGAACGGGTTATGCAGGCGGCATATGGCTTAATTTCCCCCTGGGTATGGTGGTATCGCTCGAACCCCAGGTGCAATATTCGGTGGTAGGCGGTAAAATAAAAACACCCAGCCCCAACGGCAACCTCGACCAGAATTTGGACTATATTTCTGTTCCGGTATTATTAAAATTCGGATTGGGCAAAAAATTTGCATTGTTGGCAGGTGCGCAGTTTGATTTTTTATCGGCCGCCAAAAATAAGAATACCGACAGCGACAACAAAAATGCTTTCAAGGACAATGATGTTGCCCTTACCGGCGGGGTGGAATTGTTCCCGCACGGCCGTTTATCCATATACGGCAGGTATATATATGGATTGAACAATATCAACAACAGCGCTACTCCCGAATATTTTAACGAGGGCATACAGGCCGGTTTAAAATTAAAACTGTTTGGCAAATATGTTGCAGCCGATACGGATGGCGATGGTATTGCTGATCCAAACGATAAATGTGTGGGCGTTGTGGGTTTGGAAAGATACCAGGGTTGTCCCATACCCGATACCGATGGCGACGGCATTAATGATGAAGAAGACAAATGCGTAACACAGGCAGGTATTGCCAAATACAATGGCTGCCCCATACCTGATAAAGATGGCGATGGCGTAAACGATGAAGAAGATAAATGTATTGACGTGGCTGGTCTTGCCAAATACGCCGGTTGTCCCATACCGGATACTGATGGTGATGGCATAAACGACGAAGAAGACAAATGCCCGAACGAAGCAGGCGTTGCCGCTTACGGCGGATGTCCTATACCGGATACCGATGGCGATGGTGTGAACGATGATAACGACAGGTGCCCCAATGAAGCAGGCCCGCAGGATAATGCAGGCTGCCCGGTAATTGGCATAAAATCGTACGAAATTGTATTCAAAAGCGGAAGTGCTACACTATTGGCCAGTAGTAAACCGGTGCTGGATACCGTGGTAAATTACCTGAACAACCATGCTAATGTGAATGTAACCATTGATGGCTATACCGATAGCACAGGTAGCGATAAGGTTAACCAACCACTGTCGGAAAAGAGAGCTGATGCGGCTAAGGCTTACCTGGTAAGCAAAGGAATTGCAGAAAGCAGGATGACGACAAGAGGCTTCGGTTCGGCCAACCCGATCGCTGATAACAAAACAAAGGAAGGACGTACCATGAATCGCAGAATTGAGGTTAAGGTACAGTAACAAACAACAATTAAAATAATGCAAAAACCGGCTCATTATACAAGCCGGTTTTTTTATGGTATGCCGGGTCTCATTCGGGAAAAGGCAGTATAAACGCCAAAAAACACGCTCTGTCTACAGGATAAGTATTGTCAAAAAAAAACCATACAGCATGTTTCGTGCGTTCATCACGCTCATACTGGGAGGATTATTTTTCACGGCTCCTGCTAAAGGCCAAACGCCTGACCACCGTTTTTACCAAAAAGTACAAACCTATATTCCCCTGCCTGCTGCGGCAGGTACCCATGTACTCCGTTTGTTTACTTCACAGGATGCTGTGATAGCGGTTACCGCCAACGGCGTATTCCGGCATCAACACGGGCGTTGGACGGGTAACGCTACCGGTGGCAACTGGATACTGGCGACCATGGATGTCCAAAACATGTTGTGGCTCGCTTCAAAAAACATGATTCGAAGCGAAGCCGGAAAAACCATTGCCTTGCCGGCGGCAGTATCGGCAGATACACTATTGTGCCTGTTTTGGGAAAACCCTCAAACCCTATACCTCGGCACAACCGGGGGGATGTATGTGTGGACAGGCGAATGGAACAGCCTGCCGCAGTTCAAAGGACTGCGTATAAACGACATGGTATCCGATGCGCGTAAAACGCTTTGGGTAGCCACAAATGACGGATTATGGCGCCGCACCAACAGCAAATGGTTAAATCTGGATGATTATGTGATGGCAGACGGCAATGAAAGAAAATACTATGCGCTCGCCACCGGCAATAATGGTTTGGATATCATCTTCAGCGCTCCCAGGTCCGTTGGTTGTATTGCGGCCAATGGCGAACACTGGATGTTGCGCGCAACAGACGGGCTACCCTACGGACCCGCTACCAGCATACGTACAGTAGGCCAACAATTGTGGTTGGGTACCGCAAAAGGCGCGGTACAAAAAGATTCGGCCTGGCATTATTATAATGGTAAACGCTGGTTGGCCGCAGAGCAGGTGAATGATATATTACCCCTGCCCGGCAAAGTATGGATCGCCACACCGGGAGGCATCAGCGAATTACGCGACGTGAACATAACGCTCACTGAAAAAGCCGCACATTACG
>CAYMKT010000241.1:0-3063 GCA_964391065.1 uncultured Terrimonas sp. | reverse complement strand
CTCATCTATTGAAAATATTTCGGCAGAAATCCATTTACTATTGGCAGGAAAACCAACGGCTACGGCTTGGCGATGTGTCGGCATTTAAAAATCGTCCGCCCGTAAACAAAGCTAAATTTATAACTAAAAGTTCATTGTTTATTCTATTGCTCTGTGTTATTCGTCGGCTGGAACTGAAGCCCAATAGCGAAAAAAAAGTTGAGAATATATTCTGCACCCCGCCATATTGCCAAACCGCCTGTTGTATGTTCGCCCTTCGTCTTGGTAACTTGAATTGAAGGTATGTGTCCACCGAAGCAGGGTGTGTCCCGGAAGCGTTACCACAAGGCAGGCTCTTTTGTTCCGATAGCTATCGGGATTGGTTTCTGTGTGTCGGCTTTGTGTGCCTTGCAAATGTGCCTGACTTGGTGCGTTGGCTGTCAGGGTCTGTCCACCCGATGGTGCAATTATGAGGCAATCATGGTGCAATTGGTGCAATTATGGTGCAATTCATAATTCGTAATATGAACCAGCACCTTTTGTGTCAGACGATTTTAAAATTCCCTTTTCAACCAGCAATGTCAAATCTCTTGTTGCAGTCATTCTTGCAACACTAAAGACCTCCTGATATTCTTTATTTGAAATTCTTCCTTTCTCTTTTACAAACAAAACAGCTTTTATCTGTCTGGCGTTAAGCCCCAACTTTGTTAGTTGTTCTTCTGTCAAAGTATTTTTGAAAAGAGTAATATTGAATCCGCCGTCTAACTCCTGCATTTCAGGCTCAGGCAATTCCGCTTCTTTACAAGTGTCAATAATTTTTATAGTGCCACGACCCCATGCGTCAATATAGCCACCTTTAAAAGCAACATCAGCAATGATTGGGTTTCTTGGTCTTGAAGAATGCGAACGTTTCAAAGCATCCAGCGTCAAACCAGCCGGCAAAGTACCTTCATTCCAGATGCTTATTTTGTCGTCATACACACGGATTTGAATGGGTGCTCCCATATAGTTACGATGCACCAACGCATTCAACAACATTTCACGAAGGGCAGGCAAAGGATATTCACCTTTTTCAATACGGTGCATTCCTTCAAATCCAATTGACCGAATCAGAAACTTATGGTTAAGTTGATTCAAGACAGCATTGAGTAATACAATTAAATTTCCCTCCTCCATTTCCTGAAATATTATGTCGGTATCACTCTTTTCAAATCGTCCGATTTTTACATAAATGCTGGGATAAAATTTATTCGGGTCTTTGCCAAAGAAAATGATGGCTGCTCTTTTTAATTGTCCGTTTTCAGTTAAGCGTAGTTTCTCAAATAATTCAGGAATTGTAAGCCCCAGATTATTTTCTGGAAGGCGACCCGCATTTTCAGAAGCAGCAAGAAATATTCTTACAGTCTTTTCGTCAATATCATCAAATGTTGCACTTTGCTCAATCACATCATCCCATGTCTTACCGGATTTCTTCAATAAGAATTCATTGAGTGTTGCTCCTGTTAATTCCTGCTTAGTGCTGCCACTACGGTAATAATATCTGCCTCTCACTGAAATGGGAACAGAGTATGGTGGAGTAATAATTTCAATAAAATGTTTTCCGGCTTCTTCATGCAGGTTTACTTCTGCTGTGATGCCCATTACATTTTTAATCATGTTCGGTATACCATCCATCAGCTTTTTGAAATCTCCAACATCTACGACATTGCCATTATCATCTTTACCAATATAAATAACCCCTCCGTTCGCATTTGCAAATCCGCAAACCCATTTCAGGTAATCATCATGCCAACTTTGCTTGTATTCTATGTTTTGTTGTTCGGGCATTTTGTAATAATTCAACGCAAATTTATAACTCTGTAAGTGATTTATAGTGCCAGAAGAAGTTCTCTTTTGCTATTAAGTTCATCCAAATGGACAGGGTTTACTTCTGTTAAATCAGATTTGTAACGAACCTCTGTCACTTCATTTGGAATACGTATTTCTTCAATCTTCACAATGTCTTGTTGCCTGTAAAAACGCAAGGAATCTTTTGCAATGTTGTAGTCAAATTTTATTTTGATTGATTGCTCCAAAGAACTTCCAAGTGTTCTGAAAACGATGCTGTTTAATTTCTCTATCAAATCAATGTCGCTTTGAACTTTCGCTGTAATGCTGTCAACAAGCTGTTGAATACTTTGTCCGCTGCTGTGTTGCCTAATAAAGATAGAAGCAATTAAAACTTGTGTTTCTGCAGGTGGATTTAATTGCTCTGATGAAAATGTATGTATACGTTCAAAGTTTGAATTGCTCTTTACCTCAATTTTTTCAGCACCTGAGTTGAAATCAAATTTTTCCATTGGCAAATTGTGCCAATAATTCAAAAGCATCTTTGAGTTGGCAGAAGTATCAATCAAAAATAATTCTGCCAAAGCCCATGAACTGTATTTGTTGGTGAATCTGCTAACGAAAAAACACTTTAAGAAACCTGTTCAGCTCAATAGCCAATCAAAACAATTCCTTTTAATGGCAATTGTAATCTGCCATTTATGTAAAGAGTTTCAAAGAACTGAAAGATTTTGCTGAAATCATCGCCTCCTCTATAATCATTTCTAACTGCTAAAATCAAATAATCTACCGACGGCATCATACAAGCCTGAAATACATCTTTTAAAAATTAATTATTAACATATGCTCTTCCTGCTTCAACTTCCAGAACAATTTTTCCATCACCACTTACTGCATCAGCATCAAAGGATTTATCTATTTTATTATTCAAACTGAAAAGAACAGGAACTTTAATTTTATCGTAGTTCTTTTGAAAACATATAATGACAGATTCAACTTCTGCAGTAATTCCAAAAGACCATGGAAATAATTGATAGTGTAACATATTTACGCCGCTTGTGAGTAATGGGTATTTTCAAAGCTAGGGTTTTGCGTTAGGGATTGAAGCGGAAATCCTTTTTGTGAGGAACGAATAAAAAGATTGTAGCGAAAAGCCCGACGGCTTTGCCACTGTGAGTCGATTTGTGTGTTGGCAGGTGGCATTGCCGGAACACAACATACCCAAACTCAGCCAAGCCTTGCCGGTTCTTCTACTTT
>CAYMKT010000240.1:0-3126 GCA_964391065.1 uncultured Terrimonas sp. | reverse complement strand
TATCCATTTCGCCAACATCACCAACAGCAGGGCAAAGGGCTGATAGATCAGTATCAAAAACGCCATGGCACTTTCACCCGAACCCTTCAACTGCAAAACACTGAGCAAACCCGGCATAATGATGGCGATGAGCAGCAAGTAACCCACAGCAAAACCTATAGAATAGAAGAAGTAGCGCCACGGGCGATCATCAAACCACAGCAGTCCGGCATTCACAATCAGGAACAGAACGAATGTATAAACCGCAATGAGCCAGGCCATATCGGCACTCTTAGGTTGCATTACAAAAATGAGTATAACAGTGAGTGTCAAAAACAGGAGCGCCTGGTAAGCAGGTTTTTGGAGGAGCAAATACACATTCCAATCCATTTCTATTTTTTTAGAATAACGCCGGATAAATCATTAAATTACTTTTTTGGCGCAAATGTTCCAACGGCACAAAGCTAACGGTCTCTGACCGGCGCCGATTACAAACCGGCTACTTTAAAAGACACGGATGATCTTGCCGAACATCCGCGCCAGGTTGAACGGCTAAGTGCCGGTTCAAAAAAGTTAGAACGATAAAGTAGCATTTTTTGCGCATTGGCGATTGCTTCAAATTTCACCTTACATAAACAGGCGATGGAGAGCGGGTATTTGCAGGTGGGGCGTGAGCGGAAATAGTTTTCAGCGGCAGGGTTCATGGCCTGCCATAGTTATTTTTTATGTCCGGAACGGGGGTAAAGTGATTTTCAGTTTTACTACACTAATTTAATGCGAACGTCATACACAAAGTCTTCCACGTGAAGTATTTTAAAGTGATTTGAGGCGGGGTGTCTGGGATTAAGTATAAAGTTGAATTCCTGATTAATGACTGCTGAAGGAATTTTGATTACCGGTGAAGCTGTTAATGTTAAAAGATTTGTTCCAAAGTCTTTTGTTGAAGCTGGCGCAGGCGTTTCTGTCCAATTGCCCGGAAGGGCTGCGATAGTTAACGATTGCATGCCTGCATCGGGTATTTCAAATGTAGTAATGCTTAACGACCTGGGAGTATCTTCTATATTAACATTAACCGTATACTCCAACACGGCAAGCGCCCGAGTTTCAGAAGTATAAATACAGGAGGTTAAAATATGATTCCATCGTCCACCGTGTAACCTTGCTCCTTCTCCGGAAAGATCTTTACTAAATTTGGTTCTCCCAACTTTATACACAATCATCTTTACCTAATGTTACGAGTATACTCCGTAGGCAATTCTCCCAATAATATTTTTCACTTCCTCCCTTCCAAACTGGTTGGTACACACTTCGTATGGTGTTTTTCCTCCCAATGCGCGGTTCTGTTTAAACATCCATTGATTAAATTTTTCTTCGTCTTCAAATACATCATAACCGTAAGAATATATATCCGCTAATCCGAGAATTCTTTCGCTTAACGCACTGTTGAATTTTTCTGAACCGGACTTGTTGATAAGTGTTGCCCTTGTTACGGAAAGCAATTTGGCAAGCTTGTCATAATCCAGCCTGGTTCTTGATTTCAGTGTTTCTAATTCCTTTTTACTAATACCCGTATTTGATCTTTCCATCTTTTCCATTGGTGTCATCTGGCTTTCAGCCTTTTTAACAGTACCGGAAAAGAGGACAGCATTGGCGTTACGAACTTTACCATAAACAGCGCTTAAAGCTTTAGCCTGCGCAGCATCCACGTGCTTATTTGAAGAAGCTCTTTTGCCCCCACGGCCGGCCGGATTCGTCTTTACTTTTTCCATAGTATAATATTTTACTGTTTATAGTATAAATATATACTAAATTACCGGATTTGCAAAATTTAGTTTAAAGCCGTACCCGTGAAAAGAATTACTTTTCATCGCCAGGGGGGTCATGCCTCGTACGGCACTTTTCTGAAGACCCGGCGCGGGCCAACATTAATCGGTAATTACCTTCACATCTTTGAACATGAATGGATTGTCGCTGATCCTTAAGTCCCTGCCACTGGCAGTGGTTACATTTTTGAGTATAACTTCCCTGGTTCTTACATAGGGAAATTTCTCCTGGTAGGAATCGCCGGTGATTTGCGGATTGAAATTTGAAAAAATGGCGGGCCCCTGGTAATCCGCCGGATGATTGGAGTCGTCGATCTTAAGGTTTTCGATGGTAATCCGTTCCGGCATATAACAGGTGTAACCGAAATCATGCTCGCCGGAATAAGATCCGCCTATCAGGGCGGCGCTGGCTGGTTGTTTACCGCCCTGGGGCACGAAAACACAGTTGCGGATAAAGAATTCTCCCTGCCAGGTACTGCCGTAATCGCTGCGCAGGTTGATGAGCGTTCTGCCGTTAATGGTCGAATTCTCCACTGTAAAGGTTCCGCTGCCGATGGCATTGATGCCCATGTGTCCGAGGGTGGAGTTACGGATGGTGGCATTGGCTACGCCCATGTGGGCATCGAACCGGGAGAGCGTGCATTTGTCGTAAAGCAGATTTTTGCAGTAGTTGGAGCCCAGGATTCCCCAGTAGGTTCTGTCGTTGATATCATTTGTCTGGCTGCAGTTCACGAATGATACATTAAGGGCACGGTTCACCGAAAGGTCGTAAGTGCCCATGGTCACGGGCTTCCCCGCCGCGCCAATGGTACTGTATGTTTTATGCCCGGTGAGAAGGGTATTCTTAACCGTTACGTAAGCGCAGTCGCCAATATTAATGAAGCCGCCATAGGGCGCACCGTGGTCTCCTTCACCGGTGACGCGATGTTCAAGCCCATCCACAACAACGTTGGAACGCCTGATCGCGATATTCCGGCTATAATAGGTGTACTTCGATTCCGCTTTATTGGCAATGGTGGTAAAACGGCCTCCGGTGATGGTCAGTGTCTTTTCGTCCATGGGAAGAGCGGTGATATCCGTAACCTGGTCAAAGTCCCAGATAATCGGAGCATTCATATCCACCTTACCGTTTTTATCAACAACAAAGATATCTGTTTGCGGAGATCCGTTATTTTGGTTCAGTCCAAAGCGGATATAGCGTTTTACATGGGCGTTGGTAACGGTGATGAGACAGGATCCGGGCAAGGAGGCCTCAATTTTCTCCTGGTTCCGCTTCAATGAAGATACCGCTTCAAGTTTAAACGGTTGCAGGCCGGAACTGACC
>CAYMKT010000239.1:0-3184 GCA_964391065.1 uncultured Terrimonas sp. | reverse complement strand
ATATGAATTCCCGGATGTATAATTAAGAAAGAATAACCTGAGAGATCAAGCGATACGGCGTCCAGTTTTTCGCCACGACCGGTTGCAAAGCACGGACGATTAATAACAAAAAAGGGACAATCACTCCCCAGTTGGAATGCATAATTCATCAGTTGTTCTGATGTCAGGCCAAGACCGAATTTTTGATTGATGAGTTGCAAAGTAAAAGCGCCGTTTGCGGATCCGCCTCCAAGTCCTGCCCCGGTAGGGATAGATTTGTGCAGGTGCATTTTTATTGAGGGCAGTTGTGGAAATTCTTTCTTCAGAAACTGATACGCCTTTATGCAAATATTATCTTCTTCTTTTCCGGGAACCGGGAGGCCTGTGGTGGTAAAATAATGGGAGTCCTGACCTGAGGACGACTGTATTATCTCGATCGCATCACACCATTGAATGGGATAAAAAATGGTTTCAATATTATGGTAACCATCCGGTCTTTTTTCGGTAACATTAAGCCCGATATTGATTTTACAATTGGAGAACAGAACCAACGGCAACCTGGTTTTGAAAGGACGTTCCTAATATTTTTTCTTTCTGTGGTTAATTTCGTCGCGTATGGCAATTGCCCTGAGATAATCTTCCTGCTCCAGCACCTCGCTGAGGAGTTGATTAAGTTCTTCCAGCGACATCACCTTCAGGTCATCTTTTGAGCCCGTTTCTCTCACTATCTGGTGTTCCTCTTCGGGTTTTTTCTTCTTACCGGAATCTTCCATAAGGATACCAGCGCTTTCAAGAATATGCTCATAAGTATAAATAGGGCAGCCAAACCGAACAGCCAGCGCCAGGGCATCGGAGGTACGGGAATCTATTTCCACGGTATCATGCTCATTGCTGCATAGCAGTTTGGAGTAAAAAATACCCTCCTGCAGATCGCTTATAATAATTTCATGTAGTTCTACATTGAAGGCCATCATGAAGTTTTTCATCAGGTCATGTGTAAGCGGCCGGCTGGGCTGCATTCTTTCCAGGGCTACCGCAATAGCCTGAGCCTCGAAGCCGCCAATAACAATCGGCAGGCGCCTCAATCCGTTCGTTTCGCCAAGTACAACGGCATAAGAATGTGTCTGGGTGATACTATGCGATAGTGCTACTATTTCCAGTTCAATTTTCTTCATAATCTGTTGCGAATGTACAAGAATTTTGTAAAACAGGTAATGCATCCAGCATAAAATAAAAAACCGCAGAATACCTGCGGTTTAGTGAAAAGGGACGTGTTTTCTCATGCTACGCCTTTCAGTTTTTTAACTTCTTCTATTATTTTGGGCACTACCTCAAAAGCATCGCCAACAATACCATAATCGGCGGCTTTAAAAAACGGCGCCTCGGGATCTTTATTGATAACAACAATGGTTTTACTTCTGTTTACTCCGGCTAAATGCTGTATAGCACCCGAGATGCCAATTGCAATATATAAATTAGGCGCAATAGCCAGGCCGGTTTGTCCCACATGCTCATAGTGAGGGCGCCAATGCGTATCCGCCACCGGTCTGCTGCATGCGGTTGCGGCGCCAAGCAATTTAGCTAATTCCTCAACCATACCCCAATTTTCAGGACCCTTTAAGCCACGTCCGCCACTCACCACAATCCCTGCTTCGCTCAAAGATACTTCGCCTTTAACTTTGTTGACTGCTATTACCTTTACTTTAGTTGCATCAATGGTTGCGGTAAATGCATTAATCTCCGCTTTTGCATGGTCTTCCTCCTTTATTGGAAAAGCATTCGGGTTCAGTGTAATGACTTTAACATTGGTATTTAAAGCGATATTAGCAAAAGCTTTCCCGGAGAAAACCGATTTTTTTACCACAAATCCGTTGGAGGTATCAGGCAATGACACTGCCCCGGATACAAGTGCAGCTTTTAATTTGACCGATACACGGGGAGCGATTGTTTTACCATCTACATTATTGGGAAAAACAATTATTTTGGCGTCGGTGGCCTGCGCCACCTGAACAATAACGCTTGCAAACACCTGGCTGTCTAAATGATCAAGTTGTGTATCGGAAGCATGGTGTATTTTCTTCACCCCATAATGCCCCAAATCGCTGAGATCATCTTTTATGGTGCCCATTACTACCCCTTCGGCGGTGGTACTTAGTTGTTCGGCAAGCTGGGCGCCATAACTCAAGGCTTCTAACGACTGCTTTTTAATATGTCCTTCGGATTGATCTATGAATATAAGTACTGGCATAAATACATTTGAAATTTAATGGTTTGACATAAACTTTGCAGAAGGCAAAAAATAAATCATATTTTAAATCACTTTGGCTTCTTCGTGCAGGAGTCTTACCAATTCAGCAACGTTATCTGCCGGAACCAACTTTACGCCCGCTTTTGCAGGGGGCAATTCAAAACTAACGATACTGGTGAGGCTATCGGCCGCAACAGGCTCTAACACTTTCAATGGCTTTGTTCTGGCGGCCATAATACCCCGCATGTTAGGTATCCTGGCTTCTGCCATACCTTTTTGACAACTCACTATCACAGGGATACTTACTTCACACACTTCCTCTCCACCCTCGATTTCCCGGGTAATTGTTGCAACTGTTCCGGTTATATCGAAATGTGTAGCCAGGGAAACGTATGGCAGGTTGAGCAATTCTGCTACCATACCGCCTATGGACGATCCATTATAATCTATAGTTTCTTTTCCTGTAAATATCAGGTCATAGCCTCCCTGCCTGGCTATTTCTGCAATTTGCGAAGCAATGTAAAAACTGTCATTACTGTCGCTGTTTATGCGTATGGCTTCATCTCCACCTAATGCCAATGCTTTACGAATAACAGGTTCTGCGTCTATACCAGCCACAGTTACCAGGTGGAGGAGGGTAGCGTTGTCTTTTTCTTTTAATTCAATGGCTCTCACCAAAGCATACCACTCATCGTATGGATTGATAATCCATTGCACTCCCTGTGTTTCAAATTTTGTATTGTTGTCGGTGAAAGCGATTTTAGCAGTCGTGTCCGGAGATTTGCTGATACAAACTAATATTTTCATCTATTATTATTTTTTATTTTGCCAGGTGAAATTCGCTTAAAACAGAGAAGCTACATTCGGAACTGGTAGTTCAATGTCGTTGATAGCATGAATTTATAAAGTTGTTTATGCAACTATTTATTGGTACAAATATAGCAAGTGATTTGACAT
>CAYMKT010000238.1:0-3186 GCA_964391065.1 uncultured Terrimonas sp. | reverse complement strand
TTTGCGTCGTTCCCTTCATCACCAGCATACTGCCGTGCGCGAGCGCTAATGTAACCGTTTCTTTTGTTTGTTTGTGTTTAAACGAAAACTTGCGCTCAGCTCCGAAACTCAAAGACGCAATAGCGCCATTTTTCTTCAAATCCTTTTCGCCATCGCTGTGCCAGGCCATGCCTTCATTGCCATTGTGGTATAAATTGAGTAAGCAGGAATTGAATGTTTCATTCGTTCTTTCTTCAACTATTTTTTTTAAGATCAGCAGTTCATCCGTCCATAGTAAGGCCTGTTTTACGATATTGGAATATTGGTATTCAAAATGGGTATCGCCATACCAGGCCACTTTCCTGGCAGTAACAATGTGTTTGCCAAATATAACGGCTTCATCATTTTTCCAGGCAATATGATGTAGCAGGCGTTCAAAGCAATCATCCGCTTTTTGCTTTGAGAATATTTCGCCGTAGTATTGAACGATGCCGTCCTTAGGAAGCAGGTTTGTGGTTTCGCTTTGTTCGTTACTGAATAGATCCATTTTTTAATTTTAATTCCTAAGATGTGGCTGTTGGTTAATTAGTTTGCAGCATTCGTTTTTGCGCCTTCCCAGCCGATCATGGCTGTTTTCCTCGTGCTTCCCCACATATAACCTCCAAAGCTGCCGGTTGATTGAATAACGCGGTGACAGGGAATTAAGAACGCAACAGGGTTACTGCCAATGGCTGTTCCTACTGCTCTTGAAGCCCTGGGTTTTTCAATGGCAGTGGCAATATTACCATAGGTGGAGAGTTGTCCCATCGGAATTTTCAAAAGCGTTTCCCAAACTTTCAATTGAAAATCGGTACCCTTTAAATGCAGTTTGATTTGGTTGAGTTTCTGCCAGTCGTGTGTAAAAATATAAAGCGCATTTTGCTGAATCAAATCAACCATTTGCTTAAAATGAGCATTCGGAAAATGGTTTTTCATGACGGTAAGCGCTGTTGTTTCGTCATCGGCGAATGCCATATGGCAAATTCCTTTTGAGGTAGATGCGACGAGGATATTTCCAAACGGGCTTTCAGCAAAACTATAATGTATCGAAAGATGCTTTCCGCCGTTTTTATATTCTGCCGGCGTCATACCTTCTATATTGATAAACAGGTCGTGCAGCCTGCCTGTGCCCGAAAGTCCGGTTTCGTAAGCGGTTTGGGCAAGTGTTGCCTGGTTTTCTTTGAGTAATTGCCTGGCATGCCGGATGCTGATGTATTGCAGAAACTTTTTCGGACTTGTGCCTGCCCATTCGCTGAAAAGCCGTTGAAAATGAAAAGGACTCAGGTGCACTTTCTCCGCAATGCTACTGAGATCCGGTTGTTCTTTAAAGTTTGTTTTGATATAGTCTATCGCCGCCGCTATGCGGTTATAATTCATTTGGTTTTGCTCTTCCATTTGTTCAACTTTCATATTGCAAATGTAGCATGCAACGGGTTGTCATAAAACCCGAAACTTGCGGATGTTTTGTTGGGATAAAATGTAATACCTGATAAATTCTTATTGTACATTGTGCTAAAGCTTGTATTTGTTTATTTTCAGAATTATCCTTTCTTTACTTAAAAAAATATCAATTGGCCGATTATTCAGGAGCTGAACAATTTATTCTGCAAAAACTCGAGCGCGAGCTTTCTCGGCAACTGTATTACCACAGCATACATCACACGCTGGATGTTTTGCAAGCTGTGGTGGTAATAGGAGAATCTGAATCAGTTACCGGTCACGAGTTATCGCTTTTGCGTATAGCGGCCTTATTTCACGATTCGGGGTTTATTTACCAATACAAAGGACATGAAGAAAGGAGTTGTATGTTAGCGAAAGAACATTTACCGGGATTTGGCTTCACCCCGGTTGATATCGAAGCTATTTGCGGGATGATTATGGCCACTGCCGTTCCGCAACAGCCCCGGAATAAATTGGAACGAATTATTTGTGATGCTGATCTCGATTACCTCGGACGCGATGAATATTACACAACAAGCGAAAAGCTGTATAGGGAATTCCTTGCATTCGGCATTGTTCACAGTAAGCTGGAATGGGATACACTACAGCTTCATTTCTTTGAAAGTCATCGTTACCATACGGCTTTTAGTCTGCGCGAAAGGGCGCCGCTTAAACAGCATCACTTAGAGGGTGTTAAAAAAGAGATTGCTGCAGGATAGATTAACAATTCTGCCATTTTTGTTGATTCGTTTTTGTCAGCCGTTTACATGTTGTGTTTTTCCATCATTTTTTTCATCATCCATGGCCTGCTGGTCAGTATGAGGCTGAAGTAAAACTGGCTGATTCCATCTTTGGGTGCGTTACCCAGCGTTTGCCCTTCGTTCGATCGCCAGCCATGTTTTTGAAAGCTGCCGGTATAACCGGCCTGCAGTCCGATTGATCCGGCGTGTTCGGGCGATTGAAATGCAACGCCGAATCCCGCGCGGTACAGCAAAAAATCGTTTCTGAATCTTGTAGAACGGATGCTGTTTTGCACGGCGGGCGATTCCAGTACGTCATTGAAATCCACCGCCGTATTATCGCTGTAAAAAATAGCCTGGTAGGCCTGGTACCCAAGTCCTGCAAGGGGATAGAGCGTAATTTTTTCATTCTTCAACAGGTCGTAACCCATATCCGCATTGAAACCAATATAGCGGATGGTGCTGCTTTTTTCATCACGGTGGGCGCTTAAACTACTGCCTATCGTTATGCCGGTTCCGGAAATGAACCGGTTTCTTTCCATCATCCAACCCAATCCTAAGGTGGCGGTGTAATCTTTTAATTGTTTATACTGTGGCAAACCGGCCAAACGATTATTGAGCCCGTTAAATGACTGGATGCTGCCTCCCAGACTACGCGTAATGGAAGGCAGGCAGCGTTCCATCTTTTCCTTGTCAAATTTTTTGTGATCTTTCTTTTCCTGCGCTACAGATGATATTGTAACGGCAAGCAGCATAAACATGATCATGATTTGCATAATTGTAAGTTTTTAGTCGTGAGACCGCCTTTTGCAAACGAAGTGCAGGAAAGGGCTTAGTTAAACAATACCGCCGAAGGCGGAAGGTATCATACCCTGTAGCTTGCTACGGAACTGGGGTTCAGGGCTGGCCCTTAGGTATCATACCTGTGATTAATGCCTGTTTTCCCCTTTGCTTTTTTACGGTATGTAAGTATATACGTGCGATAGAC
>CAYMKT010000237.1:1892-3228 GCA_964391065.1 uncultured Terrimonas sp. | reverse complement strand
TCCAGCCGGGTTACAAATGCCCGATTGAAAATATGTTGTTGAAGTTATGAACTAAACCGGAAAATCGAACGTTGGGACTGAACCGTTGCTGATGCCTGTACATAGCCGACTCTACATTGCCCTGCTAAGATGCATGGATGCACTGTTGTGTGTCGTTTTTTGTCTTATGCTTGCTTAAAAGACTGTAAATTAATCATAAACCGGAGAGATAAGTATCTCTTCTTTATAGTTTGTTTTGGTCGAAATTCTAATCTCTTTTAAACAAGCACCTTGCTCATCTTTGGCCATGCAGTTTATTAAAACTTCGTCAACAAGTTTATCATTTTTGTCCCTGGTAACGATTTTAGAGAGTTCTTTGTTGGCATAATAGAAATGCTGTGTGTGGAAAGTTGTAAAATTATCTACTATTTTATCAATAGTTCCATCTTTATTATAATGATAAATACTTTCGTTTTGTTTGTATTGTTTTTTAGTATAGCAGCTGATACGTTCGCGTTGTTTAGGTTTCCAGCGTGTTTTACAGTAATAAGGTTCTTTATCCGGATACGATTCCACTATAAACCATAATTTCTTTTCAGTTTCCTGCAATAGATTACCTGAAGAATCAACAGTTTTTGAGTGTTTGATATGGCCATTTTTAGTAAACACCATTTCCTTTTTAAGCAAAAGATTCTTCTGATTATTTACAACGACATATCTTTCTTCGGTAGCAGATTTTATTCCTTCGGGCAGCAGTCGTTTCTTAGTATACTTTTTTGTGGCACATGAATGTACTGTTGAGAGCAGGATTATAAAAATTAAAATTCTCATAATCGTAACATTTAGTTGTAAAATTAAGTTACGGCAGGCTTTAACAGGATGAACTAAAACGATTCTCAAACTTATCCATTCCAGGGCAAAAAGAAAAAAAATTGCGGAGTTACATTTGCCGGTCCATCCAGCGCAGGACACGATAGCTCACCACTTGATTTGAGATGATGGCTGTTTCATTAAAGAAGTAATAAACAGGCACCAATGGGTAAACACGCTTATCTATATTCCAGACCCTTGCCAGGAGGGGAATGAAAATCTACTGGCATTGTTATACGCTTTTAATTTCTCAAATGTTTCCCCTGTTCGTATACACGTTAACCAATAGTAATTTCTAAACGACTTCATTTATCAAATGGGTTTTGAAACATTTCAAATGCCAAACTAATAATATCACACTAACCAACACAAGCATGGCCATCATCATCGTAACTGATAATTCAGCGTCTAATCCTTTTATTCTCATAATAACCACCAGGATACCTATGGTAAGTTCCATAAGAACAAAAAAAGTGAGCAACATTGG
>CAYMKT010000237.1:0-1792 GCA_964391065.1 uncultured Terrimonas sp. | reverse complement strand
TATTGCCGGAATAATTTCTGACAGCCACATGAAATAAAACAGCACCGGGATAATGAAGAAATAAAAGCCGATGAAGCGAAAAACGGGCTTGTTTTCAAAACTCACTTTCTTTCTTTCGTTATTAAGCGTGAAAATAAAATAAACCAGGGAATAAAATGACAGTCCCAAACAAAGACAGTAAACAAGAAATAGATTATTAAAATGAACATCAAAACAATAAATCACAAAAGTGTAAGTAATATAAAGCATAACACCACCCCAAATCACTTTCGCATTTCGGTTATTTCTAAAGGCTAATATTGAACTTATTAGCAGGCAAGGTACCACCAGGAATAAATCAACAAAGTCTTGCCCGATAGACTGCGCTTGCCAGTTAGCTGTTTCTGCAGCGTAAAATTCCGGTGTAAACAAGCCAACGCAGCTTGCAATGATTATTAATGCAGACAGAGGTAATGATAATAGTAAGATGATTCTATTTTGCATGGTTTTCTTTTAACCTTTGTAATAGAATAATGGCAAACACGATTATCCAAAGCAGGAAAGCCCCCATGTTGATGCGTTCCCAAAGCCCGATATGAGGTGTCGGTAAATTTGCCCTGATACCCGGAGACTCCATAAAGGTTAAAACACCAAATATGATAAAGACTACCCCCGTCGCAATTGTATAGAAACGAAATCGCTTTCCCAATGCCAAAGCCCCAAACCCCATCAAAAGCATATTAAAGAGAAGCGCCATCATCGCCCAAACAATATGCAGTGTATCGGTCAGAGTTCCTCCACTTGCGGCTATTACCTGCCGCTGGTGCATCGGCGGCCAATAGAAGTTCATAATACAATAAGCAATAATTAAACTTCCCGCAATACGCAGGTGACGGCTTCCTCCTGCTGCATTCAGCACACCCCATCCAAAGGAAATTAAAAACAGGAGATACAACGTGGCAAGCAACACCCATGCTATTCTTGTGGGAGCACCAAGGGCTGACAGTTCGCTCACCGTTAGCGTGACCATGTTGAATCCTTTGTACAGCATTGGCACGAAAATATTTATGCCGGCATACCATAGCGAAGAAAGGATACCGCAGATCAGCAAAGCTTTTCGCATCGTGAGGGTATTATGTCGCAAAACAATCAGTGGGATTGCAACCACCCATCCCAGCAAAACAGGCAATCCCCACATGAGGTGCAGCCAGTGTAGCTCCTGAATAATGATAATTTCAACAACGAACCAGATGAAGAGCCCACCCAAAGCGAGGCCAGCGATAAGCCAGTCTGCGCTGGTTCTGCGAAGCACGGTAATAAAAGCAAGTGTGTTCAGTATTCCCAATGTAAAGAGAATGATACCGGGAATCAGGAAATCACGAAAGACATCATGCATCATACCTACAGGCATATCCATGTATCTACCGTCGGGCGCAGCAACGAGCAGGCCACCGCCAAGCAAACAACCGGCCGCTTCGTACCCCAGAACAATCAACAGCATAATCCGCTGCCATCGGGGTTGACTGATCTTTTTTTGGGTATGATGTATGATCCTGGCGTCTTCTACTGGAGTTGTCATCGTATTTCGACTTTGCACTTCATAGATATTCTCCTGGTTTCCTTCTCCTCAAATTAAAAGCACTACATGATGAAATAAAATGATAATTATCAGCGATCGCAATGATTCAACACCAGAATTTAAGAAATGTAAGCTGGCAGTGTCGCCAGGCATTTTGCAAAACGCTCCGCCCTGGCGCATTTCCCACACCATCAGGCGTTTAAAGCGGGTTCAGCGCACCCTGCATGGAATTAA
>CAYMKT010000236.1:0-3372 GCA_964391065.1 uncultured Terrimonas sp. | reverse complement strand
TGAATTTCTTTTTGTACTTTTTGCCAGGGTTCTTAACATTAGCGTATCAGGGCCGGTAGTATGAAACTTCCCAACATTGTCTTTCCTTCCGGAAGAAAGTTGATTTTTTCTTTCCTCGTTCTTGGGCTGATCATTTCCTTTTTTTTCAGCTATCACTATTACTATATCCCGGCTAATAGGGCAAATGTTGACAAGTATGGCTTTCTCATTCTTGAAAATATTAAGTCGGGCGTGCTGGATAAAAACACCAACCTCAAAAGAGTGTTCACCACTTTTCTCAGGGACAAAGACAATTCGCCCCTGCAAAATAAATTAGAAACGAGAGGTGTTGAAGGCAAAGTCATCATCAGAAGCCACTCTCCCACTGCTGACTCAACGGTACAACTTGAGAGCCTGAACAAAAGTGAACTCATTTATTCTATAGGGAACGGCAGCATCCTGATTTCAGTGCCCGTAAAAAACAAATTCAAATTGTTTTTTGATATACGCCGCGATGAACTTTTTACATCGTATATGCTGCTCAGGATAACTGATAGTAATGCTGTTCCCATTTGCCTTGACGAAGGTTTGCCCTTTGGCGAAAATATTAATACGGATAGTCTTTTGCCCGACAGGAAAGGACTGTTTATTGCGGGCATCCGCGATATTAATGTGGCGAACGTAAACTATAAGATGTTCTACTATCCGTTTACAATGGATAACCAGCAAATGCTGCTGTGCGGATTGGTGAACAGCAGCGATTACCGGTCAAAGCTGCAGGAAATACCGGCTTCCTTTATTTACGCTTTTGTAACTATTTTTTTGCTGCTGTTTATCACGCTTCCGGTACTTAAATTTTTTATCATGGGGCCGGAGGACGAAATAAAATTCAGGGACCTGCTTTTTTTTACGTTATCCCTTTTTATTGGCAGCACGTTGTTAACCCTGGCCATCATACAGATCATATTGCTCAAGGACGGCGATATAAGGGCAGAGCGAGACCTTGTATCGCTCGAAAACCAGGTGAGTAAAAACTTTACGGATGAAATTGATAAAGCATACCGGCAGTTAAACATACTTGATACCTTACCTGGCTCAGCGTTGCATCACGACACTACGAAAGATGTATTGCCCATGATACAAGAATATTTGGTTGACCATGCAGAGGATAGTAATGCTTACCGCGATTTTGACCGTATAGCCTGGACAGATATTACCGGCCAGCAATTCAAAAAGGCCGATTTCAACGCATCACCGCTTTACCCGATGATAAAAGAAAGAAAATATTTTAAGGATTTTGAAAACAATACCCCCCTTCAAATGCCTGGAGCGCCCGGCCACTTATTTGCCATGGAACCGGTGTATAACTGGGTTAACGGAGATTTTCGCACAGTGATAAGCAAGAGAAGCCAGGTAAAAAATGCTTTTATCGTTTCACTTTCCGTCGGGATGCATTCCGTAACCAAAACAATTTTACCTGCCGGTTATGGATTTTGTATCATCGACCGAAACGGAATGGTTCAATATCATTCAGACAGCACCAAGAACCTGCACGAAAATTTTATTGATCAACTGGCATCCGCTAAACGGGTAAAAGAAGCCATCGCCAGTCGCCAGGAAGTATTTTTAAACAACTCGGGATTTTATGGTAAAAAGTATTGTTTATACATTAACCCGGTAGACCAGTTGCCTTACTATACTATTACGTTCTACGATCGCCGGTATATTGTGCCCATCAACATGCGTATACTGGTGTTTGCGCTGCTGTTCTCCATTATTTCATGTTGTATATATACACTGCTCTGGTATTTTGTTTTGTGGAAAGGCTACTACAAACGCTCCCTGCTGCTATCGCCTGTATCGTATTTAAACTGGATTATCCCCAAAGCCCGGTATGTAAGGATGTACCGGCAGCTTTCCATATTTCTCGCGGTATATATCGGTATGTTGCTCTTGCTCACATTCGCATTGAAGTTTGCCGATATCAGGAACAATTACCTGTTGCTTGTTATCATGCTCATCACCCCTTTGAATATAGCGGCAGGATTTCTGTTTATCATTAACAGGAATAAAAACCTGGAAGTAGCAGATGGCCAGTCCCAGGATGGGTTACAACAGAAAAGCTTCCGCTATTACAATTACTTTGTGGTACTACTGATTATTCTAACCGGTGTTTTACCACCGTCACTGTTTACCTGGTATTCGCACAACCAGGAAATTATTCAGTCGGTGAAAAAGCAGCAACTTTTCCTGGCAAAAAAAATAGATGAAAGAGCTGCGCTTACAAAAAAACAAGCCTTGCCTACCCATAACGGCGACAGCAGCAATAACAAAAATCTATACCTTAAAAATGCCATCTACACTATTTATTCCGATAGGTTCAATTTTACAGATCGCCCCGGCGCAGAAGCCACGCAAAGTAGTTTTAACGATTTCTACTTCAGCGTGTCCAATGCAGCAGGCACTGGCTACTTTGACCCATTATTCTTTCCCGCTTTAAAAGACGTTGCCTCGGATAAAAAATGGCATTGGAATTACATGCAGGCCGACAAACTACTCCTGTTTACTTATGATTTTCAATCTGGCTTACCCGGCTACGCTACCGATTCTTTGCAGGCAAATTATCTGCAAATCAGGTCTGCACTCCCAAAAAGATACGTGGTGTTAGGCGATCCGGTAAAACTGGCTGTGCTCATCGTACTTGTATTGTTGATCTTTTTCGGCATCTTCAGCATAGTACAGAACGTTACAAAAAATATATTCCTTAGAAAGTTTGCGGGCATAAAACCAGGTTCCAGGGGAATAAAAGACCTTATTGATAAATATACAAAGACGCCGGGAGGCGCCTCCATGGAAGTTGAATATCTTTTACCGGCCGAGGCTGATTTCGCCCACACCATTCCCGCCTCCGGTATTACGGCTGCGGAAGAGAAAATGATGAGCCGCGTTTCCAACTACCAAAAGCTATATGGGTTTATATGGAGAGACTGCCCGGCAAAAGAACGATACCTGTTGTATGATTTTGCCCGCGATGGCCTTATGAATTTTAAGAATAGTCCCGAAATATTCGGATTATTAAGAAAAGGAATTATTTGTGCCCGGGAAGACGGCGAATTTGTATTTTTCGATCCCGGCTTCAGAATTTATCTGACGAAGTTCCTGCCTTCTTCACAAATCGACTCACTCCGCAAAATGTTCAGGCGAAACAGCACATGGCAATCCTTCAGCGTTCCGTTAATCATCATGCTCATCACCGCCGCCTGCTTTATATTTTTTACGCAGCAGGAAGTTTGGCAGAAATCAATGGCTTTGCTTACCGGGCTGCTCTCTATCCTGCCATTGATCGTAAAAGCATTTGCCGGCAGTAAAACAAAAGAATAACGGGCTTTTGAT
>CAYMKT010000235.1:0-3475 GCA_964391065.1 uncultured Terrimonas sp. | reverse complement strand
GTTTTAACATACCAGTCGCTTGTCCATTCCCAGGTGTTGCCTGCCATATCGTATAAACCATAACCGTTGGGTTCAAATGCACCCACAGGAGATGTTCCTTCATATGTATCGGTCAGTAAATTCTGCCAGGGAAACTCTCCCTGCCAGGTGTTAGCCATCGGCTTTATTAGCTGAGGATCCTCATCACCCCATGTAAAATTTTTTCCTTCCAGTCCACCCCTTGCCGCAAACTCCCATTCAGCTTCTGTTGGCAGTTCTTTGCCCGCCCATTTTGCATAAGCTTCGGCATCTTCATAAGCAATATGAACAACCGGGTGGTGTTCCAGTCCGGTGATGGTAGTATTCGGTCCTTTCGGATGTTTCCAGCTTGTGCCAGGCACCCATGCCCACCAATTGTGATAGTCTTTGAGATTAACAGGGCCATTTGCTTTTTGAAATACCAGCGCACCGGGAACAAGCAATTCCGGTTTTGCTCCCGGATAATCTGCCGGATTAAGGGGTCTTTCAGCAACAGTGATATAACCGGTCTCATCAACAAATTTTTTATAGTCTTTGTTGGTCACCGCATATTTGTCCATATAAAATCCGTCAACGGTTACTTCACGAACGGGTTTTTCTTCGGGATAAAATTTATCAGAACCCATTAAGAATTTGCCGCCCGGTATCAAAACCATCTTATCAAGGGTTATTTCGGATTGCTGATTTGCTGTAAGCATATTTGTTTGATTGTATTGTTTAGTTTGAAAAAAAATCTCGTACGTATTATTGAAATGAGAATACCTTATTCCAGTCGTTCTTCATACTTACTACATGAATTCCCCACTCATTAGCAACATCTAATGCTTCATTCAGGGGACTTAACTTAAAATCCCTGTCGTAGGCAAATTCACGTTGCGCATCGTCATGGTGAATCAGCATGGCCATGCTGGGACCATCTCCGCTCAGTGCGTATTGCATCATGCGCAGATCGCCATCAGAGTTGCCCGAAACGAATATGGGCCGCCGGCCAATATGCAGGTTAATATTGACCACCTTCTCTTCGCGGTCATCAAAACTTCTTAATTCGGGGATTCTTACAACGGTAACTTTTTTGTCTTTCAGTTCGAATTTTATTTTGCCACTTGAGCCAATCACCTGTTCAGGCGGTATGCCGTAAGTCTTCTCAGCAATGGTTCTTACAAATTCAATTCCGCCACCGGTAACAATGAAGGTTTTAAAGCCATTTTTGCGCAAATAATTCAATAATTCAAGCTGGGGTTGGTAAATGCAGGCTGTGCAGGATTGTTTAAAATGGGGATGTTGTACTTTACTGAACCAATCATCTGCAATCTTTTTAAACTCCTCCTGTGTTTCGGCTTCATGCGCCTTCATCACAAATTCCACGATGCCTTTCTTACCTAATGCATGAATGGCGGCCATATCTTTTTCCAGGAAAGCCTTGTAAGGCTGTTGCTCTTTCATGGAAGGATATTTTGCCAGCATTTCTTTGATCCTGTCTATGGTGAAATAGGCTTCAATTAATGAAGGATGTTCTGTCCAAAGCGTTCCGTCGTTATCAAATACGGCAATGCGTTCCGGCACAGGAACAAAATCCGTTCCGCCTTTATTAGTGACTCTTTCTACAAAATCAATGACGACCTTTTTGTTTTCTGTATCGTTCCAGGAAGATAACATGCTTAGAGAATTAAAATGTTAACATAAAATAGCCGGAGCCGCCCGGCCCCGGCCATTATTTTCTTTTAATGAGCCGCCCCACTTGTTGCTTCCGACATCATTTTCAATGCGTCATCGATTGTAAATGTATTGGCTCCCTGCACCGGCGGAAAGTCTTTGAAAGTGGCCGCCCACTTATCGGTAATGGCCCATGCACCATATAGTATATAAGCATGGTAAAGGAACCATTCATAGTATGAATTGGAAGTAATGTCGGCAAATTCATACGGATCGGTACGCAGGTTGAACAATTTTGGCAAGCGCAGCTTAACAAAAGGCTCCGCCCATACGCCCATTGTTCCCTGTAAACGTTGTTCCATAAAAACAACCTTCCAGTTGTCATACCGTATGCCAAGCACATCCAGGTCATCGCTCAAATACACGAAGAGCTTTCTTGGACTTTCTTTTTCTTCACCGGTTAAATAAGGCAACATATTGTAACCATCAATATGATTTTTATACGTTCGGCCAATGGCTTTATAGCCCTTCTTTAATTTATCTACTACATCCGGTCCGCCTGCCATTGCCAAAAATGTAGGTAACCAGTCGTGATGCTGTACAATTCCGTTAGCTACAGAACCGGCTCTGATCTTTTCCGGCCAGCGAACGAGTAATGGCACGCGGAAAGCGCCTTCCCAGTTGGTATTTTTTTCACTGCGGAAAGGCGTCATGCCGCCATCGGGCCAGGAATTGCGGTGCGGGCCGTTGTCTGTTGAATACATCACGAACGTGTTTTCGGTAATACCCAGTTCATCAAGCAGATCGAGCATCTGCCCTACATTTTTGTCGTGGTCTATCATAGTGTCATGATAGGGTGATTGCCAGCGTCCTGCCTGGCCAAGGCTTTTCTTTTTAGTATGGGTAAACATGTGCATGTGCGTGGTGTTCAGCCATACAAAGAAAGGTTTGTCAGCTTTTTTCTGCCGCTTGATAAAATCAGTAGCGGCGGCTACAAATTCGTCATCGCAGGTTTCCATGCGTTTTTTTGACAGCGGGCCGGTATCTTCAATTTTTTGTTTGCCCACTTTACCCCATCTTGGGTGTGCTGTGGGATCGTTCTTGTCTGTTGCCCAGGAATGAATAACGCCGCGGGGTAAAATTCCTTTGCGGAAGTCGGCAAAATCCTTCTCAGGATAATAATCATACATTTCAGGCTCTTCTTCGGCATTGAGGTGATAAAGATTGCCGAAAAATTCATCAAAACCATGATTGGTAGGCAGCATGTGATTGAGATCGCCCAGATGATTTTTGCCAAACTGGCCTGTTGCATATCCCTGTTCTTTCAATACTGCTGCAATGGTTATTGTTTTTTCATTCATGCCAATAGGAGCTGCCGGTATACCCACTTTAGAAAGTCCTGTGCGGTAAACGCTTTGGCCGGTAATAAAGGAAGACCGTCCGGCCGTGCAGGATTGCTCGCCATAGGAATCAGTAAACAGCATTCCTTCGTTTGCGATACGATCAATATTAGGGGTTTGATAACCCATTAATCCATGCGTATAACAACTAAGGTTTGACTGTCCGATATCATCCCCCCAGATGACGAGAATGTTAGGTTGTTTTTGACTTGTTTTTGCTTTTGCCATTTTTTACATTTTTGATGATGAAAATCGTGTTTACTCAGATTATCACTACTTGTTCCGATGTTTTAGCAGGAGGGTGTTTTAAATACTCTGCGCCTGGAGCCATTCATATCGCACAAAGAACTGGCTCCCTGCTGATGGGGACAGCTATTTCGATCACTATTATTACCAGGCTGGCT
>CAYMKT010000234.1:0-3543 GCA_964391065.1 uncultured Terrimonas sp. | reverse complement strand
CCCTGTTTGAAGCGGTAAAATTTGCCAATGGCAAAATCCTCAACCCCGGTCTTTCATCGTACAGGGTTCCCCGCTTCAGCGATATACCCAAAATTGAAATCGTATTAATCGATCGCAAAGACCTGCCGTCGGCGGGCGCCGGCGAGGCCTGCATTGTAGGGATTGCACCTGCTATCCGCAATGCCATAGTGGATGCCACAGGCATCGCATTGAATAATTTGCCCATGCTGCCGAATGGAGTGTTGGCGTAGATTATCCTTTTGACTGAACTCGCTCCTGACTCCCTTGCTGAAATGAAGGAGACAAACAGACCGGCAAGAAAGGTACAGCAGACAGATATGAATACAAATCTGAACTTCGCCAGCCCGTTGGACTATTGCAACGGACAAAACACAAAAGACATTCACCAACATATTTCTATAATGAAAACAGGCAGCAGCGGGAATAAATCCATAGCGCATACTCCCGACCCGGGTTCGCAGGCATTCTATCATGGTACGAAGGCCGTTCTGAAGCAGGGAGACCTGGTTGAACCCGGCTTTCATTCAAACTACGGCAAAAGAAAAAAGGCGGACTATGTTTACCTGACCGCAACCCTGGATGCTGCTATTTGGGGAGCCGAACTTGCCCGGGGCGAAGAACCTGGCAGAATTTATATCGTAGAGCCAACAGGCCCTATTGAAGATGACCCCAATTTAACAGATAAGAAGTATCCCGGAAATCCAACAAAGTCGTACCGCTCCCGGAGCCCGCTCCGGGTGGTTGGTGAGGTTGCAGATTGGCAGGCACACTCCCCTGAACAGCTCAGGGCCATGAAGGAGCACCTTGAACACCTTAAGCGATTGGGCATTGAGGCAATTGAGGATTAAGCAATGTACAAACGAAGTAAACCGCCCCGGCGCCAAAACAATTAACCGGCCACATGATGGCTGTTACCACCAGCCTGAGAAAATTTGAAAAGCGCCTGTAAAATTTGATGCAGCCCCATGCTTAAAGAATTACACTATATTAGTTAGCCGTTTGGCCAACCTGGCGCTTAACCAGTATTAAACGGCTATAAGCGCTTTTTAATGTTTAAAAGCGGATGATTATAGTTAGAAAGATGCGGCAATCGGGGCGTTGGCTGCAAGCAGACGACCACTTCAATAAATAAAATTTTAGGATGACAGAGGGTCTTACTTCGGATTTATGGATGGAGTATTGGAACATGTATGATTGGGCTTGTTGGTCTGATTATTTATCAAGACCAAGTATTACTAAGGAATTTAAAAAGTCTGAATATAGTCTTCGTAGTTATTTACACGACAACATACTTGTTCCAGCTATTGAACAAATTGAAAATAATCTTGAAAAGGTTGATACCCAAAGTAAATTTTTGTATTGGTTTAGATTTAGGGAGGAATATCTTCTTATCACTGAATCGTACGGATTTGACAGTTTAAAAGAATTAGATGAACAAGTTAAAATTAAATTCGAAGAGTATTCTAAACATATCAGTGGAGTAATAAAAGAACTGAGGCCTAAGGTACCTAAGTATGAACTATTTAAATGGTTCTATATTGCTTTATGTTCACTAAAAAGTGATTGTGCAATTTATTTTAATGAAATGCTTTTTAATTTGCCAATTTTCAATCAGCTTGAAACAAATAGAAAGAATTTGGACTTCCTTGAAAGAAACAGAAAAGAAAAGATTATAAACATTTACAATTATGGAAGTATTGACACCATAATTAACAATCTTGAAAATTCAAATTCAAATTTTTTTCCCACCCTGACCCCAAAAGAGACAGTTGAACATATAATAGATAATTTTAAACATCAAATTGAAGACAACGGACTTTCAAAACTACTTTACGAAAGCAAAGCAAAAAAATTAAGGCACGAAAGTTCAGCACAGCAATTATTTTTCTCAGTCGCACAAATATTTTGTTTAGCTAACGATTTAGATGTTAGTCCAGAAACAAACTCAGGTTCTGGGTGTGTTGATTTTAAATTTTCAAAAGGGGCAGCTATTAAAATAAATGTAGAGATAAAATACTCGAATAATACCGGACTTAAACACGGTCTTGAAAATCAATTGGGAAAATATGATAAAGCAGAACAAGCAGAAACTAGTTATTATTTAATTATTCAAGTCGATAACAATGACATGCTAATTGACCGTGTTAAAAAAATTGACAATGAGATCAATATGGGAAACCTTAAAGTTAAAGTAGTTGATGGCAGGTTGCAAAAGTCAGCCAGTGTAAGACAATCGAAAGACTAGATGCATGCAGCCAATAAGCGCATTTGCGAAAAACCGGGTAAGACGGAAGAGTATTCGGCTGCAAGTCGCTATAAAGTCCGCTTCCGGCAGGCAGAATGTAATCGGCAAAAGTTGTAAATTCAATCATTCATTTTCAATCAGGCATTTGTAACCCGGCTGGACGGATTCCAAATCCCGGCTTCGCAAATGCGTGAACGTTACCTGCAATTTTAAATTGACACTATGAACATTTTTAAGAGGCTTTTTAAAATCAATAATTCAAAAGAAACTAACGATTCTGTAATAAATAACCCTATTAGCGATTACAAAATTGAAGACAAGCATGTTCGACAAATCGAGCCATCGAAAAAGGAAAATTCTAAACATACAGAATTCGTTGAAAAAGAAAAAAACGAATTGATAGAACGATTTGCAAGAAACGAAGATGACTTTTCCAACACTTATATAGAAAGTCTTGACCCTGTGATAGAGGATGCAGCGAGATTTATAGTCCAAAGTCAAATAGGTAGTACTTCACTTCTTCAACGACAAATGAAATTGGGATATAATCGTGCAGGACGACTAATGGACCAATTAGAGCATATAGGAGTTGTAGGAGCAAATCAGGGTTCGAAAGCAAGAGATGTTCTTATAAAAAATGAATCAGAATTTGAACATTTTCTTCAAACCAGGTTTAAGCTTTACAAAACAGATATTCGGGCTTTTTATGACGAGCATAAATTTGAAATAGAAAGAAGAAAACAAGAATATCAAGAGCAGAAGAAACAACAACAAATAGAGTACGAAAAGAATTTGATTCGACAAGAACTTCTTGAAAAAGACAGAAAAAGACAGTTGCAGCGTGAAGTATATAAAAAACTGCTTGACAAAGGAGCTGTTTCAAATCAGCCAGTAGATAAAGATTCGAGTAGAGAGCCAATACCTCAAGACATAATGGATAAAGTCTGGAATCGTGACGGAGGCAGATGTGTAAAATGTGGCAGTCAAGAAAATTTGGAGTTTGACCATATCATTCCTTTTTCAAAAGGAGGTGCAAACACTTATAGAAATTTACAAATTCTCTGTAGAAAATGTAACTTAGAAAAATCAAACAGGATAGGTTGACAAAACTTACCGTCGCGCCGGAGTCTTCATAAAAAACAATTGTGCCAAGCCATGAGACCCTGCGCTGAAATGCCTTTCCTTTCGCATCGCGTTTGCAAATACCGCTTGTCCATCGCTCGTTTATTACCCGCCAAAATTTGATGTAAGTGCCGGGTTGAAAAAATTTCGCTATT
>CAYMKT010000233.1:0-3642 GCA_964391065.1 uncultured Terrimonas sp. | reverse complement strand
TTTGCGGTTTTGGTCTGTTATTTCAATACCCGGTCCAGACTCATTCACAGCAAGCCTGTCTTCCCTGTTAACGCATGAAGCAGCACTCAGGCAACAAAACAATATAACCAGCAATGAACGCATCATTGGTAAAAGCGTTTTAAAATGAAGTTCTGTTTGCGTCAATTAAGATAAAACCGGAATGTGCACAGGGTATCGTATTGATAAATACGGTTCACAAATCCATTTATGCCATCAGGGATTCTTGACCAAAAAAGACAGCTCTGTATCTTTATTCAACACTATTTGCTTTTTTTCTTTTCCGACCTGAACGGTATAGGGAGTATAAACGATCTTCCTTTCGCCATCCACGGTATACGCACAAAGATCAACCTCAAGCCTGCCATCTTCATCGCTTTTTTTACGGGTTACCTGCGAATTGCCGCCCGATATCACTACCTCCGCGCCAGGAGCGGGCTTACCCTTTTTATCCGATATGTTCACCGTAAGTTTCCAGTAAACGGAATACGAATGCTGCTGCTTCGACACATCGATAGCAAAAGTATCATTCACAACCGTATTAGATATAAACGCTACGTTTTTGGCCAAACAATCTCCGCAGTCATCAAAGCCCATGCGAATGGCTTTGAAACCGGCAGGTGCACCCGGCGTTTTGATAATGGTGTTATGGTATATTTTGGTATTGATGGTTCCGCCATATTTGCCAGCTACCCATGCGGCAGGTACGTTGGTGCTGATGCGGTTATCGTAAAAATTTCCACCAAAACCTTCCGTGCCGCCTGTTATAAAAAAGCCGCTGGCGAGCGCTTTTGATCCGGGCGCCGTGTGTTCAATTACGATATCATTTCCAAAAATATCATTGTCGCCGCCGCTTGCGCTGTAAAACACAGCCCAGGATAACGGCACGTACGCTTTGGGATGTTCAAAATTAATGGCCCGAATAAATATTTTATTGTTGTATACGCGGTTGCCCAAAGCTCCATCAATAGCGCCTGGCTTTGCCCTGTAATCGGCTATACGAATGGCGTTGGCGCTGTATTCTTCCGTTCCATATTCGCAGGTGGGCGCTGAAGATTGCACTTTAATGGTATTATTGAATATATCGATGTACTTATGCCTGAAAATTTCGATGCCAGATCCCCTTTCAGGCTCGATGCGATTGTCGAAAATGCGCGAACTGTCGCCCATGGCCATAATACTATAGTGATTGGTGACAGACTGGTTATTCACAAAATAATTATGATGAATATTGGAGTGTTTGCCTTTGAAAACGAGACAACCCTGTCCACCGTAAAATTCGGAATACGATACTTCGGAAGCATGGTTGCCGCGAAGATCTACTGCATAAAAATTGCTGCCATGACGGTTGATGATAAAGGGGCTTTTTACCTCAAAACGGCAATGTGTAATGATGGCCTGCGGAGCGTCTACCGCTATCGTGTTAATGCCCGCGGTTTTTATTT
The DNA here is from genome assembly GCA_964391065.1 of uncultured Terrimonas sp. GTDB lineage: Bacteria > Bacteroidota > Bacteroidia > Chitinophagales > Chitinophagaceae > Agriterribacter. Next base: position 2,179 of record CAYMKT010000233.1, on the reverse strand, counting down.
CCACGTTATCGAGTATCAGTTTTACAAGATCGGCGGTTGACTGGATGCCCCAGGAAATGGCGCCTACGGCCGCGCTTTCAATAACGCCGTTACGTATAGTAACTGATCCTCTTCCTTTAACCACCGGCACGGAGGAAAGGGGCGTTCCTTTTTGCGGATCGCCGGTATAATCAAAAAAAGCGCTGAGTTTGGATTCGTACAGGTGATCGTAATGGCCCATGGCATAGGTTTCGCCAACTATTCCAATACCTGCGTCCATCGCCGGCCGGATATCGATCTCATCTACGAGGCAATCTGTATCTGCCCTTACGCGTACCCGGTATTTTCCCGCAGGTAAGTTATTGAGATGGGCGTATACATATCCACCGCCCAACCTGGGACTTCGCTTCTCTACCGGGCAGCTAAGCATGGTGGTATCTTTATATTTTGAAAGGCAGCGTACTTCTTTTCCCTCCTCATCTTCCACGAATACACTCACCTTCATTTCATTGCGTATATCACCCTTCATTAAAGAATCGTGATAGTGGCGGCCGGTTATTCCGCACATCGCTATGTAGGATCGGTTGGCAACCGGAAGGTATACATAGGAGGAGGTGATTTCATCGCCCGGCTGCAGGCTCATGAGTTTGTCGCCTACAAAAACATGAATGTCGGCGGTATTCATAATTTTGGCTCCGGGTGCTTTCGACAGATCCCAATGTTCGGTACCCGCTTCAAACCCCGAATTGGCAACATGCCCATAGTTAGCATCGGCATATCTTATGGTATAGCCGTTAAGATCAAGGGTAACGTCCTTTCCTAAGAAAACAGCGGTTTTATCGGATGTGATATCGTTGATGAGAATATAGGTACGGCCCGCCTCGCCATAACTTCCGGGTTTGCTTACGGGTATTTCGCCTGGCTGCGGCTGCCGGTGAGAAGTTGCTTTATACTGTGCCAATGTTGTGATCGTAAAACAACATAAAAACAAGCTATAGATCATCCGATATTTTCCTGGAACTATGGTCATCGCAAAACAGTTGGGTTGATGAAGCAATTTTGACATATTTTTTTACGCTCTGCTGTTATTTTGCTTGAATACGCGGATCGCGAGCGGCGCCATTAATAAAAACGGGATGATCCAGATTGCCCAATAAGAAAAGTATTCGAACCAGTTGTGCACATTATAGATATATTTTCGATTGCCAAAAATTTCAACCATCAAACCCGTGGTATAAGGCTCTTTAGCTTCTGCGTAATATAGCGCCGCCATATTTTGATAGGGAGCCCGCACCAGTTCCGGATCGGCAGTGATAGCCGCTGTGTCGTAAGGCACTACTACTCCAAAATCCGGATCCAGGATAATGGCTTTTGCGTCGTCCAACTCGGCCCTTACCACCACATGACGTCCGCCAACATCCATCAACTCGGCTTTGATACCATTGTCCTGCAGTACCCCCTTTACCACAATTGAGTGAGAAGAGCACAGCCCTACACCTCTTTCCAGGTTCTTTTTGTAGTTGCTGAATTCATATCTTTCGTAATGGGAAGGGTTGATATAGGAAGCCGCATAAAGCAGGTAATTTTCCCAAACAGGTACGCGCATATGATACTTGTCAATCCCTTCTTTTTTCCAGTAATGGGCAAATCCGTCATTCACCACTTTATTTACGCGAACGGCGAACGCCTCATTGGTTTCATTTTCTTTACGAACCAGCATTTCATTGATATCAGGATATTTTATGGTGACATCGTTAAGCCTGTTTTTAATCTGGTGTTCAAGGGTATACAATTCGGGATTGCGCATAGATTTAAATACGCCCACGATGTTTACAGCAAGCAAAACAACACCTAATGCAAAAAGGCTTTTAATCAATATTTTCATAACGATAAACTTTGGTATTTGGTTAATGAGAACTATTTAAAAGGTGATGCCAGGTAATCCTGGATATCTTCCCAATGATCCAGCATTATTTTTCTTTTTTGCCTGAGCTGACTTACAAGTGCTGAACTCAGCAGAAACCGGTCTTCGTATGCGGGATCAACCGTTGTAATCATTAGTGCTAATCCGCCTTTCTCCAGCAGGTTAATCAATTCGTTGGTATTGTCGAGTTCATCCCGCATTACATTATTGAAAGCAATAAAATCCGGATGGCCGGTCCACGTAGGTTCTTTGCCGGGAAGATGTGGCGCCCCGTTT
>CAYMKT010000232.1:0-3654 GCA_964391065.1 uncultured Terrimonas sp. | reverse complement strand
ACAATCTTCCATCGAATGGACAGAAATGACCTGGAATCCCACAACAGGTTGTAATAAAGTTTCAGCAGGCTGTAAATATTGCTATGCAGAGGTAATGGCCCGTCGTTTACAGGCAATGGGGGTGGATAAATATAAAGATGGTTTTAAATTACGATTGCATGAAGATTCCCTGGATGTTCCTTATACCTGGAAGCATCAGAAAGTGGTATTTGTGAATTCCATGAGCGATCTCTTTCACAAAGATGTTCCGTTCGAATTCATCAAAAAGGTATTTGCTGTGATGAATGATACTCCCCACATTTACCAGGTATTGACAAAGCGTTCTGACATTCTATTGAACTACCATAAGCAACTAAAATGGACACATAATATCTGGATGGGTGTTTCGGTTGAAGACGAAAGAGTAATGCACCGGATAGATGACCTTCGGAAAACAAACGCAAAAACAAAATTCCTATCCTGTGAGCCATTGATTGGCCCGCTGCCTAAAATGAATCTTAACAAAATTGACTGGGTAATAGTGGGGGGCGAAAGTGGCAGAAAACCACGTCCAATGGATGTAGACTGGGTGCTGGATATTCAACAGCAAGCCGAAAAAAAAGGTGTGGCATTTTTCTTCAAACAATGGGGCGGTACCAACAAAAAGAAAACCGGAAGAGTATTGAACGGGCGCACCTATGATGAAATGCCTGCGAACGAGCAACCCGAAGAGATAAGTGTTTAGTACCAGCCACTATGTCCGGAAATTATAGTCGTATATTTTATTCAACACCTCACTTTAGTTCATTAAAAGCAAAACCTATGTCAGACAGCTTTCCCCACCTCAATGACGATGAGCAGTTCAAAGCCGAAAATGATTTTTTGAAAATGAAACTGATGCTGGAACATGGCGCAAAGTTCCCAGATGAAGATGCATTACAAACGCCCTTATCACCATCGATAGAACATGATTTTCTCAAATACATTATGGCATTTGAAGAACAGTCGAAAAATCCGACATATATTAAAGTATACGACAGGATTGGCAGACCTCGGCATTTTTTACCATCTCGTGAAATTTCAGACGAAGAGGTACAGCAAGCATGGAAAACGCTGGACACACTTCTTCGTAAGCACAATATTTCACTGGACGTCTGCAGCCCGAATATATCCGTTAGGGAACTTTACCGATTTACTATCGAGGAACTGTTTGATTACGAGATGAGCGATATGAATCTTCCCGGAATGATGACCAATTTTATTTACGATGAGTTTCATCCTGATCCTGTTTATGATAATACCCGGATGGCTATAGAAGATTGCATTGAATATATTCTTAAAAAAATACCTATGGAATGGATGCCGGTATTCGTTGATCAGGAACTTCGCCTCAATCATCATTCGTCAATTACCGCAGATGAGTTCAAACAGAAGGTTAATACATTTAAAGCTGGTTACGACGACCTGGTGATAAACAGCATCATTTGCGATAGCTGTAATGTGCAGGAAGATGCTTGTGAAGTTGCAGGAAGTTATTCGGTTACTGCCGTTACTGATATTCAGTCGTGCATGCTTTCAGGCAACTGGGTGGTGCATATAAACCGCGACAAGGAATTAGGATATTGGTATATCCACGGAGTGGAAATCTCGGGAATTAATTTTTGATGAATACCTGGTATAACCCTTGTCGAAGTATTTATTTTAATACAGGCTACATGCACATTACACTCATTAATTCGAGTGACAAAATAGCGACTAAAAAAATATCTTAAAATATTTCGACAAAAAATTTGCATTATAAAAAAAATCATTCAACCTTTGCATCGCAAAACAAATTATTAACAATACATGCAACGCATACAGTTACTACATACGGAATCAATAAATTGTTTTAGTCCAAAAAATGACTATACAGTTTGCGGGGCATGTAATGCTGAAGAATAAGTTTACAAAACGGATTCGAGTAAAATACAGGCCCCGCAAGAAATTGCGGGGTTTTTTATGGACTACGGTGAAGAGGGCGGTAAAAAAAATGACGCTTTATCTTAATCAGGGCATATCAGAAAAAGTGTAATCTTATGATCAAATACGAATTATGCTGAAGCATTTACGATATCAACGATTTACAATTCAAGGAAGGAATAAACAGCTATCATTAGCTGGATGTCATTGGTATGTGCAGACGATAAACGAAACTGTTCAAGCAGGCAAAGGAGGAGATCGGAAACATAAACGACCGTGGTATATTCATACATAGTCTGTATAAAACAGGCAGCATGAATGACCCGGCCGCAATAAACGACCGGGTTTTTTATTGGCAATGCGAGCAGGCTCAAATGATTATACGATAAACAAAGCATGGGATGCATAAATATGGGTTACCCTCACATGACAAAAACTATTTCGCGGAGATGTAGAAAATATACGAGCTGAAAAAATGCTGAGTGGTGTAATGGTGGAGCATATCAGTTTTTGACACTGGTGGTCTTGGTTCGAATCCAGGCTCAGCAGCAATACGTTGGCTCTAGCTTAACTGGTAAAGTGCCACATTGTGAATGTGGAGAACAGGGTTCGAGCCCCGGAGTCAACCAAATGTTTGAACAAAGATGTATAGGATGAAATGATTAACAGTTCAAACAAGCAAGGTAAACTGGCTTATAGTTCAACGGATAAGAATACTTCACTACGAATGAAGAGATATGAGTTCGAGTCTCATTAAACCAACTGAATGATGGCTTGTAGCTCAATGGTAAGAGCAATTGCCTTATACGCAAAAGGTTGCTGGTTCAAATCCAGCCAGGCCAACTATAAAATTGTGGTTTGGTGCAATGGTAGCACGCTGGTCTCATAAGCCAGAAATGCAAGTTCGAATCTTGAGGCCGCAACGAAGGATGACTTAATTCAGTGGAAGAAATCTACCGTTACAAGGTAGAAGTCGTTAGTTCGAGTCCAGCAGTCGCATCAAATTGGTTCGTAGCTCATTTGGCTAGAGTATCCGGCTTTTAACCGGAGGGTAGTGAGTTCGAGTCTCACCGGGCCAACAAAAAGGACGGATAGCTCCAATGGTAGAGCATCCCGCTGAAGACGGGACCGTACAGGTTCGAATCCTGTTTCGTCCACATAGTATGAGTTTGGTGTAACGGTAACACTGCGGCCTCCAAAATCGCTGACATAGGTTTCCCGCCTACCGACAGGCAGGGAATCCTGTAACTCATGCCTGAAAATAAAAATGTAAAAACAATCACCAATGGAACAGTTACAACAATGGAGAAAATTATCGGGCGAAAGAATCAGTATCCCAATTGAAGACGAAGTAATGAATGTATTGCTGCGGGAAAAAACTGCCGGACATGAACTTAAAGTATGTATTGGTACCGACAGCCAGGTGAAAGGACGGGAAACAGAATTTGCTACTGTGATTGTTTTCATCCGGAAGGGAAAAGGTGGCTTCATGTATATACACAACGAAATCACAAAGCAGAAAATGAGCATCAAACAACGAATGCTTACTGAAGTAGGAAAAAGTATTGAAGTAGCATACGCATTGTGCAACATTTTTTCCCGGTTTAGTGTGGCTATGGAAGTGCATGCCGACATCAACACCAATCCCAACTTCAAAAGCAATGACGCATTGAAAGAAGCAATGGGGTATATCGTAGGAATGGGATTTGCTTT
>CAYMKT010000231.1:0-3667 GCA_964391065.1 uncultured Terrimonas sp. | reverse complement strand
CAAATTTATCCGAATATAGGAAAAGTATGCATTACCCGACTTACAAAAAGATCAGAATTAAGCGGCATCACGCGAAACCCCCGCGATGCTTTCAACCGGACGCTGACCCATTTGCTTCATAAACCTTATATGAGATGCGATAGCGCTGCCCAGCGTTGGAAAGTAATTGTAGCGTATACCAAACTCTTCGCAGGTCTTTTCCACAATTTTGCTGAGGTTGGGGTAATGTATATGACTAATGCGGGGAAATAAATGATGTTCGATCTGGAAATTTAAGCCACCTACAAACCAGGATACCAACTTGCTTTTAGCTGCAAAATCGGCGGTTGTTTTTACCTGGTGTATGGCCCATTCGTTTTCAATTTTCTTGGGTTCTATGCCAGCAATATCAAATTCTGCGTGCTCCACTACGTGTGCTAACTGAAAAACCAATGCCAGGGTTAAACCCAATACAAAATGCATCACCAGGAAGCCCAGCAGCCATGCCTGCCATCCCACCACCATAACAGGCAATACAATAGTGAACCCTACATAGAGCGCTTTTGATATCCAAAAGATAAGGTGTTCCTTAATATCCATAGGTTTAAGCGGCGTGGTATATACTTTTTTGGTAATGTATTTGATATAGTCCGTAATGAAAAGCAGGAAAAGAGAAGTAAACCCATAAAGGAAAAACATATAATAATGCTGGTATTTATGTGGAGCATACCATTTCTGTGTGGAACACTCTCTCATAAAGGGCTTGTTATTAATATCATCATCGATGCCATCAATATTGGTGTAGGTGTGATGAACAATATTGTGTTTTAACTTCCATAAAAAGGCGTTTCCACCCAGGGCATTCATACTTAAGCCCATTATTTCGTTCACCCACTGGCGCGAAGAATAGCTTCCGTGGCAGGAATCGTGCATTACATTAAAACCAATGCTGGCTAAAGTAAACCCAAACAATCCGCTCAGCACAATACCTGCAGCCAGATTAAGCGGCAAAAACAAAAGAGACAGATAGATGAGAATAGCCGCCGGAACCAGGATGATGGTTTTAAGATACAGTTTCCAGTTTCCGGTCTTACGCAGATTGTTATCAGTAAAATACTGATCTACATTAGCTTTCAGTGCATTGAAAAATACCCTGTTTTTATTGTTGAACGTAACTTTATACATGGGTTGTGTTTTGCTATCCGGGGGAACTACACCCCTGTTCAAAATTTTAATTTAATGAATAACGGGAAAATTGCCTTTTTACTGTTTTACAACGCCGCGTTTTCTAAAACGGACGCGTTTAACGGTACCTGCTAAAGGCGTGCAAAGTTACGTCGAAATAAGCGGAAAAATATGTTAATTCATCTTGAAAGGAACAATCATATCAAATACCGGTATTTTAACCTCAAACTGCTTTTTAGACGCGATGTTCTCCATGGTATACGTACCGAACATTTTACCCATTTCGGTTCGAAGGTTACATCCGCTTACATATTGATATTGTTCGCCGGAGTTAATCTGGGGCTGTACACCCACAACCCCTTCGCCCTCTACTTCGCGCTGTGTGCCATTGCTGTCGAATATATGCCAGTGCCTGCGTAGCAACCGTACAGGAAATGCATTATCATTTTGTAACGTGATACGATAGGCAAACATAAATTCTCCACTTACGGGATTACTGTAATCCGGCTGATAAAATGTTTCAACGGTTACAATAACCCCTTCTGTTACTTTTGATGCCATTGCCTTAGCTTAGTTTGCTCTAAAAATAACAAAAAACAATGAGAGGATGAGGCAATAAATCATAATTTTCTGACGGTTCAATTAAAATGGCGATTACCTTTGCCGCAGATTTTCCAGATTTCTTGCCCTCACCTTTTTTTACAAATACTTAAAATTCCTGACAATGAGAATAGCTGTAGCCAAAGGCGATGGTATTGGTCCCGAAATAATGGATGCTGTACTGCACATTTTTGAAGCCAATAAAGTTCCGCTCGAATATGCGTTTGTTGATATGGGCAAGTGGGTATTCGACAAGGGATTTTCGAACGGCATGACACCGGAAGCGCAAATGGCTATCGAATCGCTGGGTTTACTTTTTAAAGGCCCCATGGAAACGCCAAAGGGCAAAGGGGTGAAGAGCATAAATGTTACGGCTCGCAAAACATGGAATACCTATGCCAATAAAAGAGTATTTCAATCTCTGCATGGGGTAGACACTGTTTTTTCGAAAGCAGGAATTCCGATTGATATCACCGTGGTAAGAGAAAATATTGAAGATACTTATGGCGGCATTGAGCATATGCTTACACACGATGTGGCATTAAGCCGGCGTTTTATTACCCGGCCGGGCAGTTTACAGGTGATCCGGTATGCTTTTGAAATAGCCAAACAAAAAAAGGCAAAACGCATCAGTTGCGGCCACAAGGCTAACATCATGAAAATAACGGATGGCTTATTCCTTGAATGTTTTTACGAGGTGGCGAAAGAATATCCCGAACTCAAAGCCGACGATATTATTGTAGACGACCTGTGTATGAAGCTGGTAACCCGGCCGGATAGTTTTGATGTAGTGGTATTAACAAACCTGCAGGGCGACATCGTATCGGACCTGTGTGCCGGGCTGGTTGGCGGATTAGGTTTCGCCCCATCGGCCAATGTTGGCGACCACATCGCCATTTTTGAAGCGGTGCACGGCACAGCGCCCGACATTGCCGGAAAGAATATTGCCAATCCAACAGCATTGCTGCTCAGTGGTATCTCTATGCTGCTGCATGTAGGTTTAACTGAAAACGCGGGCATCATTGAAAATGCGCTGTTGTACACATTGGAAAGTGGTGTACACACCGGCGATTTTGGCGATAAATCCATTCCTGCTGTTAACACTACGCAGTTTGCCAATGCTGTGATTAGTAACTTTGGTAAGAACCCTGCACACAATCCCAAGCCGGTTATCCCTAACAAACCTGGTACCCCAACGCCCTTCAAGCTGTTGCAAAATGCTATGATGGAATCAACAGAAATCGGCGTTGAGGATATCGTTGGTGTTGACCTTTTTATTGAGAGCAATGAGCAGCCGCAAACGATAGCGGTTAAATGTGAGCGCCACGCCGGCGTAAAATTCAAACTGGTGAATATCAGCAACCGGGGCACACAGGTATGGCCCACGGGTTCGGTATATACAAACCTCGTTAATTTATATAATGTGCGCTTTGAAACACTTGACGGACAACCGCTCAACCAGCAGGATATACTCGGACTGTATGTTAGTTTGAGCGGCAATTTCAAAATTTGCTCTTCCGAAATATTAAATGCGTGGGGCGATAAAAAAGCGTATAGTCTTGCGCAGGGACAATAAGGAGGTGGAGGGCGAAAGAGCAGGTGTCAGACAGTTCAAAAGTGTTAGACACCTTTGGTGGGTACGTAACATTGCCTTCGGGTGTTGCCGCCGGATAAATGTCCTGCCTGGTTTCTTCAGTCAGCACCATTCGCACATTGCCCGGTAGCATGCTCCTATCGCTTCTGTTGTTGGCACGCCTGCACGCATTGCCTGCCCTGCATACACAACAACGGCGGGGCGGCGAACACCGGGAGCGGGAAAATGACGGCTTCACTCCCCGAACGTCATTACGAGACTCCTGACCCTATGAATGAAGTGAGTAAATATTTACAGGAGTCGTGGCAA
>CAYMKT010000230.1:0-3673 GCA_964391065.1 uncultured Terrimonas sp. | reverse complement strand
GACGTTGTAATCGCTGCTGGCAAATCGCATAATATTGTTTCTATAACAAAAAAACTTACTTCCGGTAAATTAACATTTCCAAACCTTTTTCATCCATCATGTCAATTCCTGCATTTTAATTCCCTGACTATCGGCGTAGGTAATATTATCCAACCCTTTTCTTCCCTGTCTGCAGACAATAAAATAGGTAATTACAATGTTTTTAATGCCGGGGTAAGGGTAGGGCATGATACGGTTATAGGTAATTATAATACTTTTGCAACTTCAACTTTAATTTCCGGAGGGGTAGAGATAGGTGATCAGAACGATTTTGGCATGAGTTCGGGTATCTTGCAATATAAAAAGGTGGGTAATTCCAATATCATCGCACCAATGTCCATTTTGTTTAGAAGTATAAAAGATAATGGGCATTATATGGGCGTGCCCGCCATGCCTACTGGAGTATAACTATTGTACCGTGTTGTAGAAGCCCGGTTTAAAACGTTAATTTCGCCCTGCATGTAAAAGGAGTAATCAATAGCGCTCAATTTTCAATAAGTAAGCTAATTATTATGGAAAAGAATCAATTTTTACAATTTTTTGCCGACCAATTTGATGAAACAGATCCTTCGGACATTAGTTTCGATAGCAAGTTTAAAGAATTGGATGAATGGAGCTCAATGATAGCATTGATGATCATTGCAATGGTAGACGAAAATTACAACACAAAAATTACCGGTACAGACCTGAGAGAATCTGAAACTATTGAACAATTATTTGAAAGGGTGCTTGCAAAACAATCCTGAAGCTTTTAAGAAAGTTTGAAAAGCCAACAAATGGAAGTAAACTCCCCTTTTTCCCTCGAAGGGAAAACAATCCTCGTTACCGGCGCTTCTTCTGGAATTGGCTTGAGCATTTGCAGAGCTATTGTAGCCGGCGGGGGAAAAGTAATCGGAGTTGCCAGGCGTGAAGATCGGTTGAAGGAAATGGTGAATGAACTGGGCGACACCTGTGCATCCTATCTTAGCGCAGATTTATCACAGGACGCAGACATCGTAAACATTGTTACCCACATTCCCGAAATAAACGGATTGGTATATGCTGCAGGGATAAGCAAGCTTACCCCTCTTAAATTTGTCAAACGTGAGAGCCTTGAGGAAGTAATGAATATTAATTACTTTTCCATGGTGTTGTTGATTTCCCAGATCATTCGTGAGAAAAAAATAAAAAAAGGTGTATACTCTTCCATCGTGTTGATTTCTTCTGTTGCTCAACAAATCGGAACAAAGTCGTCGTTGTTATATACAGGAAGTAAGGGTGCGATGTCTGCCGCAAGCCGGGTTATCGCAAACGAACTTTCATCACTGAAAATAAGAGTGAATACCGTGGAGCCAGGTATGGTTCAAACAGCAATGGCGTCTGAAATGGAAGACCTCCTTTCGAGGGAAGTGGTTGAGAAGGACGTTAAGCAATATCCCCTCGGCTATGGTAAACCAGAAGATGTAGCGAATGCAACTGTTTTTTTACTGGCGGATGCCTCCAAATGGATGACAGGTCAATCGCTTACACTTGATGGGGGAAGATATAAACTTATTGATTAATTCTTTTTATGGCACTACTTCATAGTCAATATGTATCTGTTAAAGGTATAAGCGCATGCGTTCCCAGCGACACCATTAAGAATATTGATAACATCATTTTTCCTCAAAATGATATCAATGCATTTATTAATAATGTTGGTGTTGAAGAGCTGAGGATTGCCGATCAGGCCGTTTGCACTTCCGACTTGTGTGTAGCCGCGGCAGAGAAGCTGATAGAGGAATTGCAAATAAATAAAAATGAGATCGGGATATTGGTGTTCGTTTCACAATCCCCGGATTATCATTTTTTACCTAATACAGCCTGTATTATCCAGGACAGACTTCAACTGAATAAAGAAACGCTTGCCTTTGATGTACCGCTGGGCTGTAGCGGGTATATATATGGACTGAATATAATGGCGTCTTATCTGTCGTCCGGCCAAATTAAAAAAGGACTTTTATTAGTGGGTGATACCGCTTCAAAAATCCCTTATCCTAAAGATAAAAGCAGTAGCATGCTGTTTGGAGATGCGGGTGCAGCAACTATCCTTGAATACGATGAAAAGTCTGCCGGAATCCAGTTTCACCTGGCTACTGATGGCGCTGGATATAAAGCCATCATCGTTCCCGACGGAGGATTTAGAAACCGTTTTACAGAAAAGTCACTAGTCGAGTCTACTAATAATGAAGGATTAACAAGAACTCCTAATAGTCTGCACCTCGATGGTTTTGACGTTTTTTCTTTTGGCATCAGTGAGGCGCCCAAAACATATAAGAAATTGATGGAACACCTGGGTATCACCAATGAGGAGATTGACTATGCCATTTTTCACCAGGCTAACAAAATGATGAATGAAAAAATAAGGAAAAAACTAAATCTGCCTCCTGAGAAAGTTCCTTATTCGCTTCAACATTTTGGAAATACCAGTTCTGCATCTATTCCGCTTACAATAGTTACTGCATTAAAGAATAACCTCGAACATCAATCCAATAGGGTAATGCTTTGCGGTTTTGGAGTCGGTCTGTCCTGGGGAACGGCCTACCTGACCTTTGAGAACATTGTTATTCCCCGGTTAATTGAAATATAAAGGTGAATAGTAATACATGTCAAACAATTCTTCTGCATATTTATCTGCTGTTTCTTATTATCTGCCTTCGGCGCGTTTAACTAATGAACAACTTAGTGGTCTTTTTCCTGAGTGGAGTGTAGACAAAATAATGAGTAAAGTTGGAATATCCACGCGGCATATTGCAGGTGAAGGCGAATTTACATCAGACCTTGCAGTGGCGGCAGCACAAATCCTTTTTAGCGAAAATGATATACACCCGGCTGAAATTGATTATTTGATATTGTGCACACAAAGCCCGGATTATTTTTTACCAACTACCGCCTGCCTGGTTCATGAAAGGCTGGGGTTGCCGGTAACTGCGGGCGCTATAGATATCAACCAGGGTTGTTCCGGTTTCGTATATGGCTTAGGTTTGGCAAAAGGATTAATTGCTTCAGGCGATGTTGGGAATGTGCTTTTAATTACTGCGGAGACATATAGTCGCTTTTTGCATCCGGAGGACAAGGGAAACCGGTCAATTTTCGGAGACGCGGCAGCAGCAGTATGGATATCTTCAAAACCACAGGGATGCCGGGTTGGCAAAATGGTATTGGGCACGGATGGTAAAGGTGCAAATAATCTTATTGTGAGAAACGGAGCTGCCCGGTTTTCAAAATCACCCGACCAAGCACTGCAACTTGATGCCGAAGGCAATCCATTCAATGATAACTATCTTTATATGAATGGTTCTGAAATTTTTAATTTCACATTAGAATCTGTCCCTTCCCTTGTAAATCAGGTGCTCCAAAAAAATGAAATGGAACGGGAACAGGTTGACTTGTTCATCTTTCATCAGGCCAACAGGTTTATGCTTGATTACCTGCGTAAAAAAATAAAGATACCCCAGGAGAAATTTTTTATTTCAATGGAGCATTGTGGAAACACAGTGTCGTCAACTATACCGATCGCTATGAAACAGGCGTTAACTGAAAATAGTATTAAAGCCGGCAGTAAAGTGCTTATTGCTGGTTTTGGGGTTGGGTATTCCTGGGGGGGAACCGTTTT
>CAYMKT010000229.1:0-3674 GCA_964391065.1 uncultured Terrimonas sp. | reverse complement strand
AAAGGGATTATCTTAATTGGTAATCCTTTTTTCTTTTTAAATCATTTAACAAATGTGACTTGCAGATTATTGCAACAATACTGGCAGATCCGCAATACATTAACATCGTTGCAGAATGCAGCCATTGAACTAATTATCTTCTACGCATCACAATATGCATCTGCAATTTTTAATGCTCCGGAAATAATGCGGAGTCCCTCATCAATCTGAGCAGTGTTAATACACAGCGGAGGCGCAATAAATATATAATTCCACCGAACAAACGTATACATACCAAGCGCTCTTAAATGCGCAGCCACTTTATTCATTACCACCATATCCGATGCTTTTGCATGGTATGGAGCCATTGGCGCTTTGGTGTTTCGGTTTTTAACCAGTTCGATACAACCCAGTAAACCGGTATTTCTGAAATCGCCTATGCAGGGATGTATGGATTGTAATTCTTTTACACGGGTTTCAATATACCTACCCATTTCAGCGGCATTAGAAAGCAATCCTTCATGTTCATAAATGCTTAAAACTTCCAGAGCCGCAGCGCAGCTTACAGGATGAGCGGAATACGTCAATCCCAGCCATAGTACCTGGTCGTCGAATTCCGCGGCAATTTTATCGCTCACCATAAGCGCTCCAAGCGGTAAATAACCGGCCGTTATTCCTTTTGCCGTAGCAATCATATCAGGAATCACCTCATGAGCGTTTACGCCAAACCAATGACCTGTTCTTCCAAAACCACTCATTACTTCATCTGCAATAAATAAAATATCATATTTGTCGCAAAGCGCTCTTACCTGTTTAAGGTAACCTTTTGGATATTTAATACACCCCGAAGTACCGCTTTCTCCTTCCATTAGTATTGCCGCTATTGTTTCAGCACCTTCAAACTGTATTACGCGTTCAATATGGCTTACACATTCACGGCCGCAGGTATCCGGTCCGGGCTGCGACCAGGGACAGCGATAGCAATAAGGATCCTCCAAATGAACAATGTTTCCTGCCTGCTGACTGTCGTGCGGTATCTTTCTCGGGTCTCCGCCAGCGCTCATCGCGCCATAGGAAGCGCCATGAAAGGCACGATACCTGGCCAGGATTTTATGTTTGCCTGTATAGAGTCTTGCCAGCTTGATGGCATTCTCGATCGATTCCGCGCCACCCGTAGTAAATAAAGTTTTGCTGATACCGGGCGGCGCAATTTCTGCCAGCTTTTTGCCGAGGTCGCCACGCGTCTTTGTAACGCAAGACGGTGTAACATAACTCACCTGGTTCATTTGCCGCAACACGGCAGCGGCAACCCGCGGGTGTCCGTGACCGATATTAACGTTCATCAGCCCGGATGAAAAATCGAGGTATTTTTTTCCGCTATAATCATAAAAGTAAACGCCTTCGCCTCTCTCCACTATTATAGGATCAATCCCTTTTTGTTTGCTCCATGAAAAGAGGGTATAATCCAGGTTATCCCGGAGTATGTCTGAAGACAGTGTTTGCTGCGCGGTATGTTCAGTCATTTTGATAATGTTATGGTACTGATCAATAAACAGGGTGTGCCTCCGCCATTTTTCTATGTAAAGCCCTTAATTGTACTAACAAATCCAAGCTGAAATTTAGGTTCTTTTATTCGTGAGACCGCCTTTTGCAAACGAAGTGCAGCAAAAGGCTTAGCCGCCCCGTAGCCGCTGCGGAACCGGGGTTCAGGGTGTATCATACCTGTGATTCATCAATTAGCCGGACAATAGTGTTTCCGAATGTATAAGCCTGATCAAAACTTCATTTTTGGGCAAGAAATAATGCGCAACACTTTTGCCAGGTTATTCGGCAGCAGGCTTAAATAAAGTGTAGTGGATGTGTGAGTTAAGGAAGCTGCAAAAGTGTATAGTGAAACAAATCCAAAGAACCGGACGCAGGTATGCATGCCATTTTTGAAAGACGTTATCGCCTGGTGACGCCAACAGCCGTCTTCATTCCATCTTTTTTTGGTGGAGATCATCGTCGCCCGATTTTTTAGGATAGAAATAAGTAAGCCGAATGACTTTTGCCTGGTTTCTGAGCAGGGAGGGAACAGACAGCAATGCTTGTTCATGACTTTCTGCCTCAATAATGGCATAAGCATTGTGGTCGTTATCCTTACAGCCCCATTCAAAATGCGTAATATAGCCGGCATAAAATTCAGCAAAATACTTCACTGCCTGACGGCAATTTTGCTCGGTATGGCCTGAGATAACCATATAACGATTCATATTGCGAATTTAGGTTTGATAAAAAAAGAACGATTGAAGTTTGAAGTTAATAACTGAGCTTAAAGGTAGAAAGAAAATACGCGTTAAATTATATGCTGTATCACTTTTTGGGTGCAGCTATTCACCTGGCAGCTTCCGGCCGAAAGTAATCAAAGCAATGCCATTCTTTGATTTTCAGTTGACGGGTTACAGCCACATCTGAAACCTGTCAGGGTTTTTTCTTATTCTACATTAAGAAAGGTTAGTGCATTGAATCCTAATTTCGCGGTCAAAATAATCAATAATATATGGAACTGGGCATAGGCATGTTTGGCGACCTGGCATTTGACAAGCAGACAGGAAAGCCGGCAGATGCAGGAATTAAACTCCGGGAAATACTGGAAGAAATAAAATTAGCCGACGACATTGGTTTGGATGTGTTTGGATTGGGCGAGCACCACCGGCCTGAATATGCAGTGTCGTCGCCGGAAATTGTATTGGCAGCGGCAGCGGGTATTACCAAAAACATTAAACTATCCAGCACGGTTACCGTATTGAGTTCGGCCGAGCCGGTTAAGGTATACCAGGATTTTTCTACCATTGACCTGATCTCCAATGGCAGGGCCGAAATTGGCGTAGGCCGGGGAAGCTTTATCGAATCTTTTCCACTCTTTGGATACGACCTGAAAGATTACGACCAACTGTTTGAAGAAAAATTAGACCTGCTGCTCAACATCAACAGCAATAAAGTGGTAAACTGGAAAGGGAAGCTGCGGGCGCCCGTGGTAAACCAGACCGTTTACCCAAGAGCATCAAACGACGGAAAACTCCCCATCTGGATTGCCGTAGGGGGTACGCCACAATCTGTATTGCGCGCAGCCACATTAGGTTTACCATTAATGGTTGCTATTATTGGTGGAATGCCCAGGCAGTTTCAGCCATTGATTGAATACTATAAACAGGAATATGCCAAACACGGGCATGATGTAACGCAAATGCAGTTGGGTATACACTCGCATACTTTTGTTAGCGAATTGCCGGAAATGGTAGATGGTTACTATTTCAATTATGCCTCGCAGATGAACCGCATAGGCCGGGAAAGAGGCTGGGGACCGTATTCGAAGTCGCAGTACGATGGTGGCCGCTCAAAAGAAGGCGCTTTGTTTATCGGCGATCCTTCGGAAGTGACGGACAAAATTTTATACATGCATGAGTTGTTTGGCATCACGCGCTTCATTGCACACATGGATGTGGGCGCGCCTGCACATAAGGATATGATGAAATCGATTGAATTATTCGGTACTAAAGTAGCGCCGGAAGTGAGGAAGGGATTGGGGAAGTAGTTCCTGGTGGCGCAAGCGGGACGCTTGCGCGTGGCAGGGGACTTGGCTGGAAAGAAAAAGCAACGTCATCGCGAAGCGTAAGACAGTTATAGCATTTTGAAGAATTATGCACGCTGTAGCG
>CAYMKT010000228.1:2566-3706 GCA_964391065.1 uncultured Terrimonas sp. | reverse complement strand
GACCCTCTGATTAACAGTCAGATGCTCTAACCAACTGAGCTAAGGAGGAATAAGGGCGGCAAAAATAGGAAATTTTGACGGTATAAAACAAACATTTTTAGATTGTTTCCTTACTATTATTAATGTCATTACCCTAGTAAACGGCATTATTTATGATGGACATAACAGGTACATAAACCATGGATAATAAAATACAAAAAAGGAATGCTATTACTGCGTAAATTTGTTATCCATTTTACCTGTATATTCTCACATTTTAAACTATAGATTATGGCTTTTACATTACCGGCACTGCCGTATGCGCACGACGCACTTGAACCTCATATAGACGCTCTTACCATGCAGATCCACCATGGCAAACATCACCAGGCTTATGTTGATAACCTCAATAAGGCAATAGCGGGAACCCCCAATGAAAATAAATCGCTTGAAGAACTGGTTAAAGCCGCGGGCGCCATCAGTCCTGCAGTACGAAACAATGGCGGCGGACACTGGAACCACACTTTTTTCTGGGATTCTTTGGCGCCGGATGCGGGTGGAACTCCTTCGGGAAAATTAGGCGATGCCATCAATGCTGCTTTCGGAAGTTTTGATGAATTTAAAACTAAATTCAATGCTGCCGGTGCTACCCGCTTTGGAAGCGGCTGGGCCTGGCTCATTGTTAAAGACGGCAAACTCGAAGTGTCGAGCACACCTAACCAGGATAATCCTTTAATGGATGTGGCTGAAGTAAAGGGTATTCCGCTATTAGGAGTAGACGTATGGGAACATGCTTACTACCTCAAATACCAGAATAAGCGCCCTGATTATTTGGCTGCAATTTGGAATGTAATCAACTGGAAAAAAGTAGCGGAAAGATTTGAAAACGCTTAAGACATTGATCCTTTTGCACAAAGGCTGTCGGCATACCCGGCAGCTTTTTTTGTTTGAGGTATCTCCATTTCAAATCTTAAATTTCAAATATCAAATATCACGGTACAGGATCATAACCATGCCCACCCCAGGGATGGCAACGGCTGATACGTTTAATAGCCAGCCAGCCCCCTTTTAAAATGCCATATTTTTTAAGCGCCTCAATAGCATAGGTTGAACAGGTAGGGGTAAAGCGGCATTTTGGCCCCAATATGGGGGAAATAAGCA
>CAYMKT010000228.1:0-2466 GCA_964391065.1 uncultured Terrimonas sp. | reverse complement strand
GTTGAACAGGTAGGGGTAAAGCGGCATTTTGGCCCCAATATGGGGGAAATAAGCATCTGGTAGAGTTTGATTAACCCTATAAACGGAAGACTAACTATGCGGCGGATGATTTTCATCTATGTCCTGTAGCAGTTTATCTAAAATTAATTGTAGTTTTTCTTTTACCAGCAAGAAATCGGGTATCTCCTTCCCGGTAAAGATGATAAAGAGCGCGATCTGCCTGCCCGTTTCCGATAATTTTTGCTGCAATTCATTTTTTTGAAGACGATAGGCTTCACGGATAAGCCGCTTTATCCTGTTGCGATGAACCGCTTTTTTAAAATATTTAGCACTTACCGCAAAACCAGCCTGCAAAGGATGCACCAGGGAATCGGACGTTGATAGTACAGCAATATATTGCACTCTAAAGGGGGAAAAAGAAAAGCTTTGGCCCGCTTTAAACAATTGTTCAATGCGTTTGCGACTTTTAAGCCGCTCATTTCTGCTTAGTGTAAACCTGCGTTTCAATTACTGTTGAGTTTCAAGTTGCTGATGTAGCTGCAAGATCACACAAAAATAGCCCTGTTCCGGGGCTATTTTATTATTTGAGCAGCTATGCGTTGTACATAGCACAATATCTTATTTCGCTTTTTTCTCGTCGGAAACAGTCAGTTTTTTACGTCCTTTTTTGCGACGACTGGCTAACACTTTGCGCCCGTTTGCGGTTTGCATGCGTTTGCGAAAGCCATGAACTGATTTACGACGGCGCTTATGCGGTTGAAATGTACGTTTCATTGTGTTTTACTTTTTCACTTTTTTGAAATATAGGTCCGGAGAAGCGAACCAGGTTTCAACATCATTTACCTTTTCCAGGCAGGCCACCACGCCCTTGCTGTTCAGGTTGGATGAAAGGACGGCAAAGGTAAGGGTTCTGACTGAGATTTTACTGTTTTTTTACCTACTTATTCAGCGCCCCGGGAGGTTCACAAAACAGTGCCTATTCACTATTCGCTGCCAATACTAATATGCTCAGAATGAACCGGTTTCCCAAAAAATAAGGCGGCATGACCGTCAAAATCGGCAGTTGAATCGGTGGTATAAAATCTAATTTGTTCCTGCTTACTTAAACGACTTTCCATTTCGGGGTGACGCTGCAGGTAATCGGCAAGACTGGTAGCTACAATTTCGCCCTGGGTAAGTAAGGTAACTCCTGCAGGAAGATACTGATTGATTTTATTCTTCAATAAGGGGTAATGCGTACAGGCTAATAATACGGTGTCAATTTGTGCTGACCTGGCAAACAGTTTGCCGATATGCTTCTGTATAAAGTAATCGGCGCCCGGCCCATCATATTCATTGTTCTCTACCAGCGGAACCCACATGGGGCAGGCCTCCTGGTACACTTTCACATGAGGATAAAATTTCTCGGCTTCAATAACATACGATTCCGATAATACAGTGCCGGTTGTGGCCAATATACCTACTTCGTTGGTTGAGGTAAAAAGTCCTATTTTTTCCGTTGTGGGCCGTATTACCCCCAGCACCCGGTTTTGCGGGTTAATTCCGGCCAGGTCTTTTTGCTGTATCGTACGCAAGGCCTTGGCGGAAGCGGTATTGCAGGCCAGGATGATCAACGGGCAACCTTGCGCAAAAAGCCACTGCACACACTGAAGGGTGTATTGATAAACCGTTTCAAACGACCGGGGACCGTACGGCGCCCGCGCATTATCTCCCAGGTACAAATAGTCATATTGCGGAAGTTCGTGAACAATTGACTTGAGGATGGTTAGTCCGCCATAACCCGAATCAAAAACACCAATGGGCTGCTGTTTCATGGAGCAAAGATAAACGGGTGGGTACAATTTTATACAAAAAGCCGCTTCCAACAATGGGAGCGGCTTTTTGTGCTTTAAAAAATATGCTGATTAATTTTTTCCACCACCCGGAGGTTGAACTCCTCCTCCTTGTGGACCAGTCTCTAATTTAACACCCAGTTTTTTGGCTACCAAAGGCAGCAGGTCATCGGTTTGCGGGGCAACCAACAGTCCATCCTGTTTAAAAACCCAGGTATATCCATTTTCTTTGGCTACAGTATTGATTAGTTCAAACGCCTTGGTGAAATAAGGGTTCAACACTTCCGCCTGCTTCCGCTGCATTTCGCTTTGCGTAAATTGGTCCCAGTTTTGAATAATCGTCAAGTACTGGTTGGCTTCCTGTTGTACGGTTTGTTTTATGGCAGCCGGTGTTGCAGCGGCCTTTGCAATCGAATCCTTGCGTTTGTATTCACTAACATAAAAAGGAAGTGTATTTTCAAGAGAGTCCTTACGAAAATTCTGGAGTAAAGAATCCGCTTTCCTGATATCAGGCATAATAGAAACAACGTCCTCAAGGCTTGCGTGTCCGAATTTTTGAGCGCTGGCGGTATTGCTCATCATTAAAATCGTAAAAGTTACGGCTACTAAAGGGAAAAACTTTTTCATATTAGTT
>CAYMKT010000227.1:0-3706 GCA_964391065.1 uncultured Terrimonas sp. | reverse complement strand
TCGGGGCAAAAAATCCCGGAAAAGTAAAACTTTCTTACATCGTTCAGTCATTCGTTATAAAAATGATGCGATGAAACGGGGTTTTTCTGATACGAACCATACTATTAAGCTACATACCGGGTATATGATATAATTGCAAAACACTACCGCATCGTTGTCGCCTATTGTGGACCACATTCTATCAACGCAGAGCTCACAAGCCGGAAATCAAAACTTTTTAATGTATACGACTGCAGGCTTTCCTCCCCTTCTTTTATGCGTATAAACTGATTGGCATTCACATTATGGAAACGCTGGTTTTTGTTAATTCCAGGCCACACAATTTCTATATATTCAACATTTGTTGCGCTACCAATACCAATGTGCTGCCGTAAGGGATTTGCTCCGAAACTACCACCGGAGTTGACTTCCTTATACACCATTCTTGAAACGCCATTTTCTTTAAACTGTACTTTTATTTTTGCTCCTATAGCGGCACGATTGCTTTGCACTCCTTCAAGGTTAATATCAATCCAATTGTTCGTTGTTTGTCCCGGGTTAACATATAATGCATTCTGGTACATATCTCCTTTATAAGCGCCACCCACTTCAATATAGATATCCAAGTCTCCATCGTTATCCAGGTCGGCAAATGAAACGCCATGTCCTTTCTGCAGATTCCCTACTCTCGCCGAAGTAGTAACATCCGCAAAAGTCTGCCCGCCTATATTTTTGAACATTTTATTTGGCACCAGCGAAGTATAGTCGGGATTACCCGTTCCCAGGTACATATCTGAATAACCATCATTGTCAATATCACCGAAATTAGCGCCCATGGCAAATGCTACCTTATTCAATCCTTTCTCTTCGGAAACATTTGAAAAAGTTCCATCATGATTGTTCCTGTACAATAAAGGTCTTCCGGCTTTATTCTTGCCAGGTAAATCAAGGACTTCAGCAGCAGTATATGCTGCCAAACTACTGCGAAAACCATAGTTGCATAATAGTATATCCAGCCAGCCATCGTTGTCGTAATCCCAGAACCAAGTTGAAAAGGTAGGAGAATTGTTGTCTCTCAAACCAGCCTGTATGCTCACGTCTGTAAAATGAACAATTCCATTCTTAAGCCCATCGTTTCGCAATAAAAACTTCATCCCGTCCAGTGTAGAAATAAAGATGTCTGCCCATCCATCATTGTTATAATCGCCGGAGTTAACACCTTTTACAAATCCCACCACCGCGGCATTGGCATTAGACGCGATCTCGGTAAATGTTCCGTCCTGGTTGTTGATATACAGTTCACAGGGATGATAAAACTCCATAAAAGAGCTTTCATTACCAATGAAAACATCCAGCCAGCCATCGTTGTTGAAATCTGCCCAGGTGGCCGTTTGTGTAGGGTGAAAAGACAAGAGTCCGCTTTCCTTAGTAACATCGGTAAAAGTGTCGTCGCCATTATTTCTTAGCAGTGAATTGGGTTCAGCGCCAAATTCCCTTTTCCATGCACCCCGTAATACAAAAATATCCTTCAACCCATCGTTATTATAGTCTGTTTGAACCATATTCAGGCCCCCTGTTAAATATTTCAAACCCGACACTACTGACATATCTGTGAATGTACCATCGCCGTTGTTCCGGCAGTAATGCATGTGCGCATTCAGATCCCAGCCCGAAGTAACAATATCCAGATATCCGTCGTTGTTAAAATCCTCTATCATGTTGCCGCCGGCAAAGTTGGTTGTATTCAAACCAACATTAACGGCCACATCTTCGAAGGGTTGTACCAAAGAGGAAGTATCAGTGTCCAAACCAGGCAATAAAAATTTTTGGGGAACTCCCTGCGGATAACTGCCCAGGGTCATGTATGCTATATTCAGCAACCAACGCGACTCCAGGTCATTGACATTATTTTCCAATAGTTGCTCGTAGAGGGAAATCGCCTTCAGCGAGCCTGTTTTGTTGCGATGAATGCCGGCGCCCTGGATCGGGAAAACACAGGAAGAACCAGAATGATCATATACGCAATTGGTTCTTTCTCCGACCCGCATATACGCAATAGCAAGTCCTTTTAATATCATATCTCTTTCACCTGCATGCTGCGCGTCTTTCAAAAGACTTTCCAATGCTTCAATTGATCTTTTTTCTTCACCCAGTTCAAGAAGCGTTTTTCCTTTATAAAAGGCGGCGACCCGTCTATCAGATTCATTTTGCGTATGAGTCAGCAATGAGTCATACAAAACGAGCTTAGCCTCGCTGGCAAAAGCATTTTGAGGACGGGCGTTTTTTTGATGTATGTCCTGAAGCAGTTGAATCATTTCCTGGTTAGAATTTGTTTTTATACCACAGGACAAAAAAACACCGCCAATATATGTAGCTACAATAATCTTTTTCATTTCATTCTTTTAATGCTGAAATATTTCGATACGTTTAGTTGCTATTAAGCGCAACCTCCGCGAGCCGTATGCCATCTATCCGCGCTTTTATCTTCGTAAATGCGATATCCCTCGATGTTGAAACATCATCCGCGAAAGACGAAGACCCGCAATCATCCGTAGTACCCAACTGTGTTACCGGTATAACCGAAGCAGCTTCCAGTATGGTTTCTCTTATTTCTTCGGGTGTTTCAATCCGTGGATTCAACCTGTCGGCAAAGGGAATGATGACACCAGCAGGATCAAGATCCTTCATCCCTGCAAGAGGGTAGGTCGCGAAACTCGGCTTTGTCTGCCCACCATCCGTAATGACCGGCGACCCGGTTGCTTCAAACCGCTTAATGGTATCGGAAAGCGCCTCGTGTTGCAAGCGATGAAGTTCTCCTTCCTCAAGTTGTCCTTGTGCAAACGCTTTCATTCCTTGTGTTAATGCCAACGGTCTGGGAATACTCCCTATAGGTTCGGTTTTAATTGTCATAAAAATTTGAATGAGTGGTGAATATGGTAATGCACCATTACGTCCATACAAGCCTGTTCAAGGATCAGCCGCATATAAAACGTCCATGCTGTTCCGGAAACACACTCCTATCGTAAATAATGGTGTGACAGGATATACACAGAAATTCAATCGTCAAAGGAGATTGCTGTCTACATCCTGGAAATAAAATAAAGCAACAAAATGTGGGTTAACTCAATACCCGATCAGGTGGCTGGATAATGCAGTCAGTATACCCCTGCGTAAGAGCGGAAGAAAAAATACTGTAGTGGGGTTCATCCGGCATGGCAAGTCTCTCTAGTGAAAATAGGTTGTCTTTTCGAACACACTCCTTCTCAAAAAACATCTTTTTAGCGGAGTTGTCACCGCTTTTATCAGAAGACGAAGGCAGATCATTCACCTGCCTGGCATAGGCAATCCGGGCCTCATTTAATTCTGTTCTCTTTTTATCGGGAAGACAAAGGACATATAATGTATCGTCTGTTATCTTTCGCTTTACATAATTATAGTGTACACCTCCCCACTCAATCTCCCCATCATATCTTTCGTAATCCTTCCAGTTAGCGCTGTAAGGCAACAGTACCGGCACTTTTACCAACACCAGTTCATCGTCTGAATAGGCTCCTCTTTCTATATGCTGTAGTGTTTGCTCACTGCTACGCTGCTGAAGATACCGGAAGAATATGCTGTATCCAGCCAGATTGAAAAGGTGGACGGCAAGCAGTATTATGGTAATAAAATTTTTCAAGCTATAAGCCTAGCATTAAATGTAGTGATTTTCCTTGATTTTGTTACTGTG
>CAYMKT010000226.1:0-3709 GCA_964391065.1 uncultured Terrimonas sp. | reverse complement strand
ATTCAACAATGTGGAGCTTTCTCCAAGATGGCTGGCAGCGGGTGTAAATGAGGCACAGGTAAATGTAGTGTACGGCCCAACAAAGGCCGGTATACATTACAGGTACACCCATACCGCGACTGACAAAAAAATACAACTTCTGATCACCGGAGATATCAAAGAAGGGACCGTGCGCATTTTGCTGCCACCGGGAGTAAGTCGTGCAAAAATGTATTCGAATGATAAATCGCTTCCTGCTTTTACGGAAACGATCAACAAAAGCACTTATATCGTGCTGCGCGATAATGAATTGAAAAATAAAACCTTTGTCATTCGGTATTGATCTTAACCTGCCAATGCGATCCGTTTTTCGTGCAGCTATTGCATTACCATTTTATCACCGGCACAAGCAGGATCGCCTGGATTGCACTTCCGAACACGTATTTATTGTTCATATTATTATATTAATTTATTAAGTTTGAGAATTGTTTTAACTTAACTGCTTCGACAGCCGCGGTGTTATTTTTCTTAACCCTGGCTTTATGAAATGCTTATGCCCACCAAAACAAGCCATATAAAAAGCTGGATCCAACTTCAAAACGGCGATAAAAATGCATTGCTGGAAATTTATAACCAGCATTATATAGGCTTGATGAACTACGGGATTAAATTAACCGGGCAACGCGACCTCACAAAAGATTGCATTACACAAATTTTATTGCGGCTTTGGGATCACCGTGCAAAATTACCCACCATAGAAAACGTGCGGTCGTACCTGCTTACCAGTTTACGGCGCGAATTGATGGCGGAATTAAAAATGGAAAACAACAGATCGTCAAAAAACCGGTCGTTTGGTCAAACTATTCAAACCGAGGAACTGCCATACGAAGAATATATTATTCAGTTACAGCATAACAAAGAACTAAAGGAAAAACTGATGAGCGCTATTTCCCGGTTAACCCAAAGGGAAAAAGAGCTGTTGCAGCTAAAATTCTTTGAGGACCTTGATTATGATGACATTGCAGCCAGGTGCCAGATTACCAAAAGAACCGCCTACAACATCATCCACGGCTCCCTTAAATCGCTCAGGTTAAGTTTGGTGGCTACTCCCCCCGGAAACCTTATACCCGACTATGGGTTGCTGCTGGCATTTCTTTTTATGCTCCGGTATTCGTTTCTTTTTCATCCTGCCTTCTTTTTCTAAAAAAAGAGGAGATTCCATAGTAAAATACGGCTGACCGTCCTTCTATAAGGGAAATAGCAATTTAATGAATTATGCAGCTTTCCGTGTAGAAGATTTGATACTGGATGAGTCATTTCAGAATTATTGCCTGGCCAAAAATAAGGATGACCTTGATTTTTGGTCGCAGTGGATAAAAGAAAACCCGGGCAAATCGATTATGGTTGACCAGGCTAAAGAACTCTATCTTTCGCTTATCGGAAACCATTCCGCTGAACAATTTGAGTCCGACAAAAAAAACTTTGAACTGATTGTTGAAAAACATCTTTCCAATGACTCGCGTGATGAAGCAACAATTGTACAACCTTATTTTGTGGAAAAACCTGTTGGTAAAAACAAGTGGTTATATGGCGCCGCAGTAGCTGCAATCATTGCCGGCATTCTTTTTTTTGCTACCCGTAAATACGATGCACCCCTTCAAATTCCCCGGCAGGAAGCGCAGTTAAAATACAACAGCACCGAGGTAAGTAAGCCAGGAGAACGAAAATCGATCCAACTGCCCGATGGCAGTAAAGTGATGCTGAATGCAGGTAGTACCATAAACATTGCAAAGGATTTCAATACAACCGGTCGTGAACTGACACTGGTGGGAGAAGCATTCTTTGATGTAGCCCATGATACCGAAAAGCCATTCATTATTCATACCAGCGCCATGGATATAAAAGTGCTGGGAACCATTTTTAATGTAAGGGCCTACCCCGGAGATAAAACATCGGAAACCTCCTTGCTGAAAGGCGCCGTTGAAGTAACCGTACGCAATAAAGAAAAGAAAAAGATATTCCTGCATCCTAATGAAAAAATAATTCTGCCGAATAACGTTAACGAAAACGGAAACCAGGAAGAACCTGCAAAAAATACGGCCGCTGCGAGTAGCACAAATGTTCATTATGAAATAACCGGACTTACCTACAATAAAACAGACAGTACGTTAACCGAAGTTTCATGGACGGAGAATCGCCTGGCATTCAGCGACGATACTTTTGAAACCATAGCTGCAGAACTGGAGCGTTGGTACAATATCACCATCAGCATTACAGATGATAAGGTAAAGCAATACCGTTTTACGGCAACATTTGATCAAAAAAATATAGAACAGGTTTTACAGGCACTTCAATTATCGAGATACTTTAAATACAGCATAGCGGCAAACAACAATATCATTATCAGCAAAAATTAAGAAGATCAAACTAACGATATAAAAACAAAGGAGAAATGTTGACGCATTCCCCCTTTGAAAGTTTTTGAGGTAAGCTGTTATAACGGTTGGCTTACCTCATTTGTAAACTTAAACTTGGTAAAAATATGAAAAAAAGGCTACAAAGCCGGACGCTTGCCTGCGCATCCGTGCTCACGAAAATTGTATTGCTTATGAATCTGGCTGTGATCGTTCTTCTTGCCACCTGCCTGCAGGTTTCTGCAAACGGCTATTCCCAGGAAACCAAACTAACACTTGACCTTAAAAAAGTTACAATCAGCAGCGCGTTGAGAACGATCGAACGCAAAACTGATTATAAGTTTGTGTATTCCAGCAACTTTTTCCCGGCAGAACTGAAGGTAGACGTTCGCGTAAAGAACACACCGGTGCCGGAAATCCTCGAACTAATACTGCAAAAGACGGGTTTCACTTTCAAGAAAATCGACGACGATCTTATTGTTATCACCAGCAGCCAGCCGGTGCTCGATCAACTTGCCGTTAAAGGCAGGGTTACCGATGTCAATGGCCTGCCTTTGCAGGGTGTAACGGTAGCCGTTGAAAACAGTACTATACAAACAGCCACCGACAGTAAGGGAGAATTTGTAATTAACGCCCCGGAAACCGGAGCGCTGCTCTTTACTTCTGTGGGCTTTATCACCGAAAGGGTGGCGATCAATAATCAGTCCCAAATCTTGGTAACGCTTACCGCTACCGCCCGGGGACTCGATGAAGTGGTGGTAATAGGTTACGGGCAGCGAAAAAAGAAAGACGTTACCGGCGCCCTTTCCACCGTTTCATCTAAAGAAATTGCCAGAAGTACTGCTATGACCCCCGAACTGGCGCTCCAGGGTAACGCACCCGGGGTATTTGTAGAATCGGGCGGGGGTGAACCCAACGCCAGGCCAACGGTGCGCATAAGGGGTGTAAATACCTTTGGGTATGCCGAACCGCTTTATGTAATAGATGGCGTTCCTATTTATGAAGGAGGCGCAGGGATAACAACCGGCGGAATTGGCGATATCCGTTCGCCGATTAATATTTTCTCGAAAATAAACCCCTCCGATATTGAATCCATGACGGTATTAAAAGATGCGTCTGCCGCAGCCATATATGGAGTAAGAGCTTCTAATGGCGTAATATTAATCACCACAAAAAAAGGAAAAACCGGTAGGCCAAAAGTTGAGTTCGCCGGATCCTACACCATGCAAAATATTGCCAGAACCATCCCGCTGCTAAATACCCAGCAATACATGGGCCTGGTGAAGGAAGCCTACGACAACAACCCTGATGCGGGT
>CAYMKT010000225.1:1789-3713 GCA_964391065.1 uncultured Terrimonas sp. | reverse complement strand
CTGGGCTTTAACCGCGGTTTGAGCCATGATAAAGAGCAGTACCAATGACAAGCTGAATCTTAAAAATGAAAAGAAATGAATGGCTATGATTTGGTGATTGTTTGGATGATGCATATTGATCGGTTGAATGATTAAGCAGGGTAAAAATTTACATGAAAATACAACCAGAAACAAATTAAATTTTATTGCGGGGGACTCACCCGGTTGCTTTTACTTTTTGTGCTTTCAAAAACATTTATCAATCCCTATAGTGTAATGCAGCCTTCCTGTCTCCCGGTAACGGTTTGTAGATATAGTTGCCTGCCGGGGCCTTGAATTCGCCTTTGGTTTTATTGATCAACTCCGGGTACAGGTATAAACCGATAGGGTTAAAGCCATCGTTTTTGCGGCTACAATCATCACGCTAACACCAGTATCGGTTTTATTCGATTTGTTCCTTTATCCACCTGGTGATCCTATCCAGTGCCACCGGTGAAAAGGTTTCCTCTATGGTGGCATATTCATTCGGCAAGCCGGTTGTGCAATCCTGGAACAGGTGGTTGAGACCAGGTAGTGGCACAATGGTAGCTTTTCTATTGCCACCTTTTTTCAACGCCGTTTCTATCGCGTGTAAATTTTCCTTTGCGGGCACCTGTAAATCCTTTTCTCCATTCAATGCCAGTACCGGGCAGGTTACTTTCTGCAGGGCCGTAGCCGGATCATATTTTATAAAATACTGCATCCACGGGCTGGTCAGTTGGTTCACCTGTAATGCCGCAAAGGCGTCTTCAGTCATTCCATTTGGTATTTCAGCCGGGTTGTGTTGTAACACCTGCTTAATATAGCCGGTAAGGTTGGCTTTTAATGTTTCGGTGTTTGCAGATTGCAACACCATATCAAATGCCTTCCTGTTGATGTCTTTGGTTTCCTGTATTCGTTGTTCCGGCATGCCGGATGCTTTCGCAATCGCTTCCTGCTGTAACAATAAGAGACTATCGCCACGAATACCAGTTCCTGCAAGCAGTATAATAAAACTAATGTCTTTACTTATTGAAGCCACCATGGGTGCAACAATGCCTCCCTCACTATGACCGATCAAACCGATTTTTACCGGATCAATCTCTTTTCTTGTTTTTAGATACGCAACAGCACTTTCAACATCCTTTGCAAAATCCGATGACGTAGCCTTGCTAAAATCTCCCTGTGATTGCCCGAAACCCCTGTCATCATACCTCAGCACCGCGATGCCATTGCGGGTTAAGTAATCGGCTATCACTAAAAATGGTTTGTGTCCAAAAAGTTCTTCATCCCTGTTTTGGGTGCCACTCCCCGTAATTAATACAACGCCGGGAAAATTACCGTCCTTGTTTGGCAAGGTTAGCGTGCCGGCCAGCGTGATGTTTGCATCGGCATTCCGGAAGGCAATATCTTCTGCATGATAAGGGTATGGCTTAACAGGCTCCTGCGGCCTTTTTACAACAGGCTTTTCAACCGGCTTCCTCGACAAATTCAAAGGGAAAGTTTGTTCCCCCTGTTTGAATGTGCCCTCAATATCGTCACCCTTCCATGTTCCCTTGTATACTATATTTAGATTGCTTACTTCAAATATTAGCAAAGAGTCTTCAAAGGTTGTATTGCTGACAGGAATGCCTTTTGCACCCTGGTCAGGGCTGTCTAAAGTTGAACTATAGCCGCTTCCGGTTTGGGTAACATTAAATACGAGCCGCAATGGCGTTCCCGGTATCTTTAATATGCCGTTCCACTGCCCGGTGATATCCTGTGCGGAAACTGCCAGGTAAGATAATGCTGTCAAAGCCGTTAGTAGTATTCTTGTCATAGCTTGAATTCCCCCTGTTGTTGAACAAATTTGTTTTTATCCTGCTGCTTTTATTTTAAACTTTTCCACCTGCCGTTTATGCCGGAGAATATGCACTATTGCGTGTTC
>CAYMKT010000225.1:0-1689 GCA_964391065.1 uncultured Terrimonas sp. | reverse complement strand
TTTTAAACTTTTCCACCTGCCGTTTATGCCGGAGAATATGCACTATTGCGTGTTCGGTTATCTGTTCCCTGTCGTAGGATTGCCCCCAGCCTGTACGAAATCCGCAATGGTTTGTTCATATATGTCGAGCAATGCGCCGACAGCTCCTTGTCTGTACATTGAAGTGAAAGTTTATTCCTTTGTTCCTTTAAATTCAACCCTTGTGGCAGGCATGAAACCCACATTGATCTTTCGGTTGATGGTTACATTGTTTTTGTCAAACACCATATTATAGGTTAGATAAAAAGGTGTTTCATACAGGTAAGAGCGCACCTGTAACGTATCTGGCGAAATCCATGCGCCACACGATGCAACAGCCATTTCATCCCCCGAAGGACCAATGAATGTGCCCTTTTTAAACGTGCCGTTTCCAATTGGAATAATGGACGATTTAGTTCCGCTGGTTAAAATAATAGACTGGTCACTGCCTTTGAGATTAAATACCGCCTTTGTAAGACCCTCTTCATTTTGCTGTATGTTATAAGTCTTGCCGGACATAGATTTAACCAATGGCGAACCCGATTTTCCACTGACTACGGAAAGTGTTAAACTGTTGAGTTTGTTTTGCAGTGCCGTGTACGCCTCTTTATTTTCTGTAAGGGCAGTTTCTTTCATAGCAGGCAGCAGGTTATCCCACACAAGGTTCATAATGGCTCCCATATCGCTGGTGCCCGACGTAATGGCCAGCACGGCATCCTGTTCAGGAAATACAATGCAATATTGGCCAAAAGCTCCATCGCCCCGGTAAAGGTTGTGGCGGCAACGCCAGAACTGGTAGCCATAGCCCTGTTCCCAATCACTATCGGGATTGCTGCCGTTGGAGCTTTGCAGTTGGGTAGCTTCGGCTACCCACGCTTGTGGAAGCAGTTGTTTTCCCTGCCATACCCCTTTTTGGAGATAGAGCTGGCCAAGACTGGCGATATCTTTGGTGCGCACTTTCAATCCCCACCCACCGGTATTGATACCTTCGGGAGAGGTTTCCCAGGTGGGATGCGCTATGCCCAGGGGTTCAAAAAGCCGTGGGGTGAGATATTCGAGCAGTGTTTTGCCGGAAACTTTTTGAATGATCGCCGAGAGCATAAAGGTAGCTGCACTGTTGTATACAAAGTGAGTGCCGGGTTTGTGCTCAACAGTTAAAGACAGAAATCCCCTTACCCAGTTGGTAGTATCCTGTCGCATCCGTCCTGTGGCATCGTCGTTATGACCGCTGCTCATTTTCAGTAAGTCACGGATACGCATAGCCTGCAGGTTCGCCGACGGACTATCGGGCGCCTGGCCAGGGAAAAATGAAATCACCTTGTCGTTGATACTTAGCAAGCCTTCCGATTGTGCGATACCAATGGCGGTAGACGTAAAACTCTTGCTTAGTGAAAAAAGCATATGTGGACTTTCGGGGTTATACGGATTCCACCATCCTTCCGCCGCAACCTGTCCGTGCCGTAATAAGATGAAGCTATGGATATCGTCCTTTCGTTGCTTTTCGGCGGCTTCTATGAAGTTTAGAATAGACTGCGATGAAATACCCAGTGATTCGGGCGTTGTTCCTTCCGCCTTTTTAAATTGAGCATTACAAATAGCAGGGATAATAAAGAAAGGGAGAAGCAGGAGGGTGATGATTTTTTTCATGATGAAGAAGCTGTTTTAGTGCGT
>CAYMKT010000224.1:2603-3756 GCA_964391065.1 uncultured Terrimonas sp. | reverse complement strand
AAGAATTCAACAGGCAAATCTGTTTTGCCTGCCACTGCAAGATCAGCGAGTATTTCGCCCACTACAGAAGCGAATTTAAACCCATGCCCGCTAAACCCGCATGCAATTGTAATCATATTGTCGTATCCCGGTAAATAATCAATAATAAAGTCTTCATCCCTGGTATTTGTGTATAAACAACTTTTCAGCGCGAGTACATTGCCAGCCGCGCCTGGAATATATTTTTCCAGAATGCTCCTTAATATTTCTTCATCCTGCTGCTGTATACCTCTTTCCATATGATCAGGATCTACTACTTCGCCGTGCTTATGCATTGCCAGTTTTAAACCTACGGGTCCGCCAAAGTCTTTTGCAGGAAGAATAGGAAAACCATAAAACAAAGTTTCATCCTCATCACTCAAAAACCAGCAGGGGAAATTACCCAATAAAAAGTCATTCCAGTTTTGGGGCTTCATCCAGGCAACTATTTGTTTGGTCACTTTTAAAGTAGCGGGAAGGGAGGGGATAACTTTCTCCGTCCAGGCGCCCGCTGTAATCATTAAATGATCAGCGTGAAATATGTTCTTTGTAGTAGTTACAGTAATGCCTGTACCTTCTTTTTTCCATCCGGTCACCTGTTCTCTTGCCCTCACACCGGCATTATGCCTGATGGCGTCGGACAGATACAATGCAATGGCTTTTTCAGGCGTAACAAAACCTGCATCAGGCTCCAATAAAACCTGGTAATCCGATGGGCAATTGAACATAGCGTACTGAGACATCAGTTTTTTTGAGCTCATCACTTCCAGCGGAATGTTATACTGCTGCGCTGATTTTTGTGTGCCCTTTATCAGCGTTGCGCCAGGATTCCCAAAATAAACAAGTCCCGTTTTGTAATATACCTGCGACGAGGTAGATGCTTCCAGTTCGCGCCAATTATGATATGCGCGTTCCAGTAAGGGAACGTAGTCGCTGTGCTCAAAATAAGCCTTTCGGATGATGCGGCTCTGACCGGCATGTGAGCCCAGTTCGTGCGGAATATCAAACTGCTCGAGCGCCAATATTTTATAGCCACGTCTGGCAAGATGCCAGGATGCTGCTGCTCCCATTGCGCCTGCTCCTATTATAATCACTTCGTACTGATTCGATCGCATTCGATTTGTATTTATTTAAC
>CAYMKT010000224.1:0-2503 GCA_964391065.1 uncultured Terrimonas sp. | reverse complement strand
CGGTTCACTGCCTGCACCACAATTTCATATTTGTCTTTTACCAATGGCAGCTCCGTTACACCCGGCACATCCTTCCAATTTTCACCCGGTGTTTCTCTCATACGGTAAGTCTTTAAATTTGGCGTGTTTGAAGTGAGTTCAATCCGGGCTCTATTTCCTTCAATGGTAACTTTTGATGCGATAGTATTCGGCGTCCATTCTATCGCATTGCGGTCCGATACCAGGTTCATGTATGCCGTGTTATATGCCCAATGCGGTTTGCCGTCCCATATCCATTTGTGATTGGTGAAATATGCATCCTTATACATGATAAGCTGCGCACTGTCGTTTGGCCATTGGGTATACCTGGTATTGTACATATCCCACTCAATCCATGCATACATCCGGGCAAATTCTGCTTTGGTCATTTCATATTCAGCATCGGCGTCTACAACTGTTCTGCCCGGCCCCTTTACCCTGGTTATGCCGGCAGCTTTATTCTTTAAATATTCTTCACGCACTTCAAGAGCCGAGAGGGGAATGCCATTCTTTTCAAAATGACTGTTGTACTTGGCGTCGGATAAAAACCATTTATGATTCCCGTTCAGCCATATTTCATTAATGCCGTGATGACCGTCCTCACCATCCTCTCCGCCAGGTCCTGCACCCAGGCACCTCGTAACATAGCCATAGGCATTCATTATTGCATTTTGAACAACCATAAAATGCCCGCAATGATACCCGTTTCCTTTTAATGCATGATCCAGTATGCTTTCGCAGGAACCGTTGCCGGGGTGGGGACCAGGATCATTAATTTGAATATGCTTCCTTATCCAATCCCTTAACAGCAAAATCCTTTTCAGTTCATCTGTTTCGCCATGAAAGAGGGTGTCTAACCGGTACTTCTCTTTCAGCGCTTTGAATTTTGGAGCAGTTAAGTCTTCAAATCCAACAAAGGCAGTATTAGGAGCAAATGCCGGGTTATCTGCTTGTACAATATGATAGGTGTTTGGAGAATCGCAACCTAACATCGATATCGCCGCAATGGCCAGTAAAATGAATTTATTTTTCATCACTTTTCAGTTGTTGATTGAATAATCAGCATATTATCGCTCAATAATTATAGTATGTTCGGGGCCGGTAACACCGGCTATGTTTATCGTACGAAATATCATTTCATTCCTGTCGTTTTTTAATTCCATCTCAATAATACCGGGAATATTATTCCAGCTATTACCAGGCATTTCCTTCACCTGGTAAGTTTTGAAATTAGGTGTAGTGGAATGAAGTACTATTTTCGCTTTGTTCCCTTCAATAGTTACTATCGAAGCAATGGTATTCGGCGTCCATTCTATTGCTTTACGATCCCGGATCCTGGTCATGTATCCCGCTTTATATGCCCAATGCGGCTTACCATCCCATAGCCAGGTGTGTGTTTTGAAATAGTCATCTTCAAATACAATCATGGAATCAGTAATAGTGTTGGGCGCGTTACTGTACCTGTCTCCGTATTTACCCCAACTTATCCAAGTATAAATGCTGGCAAATTGCTCCATGGTCAGGTTCTTTAATTCGGGGTATTCCCCGGCAGGTATTTCGCTTGAAATATCAGCGGCTTTATTTTTGAAAAATTCATCGCGAATTTCCAAAGCAGAGAGCGGAATGCCATTTTTTTCGAACTGAAAATCATACTTGGCATCCGTTACCAACCATTTGCGGTAGGTGTTTGACCATACCTCGTTGATAGCGTGGTGCCCGCCTCCCACAATATAGTCAACCGGCACACCAACATCTGCAATAATGCAGCGGGTAACATAACCGTATGCATTTAATATCGCGTTTTGCACAGCGGTATAATGCCCGCAATGATATCCCTCTCCCTGTAAAGCTTCATCCAGTATGCTTTCCACGGAACCATTTCCGGCATAGGGACCGTAATTGTCGATCTTAATATGCTTGCTGATCCAATGTCTTAGCAGTGAAATTCTTTTCATTTCATCTGTTTCTCCGTGAAAAATCGTATCAAGCCGGTATTTTTCTTTTAACGCCCTGAATTTTGGAGCGCTTAAATCTTCATACCCAATGAAGGCGGTTTCAGGAATATATTCCGGGTTGTGTACTTTTACTTCATGAAACGATTGGTTTGTATTGCATCCTGTTATCAACAGCAGCAGGATAACAGCGATGGTTATTTCATTTCTCATATATACTGAACATTATTTTTATAATCCATTTTCTTAAAAATTTATTGAGCGTTCGTTGCCGGAAATTCATTCGTTATTTTTTCCGGCGGCAATAATACTGTTAACGGGCGTTGATTTTCTTCCTGCGATTTTTAATGACTGTTTGCGGAGATTCATTTTTCTATCACTATCTTATGTATAGGTCCTGTAACACCGGCAAGGTTGATGGTTCTGAAAACGATCTCGTTCTTATCTTTTTTTAATTTGATTTCCACCCTACTTGTTACATCTTTCCAATCTCCATCCGGTAAATCTTTCATCTGGTAGCTTTTTAGGTTAGG
>CAYMKT010000223.1:0-3770 GCA_964391065.1 uncultured Terrimonas sp. | reverse complement strand
GCAAGTAAGACAGGTAAGGCGAGTAAGACAAATTTCATGGTATCTGTTTTTAGGTATCAGGTGTTAGGTATCAGGTATCAGGTTGTGCATTGAGCTAAGAGCCTTAAGATACTTATTCGTATTTATCATTTCCACATTCTCACCTTTTCACCTTTCCACATTCCTCTTCCCTTATTTCTGAATGTCCACGCTTCTCAATTCCAGGAGGTTTAAACTATTGGGTGTGAAATTTTTTACATAGGGGTGAATCAGCCGGATCACCATATCGTACCACAGGGGTACAATGGGGGCGTCTTCCACAATCATTCTATCCATTTGCCGGTACATAACGTATCGGATGCTATCATTTTCTTCCAGCAACGCTTTTTCATACAAGTTGTCGTACGCCGCATTCTTATAACGGGTATAATTGGGAGGCGCAGGGTTTTTGCCGTAAAATACGCTTAGATAATTTTCCGCATCGGGATAATCCGCCATCCAGCTACCCCTGAAAAATAGCGCCTGCGATTTTGCGGTTTGCTCCAGCAATAAACTTTTTTGTACCACTTCCACCTGCACTTTTACGCCGATATCTTCTAACTGTTTGGCTACAAAGCTCCCCAACTCTGCATAGATGGGAATGGTGAGCAGCTTAATTTCAGGTAACCCTTCGCCATCGGGAAAGCCCGCTTGTTTTAATAAAAGCCTGGCTTTTGGAATATTGTAACGATATCCCTGCACTTCCGATGAATCATACGAAGGCAGTCCCGATGGTATAAAACCGCTTTCGGCCGGGGTGCCTAAGGAATTGCGCAAATACATGATCATTTTTTGGCGATCGAAACCATAATTAATGGCCTGCCTTATTGCTTTTATGCGTAAAGGATTTTGCTTCACCAGCGCATTGTTTGAATCGATCAGAATGCCCAGGTATTCCGTATTTAAAAAAGAATGCTTACTCAGCACCGCTTTTTCTTTCCAGTCCTTTCGGAGTTCTCCTTTTTTAGTGAGCACTTCATCTTTAAAGGAAGCATCAATGTCATTGATAAACTCGAGTCGCCCCTGCGTGAATTCAAGGAATTCTGTAGCCTTACTGTCTAAAAAGGAAACCTTTATGCCATCAAGATAGGGGAGGCGCTTACCCACGCTGTCTTGCTCAAAATAATTTTCATTCTTTGCCAGCAGCAATGCCTGTCCTTCTTCCCACAGGGTAAATTGGAAAGGGCCGGTACCACAGGGGTTTCGCCGGAAACCGGCGCCGTATTTCTCCACCACTTCGCGGGGAACAACCGAACAATACTGCATGCTCAATATGCCCAGTATGGGATGAAAAGGACGGATCAGCGTTAATTGAAACGTAGTATCGTTGAATGCTTTAAAACCGGCGCTGTCTTTAACTCTGTTGTTAAATATCCATGCGCCGGGTGAGGCAGTTGCTTTATCAACAATGCGTTCCAGGCTGTAGGCTACATCACCGGCCAGCATCCTGCGCCCTTTTCCACCGGGGAATGCGCTGTTGTTATGAAAAAATACATCATCCCGCAAAATAAAAGTATAGGTTAACCTGTCGTCAGAAACCGTCCACCGTTTGCACAGGGAGGGTTGTATATGCAGGTTTTCATCAACTTCTACCAGCGTATTGAACAACTGGTGGGCTGCCCACATGGTAGATTGATTTTTGGCGAATGCCGGGTCGAGTGAAGCGATACCCTCAGGTTGATTATAACGGAATATTTTTTTGTGCTGATCTTTTTTGCCGGCGCAGGAAAGGAAAAAGCAGATTGACATAACAGCAATAAACGCCCTGGCGCTGGTATAAATCCCGCATCGATCGTACTTTACTGCATATCGAAAATGTTGCTTACTTACCACTTTACACTCACCACTTACCACTTTGTATATCTTCATCGCTGTAAATTAAACTCCATAATTCATAAATCGTCCTAAATTTAGCCCTTAAAATATTTCATCTTGCAAAAACCACAGTCTGCTGTTCTTTTTTCTTTGCTTTTATTATGCTGTTGCTCATTTGCAGCAACTGCCCAGCCGTTGAATAGCCGGAAGGAATTTACACGCACTGATACGCTGCGCGGTAGTATTGGGCCGGAACGTGCGTGGTGGGATGTAACGCATTACGATTTAACGGTGAAGTTTGATTTTGATGAAAGAAGTATCGCGGGGCATAATATCATCTCCTATAAAATAATTTCGACGCCGGCCAGCGAAATGCAGATCGACCTGCAGTTAGGACTGGATATCGATAGTGTGCTATACGATAATAAGAAGCTTGTTTTCCGCAGGGATGAAAATGCATTTTTTATGATGGTTCCACCCGCGCAAAATAGGGAAGGTCTGCAAAAGATTACAGTGTATTATCACGGCATACCGCGTCCGGCGCTCCACCCACCCTGGGATGGGGGAATCATCTGGAGCAAAGACCAACTGGGCAACCCGTGGATCAGTGTAGCCTGCCAGGGATTGGGGGCGAGTGTTTGGTATCCCTGTAAAGACCATCAAAGCGATGAGCCGGACAGTGCGGCTATAACCATGATTGTGCCCGACACACTAACGGCAATCGCTAATGGCAGATTAAGAAGTGAAGTGAACAATGGCGATGGAACGGCAACCTACACCTGGGCCGTTACCAATCCTATCAATAACTATAACCTTGTGCCCTATATCGGAAAATATACCCATTGGCACGAAGATTTTGATGGTGAAAAAGGAAAGCTTGACTGTGATTATTGGGTGCTGGATTACAATCTGGATAAAGCAAAAGAACACTTTAAACAGGCGCCGGAAATGCTGAAATGTTTTGAATATTGGTTCGGAGCTTATCCTTTTTATGAAGATGGATATAAAATAGTTGAATCGCCTCACCTGGGAATGGAGCACCAGAGCGCCATAGCCTACGGGAATAAATTTATGAACGGATATGGCGGAACCGACCTTTCGGGAACCGGGTGGGGATTGAAGTGGGACTTTATTCTGATACATGAAAGCGCGCATGAATGGTTTGGCAATAACATCACCTCCAACGACATTGCCGACATGTGGGTGCATGAAGCCTTCGCTAATTATTCCGAAACAATTTTTACCGGTTGCAAATATGGTAAGGAAGCCGGCAATGATTATGTGACCGGTACAAGAAAAAAGATTGTGAATGATATTCCTGTGCAGGGTGATTATGGCGTTAACCGCGAAGGATCGGGCGATATGTATTATAAAGGCGGAAACATGGTGCATATGATCAGGCAGGTGATGAACAACGATACTGCTTTCCGGCAGTTGCTCAGGGGAATGAATTCTGCTTTTTATCACCAAACCGTTACCGGAAAGCAGGTGGAAAATTATATCAGCCAAACTTCAGGCATTGATTTCTCTAAATTGTTCGATCAATATTTGCGAACCACGCAAATACCGGTACTCGAATATATCATTAAAGGAGATAAGCTTTCCTATCGCTGGGCCAACTGTGTAAACGGTTTTAACCTGCCTTTGAAAATAAATTTTGGCGGAGAAAAATGGATACGTCCTACGCAAAAATGGAACACGCTTAAGGCAGGAAAAGATGGGAATAAGGAATTTGCTGTGGACCCGAATTTTTATATACAGACAAAACAATCGCAGCAAAAGTGACTAAACTATCGGGGTTAACTATACTGATGCCAGGAGCGGTGGGCTTTGGATTGATCGAACAGCTTACTGAATAAGATAAATATTAAACTACCTGTTACGCAATGAAACCGCGGCGGCAGTTTTTTCATCGATCACTCTACCTGCATTGATAA
>CAYMKT010000222.1:0-3799 GCA_964391065.1 uncultured Terrimonas sp. | reverse complement strand
TCGAACACTCCGTAATGAAAACATACAAATGCTTCCTGCGTCAGCCTGACAGAACACTTTGCGTTATCACCTTCCCTGGTATTGGAATCACCGGACCAAAACCTGAAATCCAAGCCAATTTACCTTAGCAGGGCCGTTGTAATTATTTTTCAAACGGTTACAATAATTTAACCTGCTCACTAATCTATTTTGTTGTTGTTAAAGCTCACCCGTAATTTTAGGGCGACACCCGCCCCCAAACACCTGGAGAAATGAATGTTGCGTGGCCGACTCTGAAGATCGTTTTGAAAGCACATTAGCCTGAGATGTACCGGCTGCTTCAACCATCCCCCTGAAATCGAATCATAGAAGAAAAGCCTGAAATTCAATATCCCTGCGAATTTTTAAATCAAACTACGATGCATAAAATTTTTAGGCAGTCTTTATCGGTTATTTCCAGGTCATGTATCAGCCATCACAAGAGGTTTTAAAATGTACATTTTATCGATTTATGTGTAAAACATGCAATCAAAACAGTCAACACAACCGTGTAAAGGCATGCTGCAAAAAAACCAGGCTCTTCATTGCAGCATTGGTTTAGCTGCTCCTTCCTGTTGTTCTTCATCTAAAAAAAATAAAGCGTTATGAAAAAAAATTTTCTTTTTCTGGTCTGTATGGCTACTTTTTTCCAGCTTAAGGCGCAGGAAAAAAGTTATGATTCGATAGCCCTGGTTATCCTGGACAGGATGAGCGATGTAATCGGCGATCTTTCATCGTGCAGTTATACGCTGGATGTTGCCATCGATAAAACGAATGCCGGCGGTATTATCACCCAGAACAATCACAACCAGGTATCTATGGTAGGGCCTGACAAAATGTTTGTGAACGTTCGGGGCGATAAGGGGCATAAAGGATATTTTTATAATGGTAGTACAGTAACGTACTATTCTTATGCGGAGAATAATTATGCAAGGAGTGACGCACCGCCTACGATACTGGCCGCCATTGATTCAATCAATGAGGCCTATGGCATTGATTTCCCGGCGGCTGATTTTTTCTACCCCACTTTTACCGATGATATATTACATGCTTTTGATGAGATTGATTACGTGGGGCTGGCCTTTGTAAACGGTGAAGAATGTTTTCACATATCGGCAAAAAGTAAAGACCAGGCTGCATATCTCCAGTTGTGCTTTGTTGATCAATACTGCCACGGGGTTGAGGTCAGATGCCTGCACAGGCAGTCCAAGGCGCATGCCCCAGTGGTATAGAACCACCGCCGGCAAAGGGGTCCAGCACCGTAGGTAATTTCCCGTCACAATGTTTTAAAATTTCCCGGTGCGCTTCTTCAAATACCTGCTGGTGGGTATGTATTTTTTTCTGGCAGAGTTTGCGGATGATCTCAAATAAGCGTTCCCTTTCTGTTTCCTGCTCGGCTTCGGTAGGAAATTGATCAGGATTGGATGAAGGGTCGTCCACCAAAGAAGCAAATAAAATAGCCCTTGCAGATGGCAAAGGCAGCCTTGCCCACCAGTGATGAATGCCTTTCGGATGTGCACCAATGCCCGGCATTTTATCGTATGCGGAAGCATCGTTAATAATATCCAATGGCAGGGCCACTTCTATGCGTTTCTTTTTCGTCATGTCAGATTTGTTCTATCAATTGTGTTCTTACCCATTCATATGCTTCAGCAGGGTTGTAGTTTATCTCCGGTCTAAGCAGGCCGGTGATATCTCCCAAAAATTCATCGTCCAGCATTTTAGCTTTCATATTCATCATAAATTCTTTTTGCGTGGGCGGCCGTGCCACGGCAAGTTTCATGTACTCCCTGTAGCAGTGCAGCAAAGCGGCTGTATCCAGATTGCCGTTGCGGGTAAATGCTGTATGCATGTCAAACAGGTCCCTGCCTTTGCGGCGCTGGTACAGAGCCCTTAGTTTGGTGGCTAACAGTTCTTCAGGTTTGTAAGTGGTGAGTTCGCAGGCGCCGGTAAACCAGGAAGATAGTACTTCAAAGGGGAATTTTTCATAGCCCAATACCGAAAAATGTTCCCGGGTATTGGTTTCCACTTTCAGGCGCAGCTTTACAGATGGTGGAAACTCAGAATTGAAGCGGTAAATCACCTGGAAGCCATTCCCCCTGGGTTTTACAGCAGCTTCACCCAGGAAGGATAAAGCAGCCTGCAATTTCTCTACTGTTTCTTTTATAGGTTCTGCTCTTAGCTGCACCAGGTCTATGTCTTCGGAATAGCGTGGCTGCGGACTAAGCCAGAGCTTGTGCAAGGCCGTGCCGCCCCGGAATGCGAGGCTGCCGGCCAGCCATTTGTCAGAAAATATTTCCACCAGGGCACGACATATTACCAGGTACTGCTCCACCTGTTCGTTGCTTTGCCAGGGTACCCTTTGGCGCCACTCTGTTATGTATGCCTGGGGTATCATTCGTCTATCTCAATTTCGGTATTTACGATCACCTTCCAGCGATTGCCTGAAGAATGCCCCTGCATATCTTTCCCCGGCTTTAGCGGAATGCGAAACAGTTTCAGCTTTTCCTTTTCTATAGACGCAAACAGTTCATCGGCCAGTTCCCGGTTATAACAAACAGTTTCTAAAAGGTAACCAACTCTTTGCAAAGCTGTAACATGGCTGTGCTGCAACAATGCCCGGGAAAAGTCGGCGGGCTTTATTGCTTCGGCCAGTTCGTTCAGTACGGTAGCAGCACGGTTGATGCCGCCAATCCTTTTTTCATACTGTACCAGATCGCAGGCGGTGAGCGCAGCATTGGAAATATTCAGGTACCCGGCTTCGGTCTTTTGTTTTTCCAGAAGTACTCCGGGAATATTTTTTACACTGATATAATTGATCTTTAATCCTTTCTTTTTTGTGGGTCTCAGTACCGGGAAAGAAGTGACCACAAAATATTCCTGCGGTTGCTGGTGAGCTGCTCCATGAAAAACAGCGGCATTGAGCAAAGCTACATAATACGGACGTCCCAGGTGGTTCATAAAGGCGTCTAAGTACAAATGGGGCGGCAGAATACCTTTGGAGGCATATTGTGGCGGAATAATGAGGTAGTACCCTTTGAAAATGGACAATACCTTTCCCTTGTCTGTCAATCGTTTCAGTGCAAATTTTATGGCGGAGTCGCTCAGGGTGGCGTTCTTCTCTTTTAGTTCAAATAAGGCAAACCCATACCTGCCCTGAGCTAGTAAGGCTTCTGCCCAGACAGCAATGGAATTGTATGTTATGTCTTGTGCCAGAAGAGTAAAATTTTGCGAAAGGTATCACTTTTCGATACTTTTCGCAAAAAATCTATTCTATTCTTTAAGAATTATGGTTTGATGATGAACCGATTTGGTCAATAAGTCCTTTACATTAAAATTAACGGAGGTTACCCCAAAGTCGAGCTCAAAGCGAAAAGCATTTTGCACATAATGCACTTCCACCGATTTGCCATCTACAAAAGCCAGGGCCAGGATAAACTGCTGCGGCAGGTTGAGCCCGTAAATGATCTCATTTTTTGTAATGGTAACCATTGCAGCATCCTTTTTTCTGCCTTTTACTTCAATAAACCGCAGGTTGCCGGTGCGGCCGCAAAGGCTTTCTATATCATAGCCAATTTGACTTCCCCCCAAAAAAAGATGCAGACATTTTATGGGCTTCATCCACTATTATCAAGTCCCAATCAGTAACCTTCAGTTTTTCCTGCAGATCTTCATCCCTGCTCAGTTTATCCAACCGGGCAATCACCAAACCTTCTTCCTGAAACCAGTTACCGGTTTTAGAGGCATTAATTTTATCATTGGTGAGAATTTCAAACGGAAG
>CAYMKT010000221.1:0-3811 GCA_964391065.1 uncultured Terrimonas sp. | reverse complement strand
GCATGCCGGAATTTTATAAGGCATTTAATG
This sequence comes from uncultured Terrimonas sp., assembly GCA_964391065.1. Taxonomy (GTDB): domain Bacteria; phylum Bacteroidota; class Bacteroidia; order Chitinophagales; family Chitinophagaceae; genus Agriterribacter. The sequence goes on along the minus strand of CAYMKT010000221.1, from coordinate 3,781 downwards.
TGCAACCTGGTCAAAAAATGTATCGTGCAGATAGTGTGCGGGTGAAAATTTGGTAGATGGGGTGATACCTCCCCACCCATCATCACTCGCATTTCGATGGGTCGTTCTTCATATAATAACTTCTATAGTTTTTTGATTTGGGGTCTGTACAGCCTTCAAGGTTCAGTATTTCCACTTTGCGAAAATCAATTTCCTGTCCTTCACTTTGCAGGGCTATAAATCCCGACGATAATAACCGACCATTTTTTTTAATGCTCGAATCATAATTGTTTACAACGCCGCCGCCAATTTGGGGTTTGGAATATTGAAGAACGGTATCACCGTTAATAATGTGCGTAATGAGTGAATCGCCTAATACAATAGCTTCAGCCCTCACCCATTGATCTCCTTCGTAGGTTTTCGAAGATGATTCAATGCAATGCCTTGGATCTATTTTTCCTTCAAATACCACATCGGTTCCGGGCGAGCACATATTACCAGTGGGGCGGGGGTTACCATCGCCCAAACCAGCAAGCAACTGCAGTTCAACAGATATAGGCCAATCCTGTTCACGTGGCATGGTATGGGGGTCCTGTGAGTGCAGCATTACACCGCTGTTTTTTATGGTATAGGAAGGCGCATCTTCGCGCCATATTCCCGTAAACCGGTATTCCACCACCAGGTGATAGTACGAAAAGGGCTTTTTGAAATACAAATGCCCGAACCGTTCATTGAACGCGTCGTACTTGTCGTATCGCACTTTTATTAAGCTATCTTCCACGCGAAAAGTATTGCCATAGTTGTCGCCTGTTTCGTGGTGATGAATCTTCACTATCCAGTCATCAATATCCTTTCCGTTAAAAAGCGATACCCACTCTTCCTTATCCATTTCCTTTTCAGGTGTGCAAAAACTCATCGTGCAGGTAAAAATGATCAGCAGCGCCTGTATTATTTTCTTCATGTTTACAATTTAGATGATGAACGTAAGGGCGTTATTGTTTTCCAGGCCCATAAAGTGCGGTTCCATTTCTTGTGCCATTGTGCTTCCCCTGGTCAACGGTTATTTTGCCATTTACCATCACATATATAAAGCCCCTTGAATACGCATGAGGACTTTCAAAAGTGGCCATATCCTGTACGGTTTGCTCATCAAAAATAACAATATCGGCGGCCATACCGGGTTTAATTAGCCCTCTTTGCTGTAACTGGAATTTTTGCGCCGGCAAAGATGTCATCCTTCGTATGGCTTCTTCGAGGGAAATTACTTTTTCATCCCGTACATATTTTGCCAGCACTCTCGCATTGGTTCCATAACCCCGTGGGTGTGGTTTTCCGGCATTCCATATCCGTATAGAAGCATCGCTTGCAAACATGTTGAAAGGATATTGCATGATGCGTTTCACATCTTCTTCGCTCATTCCATGAAACACAGCGCCAGCGCCTCCGTTAAGCATAATGTCGATAACGGTTTCCGCCTCGTGTTTGGCCTTGTGCTTCCTTCCTTTCATCAGGTTAATGGTTTCAATGCTTTTGCCGTTATAGCTGCTGTCGGCTCTGTAACTCGCCACCACGGCATAACTGAAGTGTTTTAATTTTCTTTTCTTTAAACGCTTCAGCATGTAATCGATAACATATTTTTTGGTGACATCGTTTTGTAATCTCGCGATGATAGAATCCTGCCCATCTGCCAGTATTTCATCTGGTAACAACGTGCTGATGGAGGTACTGCTGGCGGTGTAAGGATACTGGTCGATGGTTACATCCACGCCTTGCTGCCTTGCTGTTTCAACCATTTGTAAGGTTTCTTTACTTCTTCCCCAGTTTTGCTGACCACTCAGTTTAAAATGGGATATTTGTACCGGCACATTTGCTTCCCTGCCTATGGTAATGGCTTCATTAATAGCTTCGGCTACACTATCTCCTTCATCCCGCATATGTGTAGCATATATGCCCTTGTATTGGAATACCACTTTTGCAAGCGCTACAATTTCCGGTGTTTGCGTATAGGTTCCGGGTATATAAATAAGCCCGGTCGACATGCCCACGGCGCCATTCTGCATGGCCCTGGCAACCAGTGATTCCATTTGCCGCATTTCTTCCGGTGATGCGTTACGGTTAGCCCTGCCCATTATTGTCTTTCGCACATCGTTATGGCCAATGAGTGTGGCCACGTTTACGGATAAATGAAGCGAATCGATCCAGCTTAAATATTTTCCGATGTCTGTATTGGAGGCGCCGCAGTTGCCGGCAATAACGGTAGTAACGCCGTCATAAATAAAACTGGCTGCAGTGGGGTCTTTTTCTTCATCGCCTTCGATGTGAGTATGCACATCAATGAAACCCGGCGCTATAATCAATCCTGTGGCATCAATGGTTGTAGCGGCAGTTCCAGCAACCGTTCTGCCAACATCAGCGATCTTACCGTCTTTAATTGCCACACTTCCATAATACCAGTTATTACCGGCGCCGTCAATGATCTTACCATTGCGTATGAGTATATCATAATCCGGTTGTTGCGAAAATGCGGATAAGGGAAAGAGAAGAAAAAACAGCCTGTACATCAATCAATCATTGTAGGATTGAAGATAAGAAAGATAGTTTATGGCAATACAATGAAAATGGCTCAATAGTCTTTGCGCTTTACAGAATTACGCGGAATGAGGTTTGTTAAATGCAATAGTCATCCTATTTCGCTGAGTTTGAAGACATCCTTTACCCGTATTCCTTTTTCTGTCATGCTAAGTGTGCAACATTCATTTACAGGGTCGTGTTCAAAATACAGGATGAAATTGTCTTGCAGCGCTTCCTGCAAAAAAGCTTTCTTTTCCTGTAAAGTGGTTAGCGGAAACATATCATAGGCCATTACGTACGGGATAGGAATATGCCCGGTTGACGGAAGGAGGTCGGCTACATAAACAATTGTCTTTCCTTTATAATGGTTGATTTGCGGAAGCATCATGGCCCGGGTATGTCCGTTTACAAAACGGATCGTTATATTTTCCGAGAAAGGGATATCTTCCTTTACTTTAATAAATTTGAGTTTGCCGCTATCCTGTATGGGCTGTATATTTTCTTTGAGAAAGGACGCTTTTTCCCTGTCGTTAGGTTTGGTTGCCCACTGCCAGTGTTGTTCGTTGCTCCAGTACGTTGCGTTTCTGAACACGGGTACCATTTTATTTCCTTCAATGGCGACAGCTCCGCCCACATGATCAAAATGCAAATGAGTGAGCAGCACATCGGTAATGTCGTCGCGGCGGAAGCCATGACTGGCAAGCGATTTGTCGAGGCTGTCGTCTCCGTGTAAATAATAGTGACTGAAAAATCTGGCGTCCTGTTTATTGCCGATACCGGTGTCTATCAAAATCCGCCGGTCGCCATCTTCAACAAGCAGGCAGCGCATGGCCCAGGTGCATAAGTTATTTTCATCGGCCGTATTCAGCTTGCTCCATATTGATTTGGGCACTACGCCAAACATTGCGCCACCATCCAATTTAAAATAACCAGTGTTAATGGAGTAAAGTTTCATCAAGCAGCATTAAAAATTTAAAAACACGAATGTAGGATGTTTTTGGGAGCTGTGAGGATTAAGGTGCCGGGTAACAGCTACCAGCTTTGAGCTATGAGTGTCAAAAACAACAATAAGTGTACTGGCTTTCGGCTCCTAATTGAGTGCTGCCGCCTGGTGTTGCGGCTCGTACCTAAAAAAATATCCCATCTCTTTGCAGAAACGGGATATTTTCTATGCTATTATCCGCTTTAACGGATATTGATGGTTTAGTAACCCATGCCACCCATATCAGGT
>CAYMKT010000220.1:0-3888 GCA_964391065.1 uncultured Terrimonas sp. | reverse complement strand
ATGCCAATTCCTTATCAGGCTCAGGCTATTGGTGTTGGTAAATAAATTATCATTGTACCTAACAACATCAACACATGACCAGCATCAATCAAACATCATCAACTGCCAGGCATTTGGTAATCGTTTCTATTGTTCTGTTATTACTCTATTCAGGACGACTATTATTCGTTCCGATGTCGTATGGTTTGTTCATTGCCGTTGTATTGTATCCGTCATGTAGCTGGCTGGAAAACCACCGCTGGTCAAAAACAATGGCGGTTACGGCATCCCTTGCTGTGGTGATCATTATTTTTGTTGCGCTTACCTGGGTGCTTCTGCTGCAGCTAAAAACGTTTCAACGGGATTTACCTTTGTTGAGAGAAAAGATTTCACCTTCCATTAATGAATTGCAATTATGGATAGAAAAGACTTTTGCCATTTCGCCAGGTGAACAAAATGAATGGTTTCAAAACCAAAAAAAGAGTACCGCAAGTTCTGACACTTTACTTCCGGCTTTATTGAAAACTATATCCGGTAATCTTTTTATAACATTTGTTACCCCTGTATTCGCCGCGTTGTTCCTTTATAACAGACGCTCGTTTGTGCTTTTTATAGAATTGCTTTCGGGTGAAAAACACAAGAACGTATTACATTCCGTGTTAAGAAAAACTGTTCATACCTACTTTAATTACATTAAGGGAATGATGCTGGTATACTTCATTGTGGGAGTGCTGAATAGTATTGGATTGACGGCCCTGGGTGTAAAACATGCTGTCTTATTCGGGTTTCTAACAGCTATTATGACGATGATACCTTATATAGGAATTATTATAAGCGCCCTGTTGCCTATATCACTTTCCTGGATCGACACCGGATCAGTCTGGGTGCCACTGGGCATAGTAGGTGTTTTCTCATTTGTTCAATACCTCGAAGCAAATGTGATTTTTCCCAGGGTGGTAGGCGCTAAACTTAACGTAAGTACATGGGCCATGCTGGTATTTATCATTGCAGGAGGTATTGTATGGGGCGTATCGGGGATGATCTTATTTATTCCCTTTGCGGGGATACTTAAAATCGTAACTGACCATGTAAAAGAATGGAAAGCATGGAATGTTTTACTCAGCCGCTGAATTTCCGGGTAACTGCTTTGCTGCAGAAACTTTTCATTACCACCTATCTTCCGTGATAATACCGCCGCGTTCTATTAAACAGGAAAGGATTGATTGAATGACGCTATGTGCAGGCACAAGCGGGACACTTGCGCTTAATTGCGACCGGAGCAGTACATTTGATCCAGGGCACTACCTATTAAATACGTTGACAAAAGACAAATCGATAAAAACGCCGGCATAAGCCATATTTTTCAGTAAAATGCAGGCTATTCCTGGTTTAGTATGCGCGGATTTTTTTTGATTACAAAATGCCACCATCTTTAACGAAAAGCTGGATTGATTTCATGAATCAATCCGGCAGTAATAAAATATGAATATGTACAAAAACACATTCACCTGGTTTAAAAAGGTCGTTTTTTCGTTCCTTTTCATACTCATGTTGTCTTCAGAAAACGGTTATTCCCAGGCGGACTTTTCCACCGATTATTTCAAAATCAGTATCAATAGCCGGGGTTTTATCACCAGCATGAAAAACATCTGTAAAACGCCTAACCCCGAGTTTAGCGGGAAGCCGTCGCCCTTGCTGTGCCTGTATAATAGCAGGAACGGCGCCTATTACGAACCCCAAACAGCAGCTTATTCAAAGAACGATAATATTATCACTTTACATTATACCAATGGCTCGATAGCCGAGGTTAAAATTGAAACCCAAAGGAAGTATTTTAGAATGACTTTGCAGTCGCTTACCCACCGGAGTGAGATTGATGATATTCAGTGGGGGCCTTATCATACCAATATCACTAATCTTTTTGGAGAAGTAATTGGCGTAGCGAGAGATACGGCTGATGCCGTTAATTATGCCATCGGGGTTTTATCTTTAAATGATGCTACCACGGGTGGCAAATCAAGCAACATAGGTGACTGTGCGCCGTTTCAATATGTTATTCATAGTCCGGACAAAGCGCGATTTCCTTTGCCTCCAACCTTGCACGAAGGGCAGATATTTTCTATCGGGGGCGATGGCATAAGTGATGTGGCGTTCTATGCACACCCCGAACCCTATTATAGAATTTTATATGGAAATTCTGCTGAGGTGGATGCACAGGGAAGAATTTCAATTGCCTATCATGCCTCGGACAGAACGAGGGAAAAAACGATTTCATTCTCGTTAATTCCCCAATTACCAACCAATAAACCCAATCATATTGAGGTGGAACCGATACCCGGTGTGGATTATATCGGTTCAAAAATTGCATTGTGGGGGTCGGCAGATAGTATCGCGTTAATGACAGTCATTAAAAATATTGTTCAATCTGAAGGACTCCCCTACCCAACAGTAGATGGTAAATGGATAAAAGATCCCGCCGCGTACGTTCCCGATATTGCATCTTCCGGAAAGAATTATGACAGTATTATTGCTTATGCTCAGCAACTTGGTTTCAAAGCCATTCAGTTTGAAGACCTGGAGATGTTTGGTGTTGACCGGGGAGACGGTGGATATATTGATGGCGCTTCGTTTCAAAAGAAACCCCTTCATTTTACCACGGGTGGAAAATCGCATAAGGAATTTACGGATATTTCAAACCCGCTTGGTATTTGGGCCGGAAGGCATACTATTATGACTTCCTTAAGAAAGGGAACAAAAGATGTGAGTCCAACACCCAGTAAAGACCTTTGTTACCAGGTGAAAAGAATATTAGCCAAAGAGATATCAGCTACTGCAACAGGCATTGAAGTATCAGATCCCAGGTATTTAGATGAAATCGGGAGTTGGGAGGGGCACGAAGTAAGCTTGAATTTTATTAAAATAGGAAATGAGATTATATACTACAAAGGAATTTCCACAACCCCGCCGTATACGCTTCAGGATGTTGTTCGCGGTCATTGGGGAACCACAGCAACCCCTCACCAAAAAGGAGATACCCTATACAAATTACAAGTTACCATTGGCTATGGTTACGATGGGTTGATTCCAAACATGCTATTGCAGGATTCCATTGCCGCCTATTATGCCGATATGAGTTATATCAATGGGATCTATTATCATGACTGGGATGGGCAGGAATTTCTTTTTAACCAGGGACATGGGTATTACTCCGTAAAACGGTTTCATCGAAAATTATTTGAAAGCGCTGCAAATTATCGTCTTCCCCACCTGCGAATCATGGGCGCTACCCTTTCGGAAGGTTCATGGCATTATCAAAGTGTATGGAATGTTGGGGGAGGTTTAAATATGTATGATTTGGCATCAAGACAATGGGGCACCACAACATCAGAGGGTAAGGATCTGCGGGATGTAGCATATGCCAATTATTTTCCCGCAACATTTGGAATTAATTTCGCGCTCCATCCGAATTCAAGTGTAGCGGATTATGAACACATCGAAGCCATTTCCGTAGGTGTAGGCGCCACATATATGATTGACCTTTCAAAAGTATCAGTCGAATCCTGTCCGAAGAAATATGAAATATTTGCAGCCATTAAGACATGGGAAAATGCAAGAGCCGCCAATGCATTTCCCAGGACTTTAAAAAAGCGATTAGCCGATCCTGCCAATAACTGGCAACTGGAACAGGTTGACAAGGATCATTGGAAACTTTACCCGGTAGTAAACATGGTAAGAGGTGCTGCGATTGATTTAACACGGGATATCGCAGGTGGGTATTGAATTTTGAAACCTCACTGCGATCCGCCGCGGCGGAGAATCAGTCCCCCTGTTCAGAGGCTGGTTTACTCACCGGGGAAATTGCCTTTTTCTCATTATTGGCAGACTACTCGTGCTTCGCATGGGGAGATC
>CAYMKT010000219.1:0-3941 GCA_964391065.1 uncultured Terrimonas sp. | reverse complement strand
GCTTCGGGCAAAAATTGGGTGGCGTCGCCACCATTACGAATAACGTCTCTTATCAATGTTGAAGCGACCGATGTATATTGCGGAAGGCAGGTCAGAAAGATGGATTCTATCTCAGGCACCAGGCTCCGGTTCATATCGGCAATCGCCTTTTCGTACTCAAAATCACTCACATAGCGTATGCCTCTTAAAATAAAATTTGCATTAACTTTCCGGCAACACTCTACGGTTAACCCTTCGTACATCACTGCTTCAACCCTGGGCTCATCTTTAAATATCTCCTTAATCCATTTAAGCCGTTGCGACTCCGAGAACATCGCCGTTTTGTTCACATTCTTGCCTATTCCAATAAAGAGTTTATCGAACAGGGGAAGTGAACGGTTAATGATATCGAGGTGACCTATCGTTATAGGATCAAAAGTTCCGGGGAATAAAGCAATTCGTTTCATACACAATTGGAGATTGGAGATTAGATATTTTTCAAACCAAGCCAGTATTTCTTTGCCTGCGGTATGCTGTCATTATTTATTAACACTTAAAACTTATCACTTACCACCTACCACTTACCACTTCTTCAGGCATTCTCTTCCCTTCCTCCGGCCAGCAAATACAACACTGCCATACGGGTGGCTACACCATTCTCAACCTGCTGTAAAATAATCGATTGTTTTGAATCGGCCACGTCACTATCCAACTCAACCCCGCGGTTAATGGGCCCGGGGTGCATAATCAAAATCTCTTTATCCAACTCATCCAACATCTTCTTGTTAATACCATAGGCAAGATTATACTCGCGGAGTGATGAAAAGAGTACCTGATTTTGACGTTCTAATTGAATTCTCAATACATTAGCTACATCGCACCATTTCAATGCGTTACGTACGTTATACTCCACCCGGATATCAAAAGCTTTTTGCATAAAGGGAGGGATAAGCGTGGGCGGGCCGGCCACCGTTACTTCGGCTCCCATCTTTTTTAACAGGTAAATATTGCTCAATGCCACCCGGGAATGCATAATATCGCCAATAATAGCCACTTTCAAGCCCTCCAGGGTACCCTTATGTTCACGCATCGAAAATGCATCAAGCAGCGCTTGCGTGGGATGTTCGTTAATGCCATCCCCGGCATTCACAATGGCTGCCGGTATATGTTTTGCCAGAAAATGAGGGGCGCCGCTTGCACTATGCCGCATCACCACCATGTCTACTTTCATAGAAAGGATGTTATTCACCGTGTCTAACAAAGTCTCACCTTTGGATACGGAAGAACCGCTGGCGGTAAAATTAATGGTATCAGCGCTTAACCGTTTTTCGGCCAGTTCAAAAGAAATACGGGTGCGGGTAGAGCTTTCGTAAAACAGGTTAACAATAGTAACATCCCTGAGTGTGGGTACTTTTTTAATAGGACGCTGTAAAACCTCCTTGAATTGCGTGGCAGTATCTAAAATAAGTTGAATATCCCGTGGAGTGAGGTCCCTAATGCCCAACAAATGTTTGGTGCTGAGTTGCATTAGGAAGCGAAATTAAAGGATAGCCTTTAAAGCACAAAAAGGAATTTTAAGAACGCTGTCTCATTGTTTTCCAAAATAAGTTACATTTTTTAAAGCTATTTATATACCTTTGCAGCCCGCAAAACGGGTGCGCACCGGTTGTTTGCATCGCAATGACCCGCGCAGATTGCCCCAAAGGCTCCATAAGTGTTTCGTCTGTTCGAAGCCGCCCCACGGGTATAACATAAATACTTTTACTCACATGCCAAAGGTTAAAACCAATTCAAGCGCAAAGAAAAGGTTTAAAGTAACGGCTACAGGAAAGATCACACATCAAAAAGCTTTCCGTCGCCACATCCTCACTAAAAAATCAACAAAACGCAAACGGGGAATGAGAATTGATGGTCAGGTTCACCCATCCAATATGGATTTCGTGAAACGCCTCCTGCGTTTGAAGTAATGCTCCTGCCTTTATAAAGGTTAGCAGCAAGCGTAAAAAAATTTTAAAAATCAGTTGAGGTACTAAATATGCCGTACCAACACTTAAAACTTAATACCATATGCCACGTTCAGTAAATGCAGTTGCATCCAAGGCACGCAGAAAAAGGATACTGAAAGCCGCCAAGGGCTTTTACGGCAAGCGTAAAAACGTGTTAACCGTTGCCAAAAATGTAGTAGAAAAAGGATTGACGTACAGCTACGTTGGACGCAAACTGAAAAAAAGAGAATATCGCGCTTTATGGATAGCCCGTATTAATGCGGCGGTTCGTGAAGAAGGATTAACTTACTCCGAATTTATCCATAAACTCAACCAGAAAGGGGTGGGTTTGGATAGAAAAGTGTTAGCAGACCTTGCTATGAATGAGCCCGAAAGCTTCAGGAAATTAGTAGCTTCCGTAAAATAATCACAAACGGGAGCGAATTGAACAATTTTCTCCGGCAATAAGTCACTAACCGGTAGCGAAAAATTCGCCACCGGTTTTTTATTGGGCTAACATCAAAGAACTACATTTGCAAATCATTATTCACCCTTACAACAGGCAACAGAAAAGATGAACAAATCATACACCGACCTGGTGAAGCAAACGTTCTACTTCCCGCAGGAAGGTTTTGAAGTAACAGACGGCTACCTTCGTTTTAACGGGCTGGACCTGAAAGCCATTATCGACAAATACGGAACGCCACTCAAACTGACCTACCTGCCTAAAATTGGCATGCAGATAGACAAGGCCAAACAGATGTTCAAGGAAGCTTTCAGGAAGCACAAGTATGAAGGGAAATACTTTTATTGCTATTGCACCAAGAGCTCACATTTTTCATTTGTAGTGGAAGAAGCGCTTAAACATGAAATTCATCTCGAAACTTCATACGCATACGATATTGAGATCATTAACAAGCTGTATGAAAAAAGAAAAATCAACAAAGACATTCATGTCATCTGCAATGGGTTCAAACAAAAAGGCTATACCTCGCGTATAGCCCGGCTTTTGAATACGGGTTTTAAGAATGTAATTCCAGTTCTGGATAATAAAGAAGAATTAGATGCTTATCGCCGGTCGGTAAAAGTGCCGTTTAAATTAGGGATACGGGTAGCTGCGGAGGAAGAGCCGACCTTTCCATTTTACACATCCCGCCTGGGCATGCGGGCAAGGGATATTCTCGAGTTTTATGTGGATAAGATCGAGGGCAATGAAGATAAGTTCCAACTGAAGATGCTGCATATTTTCCTGAACAAGGGCATTAAAGATGATATTTATTACTGGAGCGAATTGAACAAGATCATTCACCTGTATTGCCAGTTGAAAAAGATTTGTCCTGAACTCGACTCCATCAATATCGGCGGCGGGTTCCCCATCAAGCATTCGCTTGGCTTCGACTACAATTACCAGTTTATGATCAATGAAATTGTTCGTAACATAAAGAGCGCCTGTAAAAAAGCGAAGGTTCCTATGCCGAATATTTACACCGAGTTTGGCAGTTTTACCGTAGGCGAAAGCATGGCGCATATTTATAGTATTGTAGGGCAAAAAGTACAGAACGACCGCGAAACATGGTACATGATCGATTCGTCGTTTATTACTACCTTACCCGATACATGGGGCATTGGGGAGCGCTTTTTATTGCTGCCCATCAATAAATGGGAGGAAGATTATCAACGGGTGGTGCTGGGTGGCATGACCTGCGACAGCCACGATTATTACGATTCAGAAGAACATATCAACGAGGTTTTTCTTCCCAAAATTGTTAATGGCGAACCGCTGTACCTCGGCTTTTTTCATACCGGCGCCTACCAGGACCAGATCAGCGGTTATGGCGGAATCAAACACTGCCTCATCCCCTCTCCAAAACATGTAATTGTTGAATACGATAAAAACGGGAAACTGGTGGATTGGTTATATGCCAAAGAACAATCGGCCCAAAGCATGATGAAAATACTGGGATATATAAAATAAGT
>CAYMKT010000218.1:0-3956 GCA_964391065.1 uncultured Terrimonas sp. | reverse complement strand
CTTCAGAAAGAAGATCCTACCATTGCTGAAGTGCTCAAATCACAGGGTTATACCACAGGTCAATTCGGAAAAAATCACGTAGGCGACAGAAACGAATTTCTCCCAACCGTACATGGTTTTGATGAATGGTTCGGAAATCTCTATCATTTAAATGCAGAAGAAGAACCCGAAGAACTGGATTATCCTGGCCAGAAAAATCCCGACTACACTAAAAAAGTTGGTCCACGGGGCGTTCTGCACGCATGGGCTACCGATACGGACGATGCTACAGTGGAAGATCGTTGGGGAAAAGTGGGTAAGCAAAAAATTGAGAACACCGGATTTCTTACCCGCAAACGCATGGAAACATTCGACGCGGAAGTGCTGGATGTTACCCTTGATTGGATGGATCGTCAGAAAGGAAGCGATAAGCCCATGTTTTTATGGTTCAATACCACTGCTGTTCACATTTGGAGCCACCCCCAGCCAAAATATGTTCAGCAGGCTGTAAAAGAAGGCCGCGCGGAAGAAGACGTTTACCGTGCCAGAATGCTTGAGCATGATGAGCATATCGGAAAAATCCTCGGCAAGATCAAAGAAATGGGTATAGAGGACAATACGATTGTTATTTACACTACTGATAATGGTAATGAACTGATGTTATGGCCCGACGGTGGTTACGCACCTTTCCGCGGCGAAAAAGGAACAACATGGGAAGGTGGCCTTCGTGTTCCCATGCTCATCAAATACCCCGGCGTTATAAAACCGGGTTCTGATTTTAACGGTCTGCAAAGCCACGAGGACATTTTTGTTACGCTTGCATCTATCGCCGGCCTGCCCAACCTGAAAGAGGATTTGCTCAAAGGCTATAAAATGGGTGACATGACGTATAAAGTTCACCTGGACGGATATGATCAAACGGACTACTGGAGCGGGAAATCAGAAAAATCTGCACGGCGGGAATTCTTTTATTATGATGAAACCGACCTCATGGCCGTCAGGGTGGATGCATGGAAAATGCACATCGGCGTTAAATATGACGGAAGTTGGTGGAACGAGAAAAAGTATCCCAACGTGCCTTACCTGTTTAACCTGCTGATGGATCCTATGGAAAAAATGGATCCTGAAAGCCATGAATGGGGTTATATCGGACGTAAGTTCTTTGCCGCTAAAATGTGGGCGCCAGCCGCAGCGCAGCCATTTCTGAAAGAACATTTGTCCAGTTTCGCGAATTTTCCACCAAGGCAAAAAGCAGACTCGCTAAGCGCTCAAAAAGCTGTGGAAGCAGCTATGGCGCAACTTGAAAAAGGACATGCACAATAATGATAGTGCGTTAATCTGGTTATAAGTGACCGGTAATTCTTTTTTAATTATTCAATTAAAAAAATATCACCGCAGGCCGTATTGAGGATTACAATTTCCATGGCAGCACGCCCCGATCTGTATAAATCAATACGGTTTGCGTTGGTAAACATCAGGAAGGAAGCAAGAATAATTAATAAGATATGCAAACAAATTGGTAAAATGTTTCCAACGCATTCCAATTAAATATACTGCATATGAAAAAATTACTCGACATCGGGTTTGTCTTATTAGCGATCCTGTTTATTTTCCTGGCGATACCACTGGTGATCATCTTTAACAGCCATGATGAAATGAAGCAAATATGACAAATAAAGAACTAAGCCTTAAACCGGTGAGCAATCAGTTTATTTCTTTCATCACCACTCTTATTATATCGCTTGTTTTTATCTGCACAACTTTTCAGGTAACCATTTAAAAAGATCAAACATGCATGAAATAATTGAATTCCTAAGAAGCACACTTGACAGGTGGGGTGAATTGGTGGAAATTCTGCTCAATGGCCTTTCGCTGTTATGTATTGTGATAGGAGTGGTTATGGCACTGAGAAGAAGCATCCGGGAAAAGAGAAGTTCGCCGGCCGATCATCCGCTGCACACCAATTTCAGGATGTTGTTTGGCGGCTGGCTGGTGGTAGCGCTGGAGTTTCAACTGGCGGCGGATATCGTAGGTACCATTATATCGCCAACCACGGCGCATCTTGTAGAACTGGGCGCTATTGCGCTGATCCGCACATTCCTGAATTATTTTTTAAGTAAGGAGTTGCTGGAACAAAAAGAGATCATACAGGCAAGGAAGGAAAAACTAAAAAATAATGCTGCTTCAGAGGTATGATACCTCAGGGCCAGCCCCGAACCCAGGTTCGGCAGCGGCTACCGGGCGATTAAGCTTTTTGCTGCACTAAGTTTGCAAAAGGCGGTCTCGCGAATAAACGGCAATCGTAATGATTTACTCTACCAGGTTAATACATACATTATGTCTAAAGACAATTCAAATAAAAATCTTCAAAAAGCATCATTTAAAAATGAAGATCTCAGCTACGCCAATTTTTCCGGCAGTGATCTTCGCGGGGCTGATTTCAGCGGCGCCAACCTTACAGGCGCCAACCTGGCGAATGTAAGAACAGGGATAACGCCGCTTACCATTGTACTGATCTTCGTTGTGGCGCTGGCCATTTCATTATTTTCCGGGTACGTATCTGCTCAATTGGGTAAGGTTATTAAAGCCATGATAAACGACCCGGAACAAAAGATAAGAATGGTGGGTTTTATAACCATAGGTATAATGGTGCTCTTTCTTATTTATACGCTGTGGAAAGGCGGTCATGATGCGATTAAAAATTTGATCATTCCGGTCATTATTGTTACGCTCGTGCTTGTAGTGATTGTAAAAATATCAGGGTTGGGTACCGGCAGCGCGCTTTTATACCAGGGGCTTGTCTTAATTTTGCTGGTTATAATGATCATTATAGGAACCATCGCAAGGGCTGCAGCCGGCAACCTGTCGAATGTGCTCTTCACCATCGTAGCTTTGTCGGGCGGTATGTTCGGCCAAAGCCTTGCCAGTTGGTATGGCCCGTTGATCCTGGCAACTACATGTATGTTTATAAGCAAAAGAGCATTGAGCGGGGCAAAGGGATTCGAAGGCCTGCGAAAGGTGGCGTTCTTTATTACCACCAGATTCGGAACATCTTTCCGGAATGCAAAACTTGTCAATACCGATTTTTCTCATTCACGGCTTCACAACGCCGACTTCACCGGCGCAGACCTTGTTTATGTTAACTGGGGAGATGCAAAAAGATTCAACTGCAAAGAAGACAACATTATAATCACCGATAAAAAAACTAAAAAACATGGCTGAGCAAAATAATAAAAATATAGCCCCGGAAGAAAAAAGGTCCGGAAATGAAAAAAACCTGGAAGAAAACGAGCCAACGGAATTGCAAAAGAGTATAGAAGAAAAAATTGCTAAGGATGAAGCGGAACTGGAAGGAGAAGAACTATCCGGCGAGCTTTCAAAGGACAGGACGCATATGTCGGAGCACCGGACAAAAATGTCGGAGCACAGAACCGACATGTCGGAACACAGAACGGATCTTTCAGAACATCGTACTGCACTATCAGAGCACCGGACCGAGCTTTCAGAACATCGCAGCGAATTATCAAAACACCGTACCGAATTATCCGAGCATCGCAGTGCTTTATCGGAGCACCGTACTGAATTGTCGGATACAAGAACAGGTTTATCTTATGAGCGTACAGCGCTTTCCTATGAACGCACATTGATGTCGTGGATAAGAACAGCTACGGCGCTGATATCTTTTGGTTTTACGATCTATAAATTTTTCGAGGAAGTGCAAAAAGAAAATCCAGGGCCACGGCTCATCACGCCCAGAACGATCGGCCTTATTATGATTGGGTACGGAGTCATTGGCTTACTGTTGGCTCAGATTCAGCATCAGGTGGCCTATAAAAAATTAAAACAGGAATATCCTGGCGTACAGCGATCGCTTTCCTCCATATTAAGCATATTGATGCTGATCATTGGGCTATTTTTATTTTTAGCCGCATTGTTCAGGCAATAACAGGCATAACGTTGAACACAGTCTTTACAAC
>CAYMKT010000217.1:0-3962 GCA_964391065.1 uncultured Terrimonas sp. | reverse complement strand
TTCCATCAGCCTGCAACGCTTCGCAATGACGGTTTCATCCTCGAACGTCATTGCGAGACTCCTAAACGGATTGATGCGTTCAGTAAACATTTACAGGAACCGTGGCAATCTCATTGTGCGGAGGCTGATTTATTTATTGTGAAGG
Organism: uncultured Terrimonas sp.; assembly: GCA_964391065.1. GTDB lineage: Bacteria > Bacteroidota > Bacteroidia > Chitinophagales > Chitinophagaceae > Agriterribacter. The sequence goes on along the minus strand of CAYMKT010000217.1, from coordinate 3,817 downwards.
TTGCCACTTACTAAATTATTGGCTGCATACTATGCGCATCGCGCTTTGGAGATTATTTCGTGCACAATTGATTTTTAATGGTCTCAATGCACCGCTTACGCGGAGTGCCACAGCGTGTATATTTCTGTCTAACTTCCTTCTTCCTTTTACGCTTGCCAATGACGTTATAAAGGGCGGATCGCAATGACCTTATAAAGGAACTGTCTTTCGCGAATCCTGCTTTTTCTTTATCTTCCTCACATAAAACCACAACCATGAGTGGAAAAAACTTTCAGCCCTTTATTGCCCCCGAAACAAAAATGGCCGAGTTCACCCTTAAAGCCGTTATTACCGGTTCTGCTTTCGGGATCATCTTTGGCGCAGCAACCGTTTACCTTGCACTTAAAGCAGGCTTAACCGTATCGGCTTCCATACCCATCGCCGTGATGGCCATAACACTCAGCCGTATTTTTTTAAAAACCACCATCCTTGAAAATAATATCATTCAAACAACCGGCTCAGCAGGTGAAAGCATTGCCGCAGGCGTGGTATTCACCCTCCCCGGGTTTTTATTTTTAAGCGATAAAGCCAACGAAGATTATTTTAGCTATATCACCATTCTAACGCTCGCCATCCTGGGTGGCATCCTGGGCACATTGATGATGATTCCCCTGCGCCGGCCCCTCATTGTGAAAGAACACGATACCCTCCCTTACCCAGAAGGCACAGCCTGTGCCGCGGTACTGAAAGCCGGGGAAAAAGGTGGTGATTTTGCCAAAACGGCTTTCATAGGATTGGGTTACGCCCTGGTGTATGCTTTTTTGCAGAAAATATTTCATGTAATTGCCGAAACACCGGCATTCATGACCCGGCAGGTCAATCCATTTCTCCCCTCAGCAAAAATCAGTGGCGAAATTACACCTGAATACCTGGGAGTGGGGTACATCATCGGACCCAAAATAAGCGGGGTGCTGGTCGCCGGCAGTGTGCTGGCATCATTTGCGTTAATTCCATTGCTGGCTACGCTGGTGCCTGCGGAAGCTATCGCTACCCAGTTAATGAAGCTGGGCGTACTGGCAGACATTGACCAACCCGGTGGTAAGGGCGGATGGGACCCCGACACGCAAACATTTAACGATTTTTCTACCGCTATTTACTGGGCATATATCCGGCAAATAGGTGCCGGGGCCGTAGCTGCGGGTGGATTTATTACGCTGATCAAAACATTACCCACTATTATTTCCTCGGTAAAAAGCAGCATGGGCTCGCTCAAAAAAAATGGCGGCAAAACAGCAACAGCACAGTCCCGCACCGAAAGCGACCTGAGCCTTAAAATAGTGGGATTCGGAAGTGCCGGGCTGGTGTTGATTGTATCGGTATTGCCCTTTATTCCGGGTGAAAATGTAATCAGTCGCCTGCTGGTAGGACTGCTGATTGTGGTGTTTGGCGCCCTTTTCGTAACCGTTTCTTCCCGGATAGTAGGCTTGATAGGCTCTTCCAATAACCCGGTGTCGGGCATGACCATCGCCACCATTTTAGGCACATGTCTTATTTTTATTGCGGTGGGGTGGACGGGCAAATCATACGAACCCATGGTGCTGGTAGTGGGGGGAATGATATGTATTGCTGCCGCCAATGCCGGCGCCACCTCCCAGGATCTTAAAACGGGCTATATCGTAGGCGCTACGCCCCGTTACCAGCAGTTGGCATTGTTCATAGGAGTAATTGTTTCATCGCTGGCCATTGGCTTAACCATAAAAGTGCTGGACACGCCAACACCGCAAATGCTGAGCGAAGGCATTCATCATGCTATCGGTCAAACCACCTATGCCGCTCCCCAGGCAACCTTAATGGCGACCTTAATAAAAGGCGTGCTGTCGTTTAACCTCGACTGGCAGTACGTGCTGGTGGGCGTTTTTATTGCGGTGGTGGTAGAGCTCTGCGGCATTAAAGCCTTGTCATTTGCCATCGGTTTATACCTTCCGCTGGCAACTACATTGCCCATTTTCATAGGGGGGTTAATAAGAGGTTTGGTGGAGTGGAAGGCAAAAAAGAAAGGAGAACAAACCGCCGCCGGCGAAGAAGACCTGGGCAAAGGCAATTTATTTGCAACCGGGTTGGTGGCAGGTGGCGCAATTGCAGGTGTAATCGTTGCTTTTTTAACCGTAAACGATGGCATTGCAAGAGGCTTGCAGCATTTGAATATGGAACACGGCATCAGCACCCTGCTGGGCGGCGCGCTGGGCTATGATATTATGGGCGTGATCTTTTTCGCTGTGCTGGCGGGCATATTGTATAAGGTGGCGGGGAGCAAATAACAATGAACAAATACAATAACACATAGGATCAATAGAAACATAGGTGCATAATAGTTGGGAATACATTAATTGATATGGCTCTATGCGTCTATGTGCCCATGTAGTTAAAAAATAAAATCATCAACATGACAGCATTCACTATTCTTACATCAACTACAGGCCTGATATTGGTACTAACGGGATGGCTCACCCGCCGCTACCCGCCTCAAAAAATAAATTCGGTTTATGGCTACCGTACAAAATCATCCATGCGCAACCAGCAAACCTGGGATGCCGCCAACCGCTATTCATCGAATGTTATGCTATTTGCAGGAGTAGCACTTTCCTGCACAGGATTATTATCGCTTTTTCTTCCTGAGTCTTTTCCCCGGCCGGGTATTATTACCGGTACAGTACTCACCATCGTTATGTCGCTGTTACCCATTCCTCTTACAGAATCTTACCTGAAAAAAACCTTTGACAGGGAGGGGAATAAGAAATGAGCCTAATAACCGGTATGGAAATGAGTTTCAACAACAATAACCCGTAGATAATTCTCCGCAAACATTGAGACAAGCATTATTATTCCACTTTATATACTTACACCAAAACCGAAAGAATGGTTAAGCCCTGAAAGAAATGAAAATGAAGCCACTGTTTGAATGCACCGGCCGCATCTTCATTTGGTTTTTACCTCTATATTTGCCGAACAAAAATTTCACCTCGGGCATTTCTGCATGCTCCTGAGTTTGTGGGAGTTCTTAACTTGCAGTGCTACAGGATACAAACCGGATCAGTCGGAGCAAGGCTAAAGCTATAACACCTTTAGTTTTACATATAATAAATTTTCCGTAATAGTATACTGTCCCGGGCAATGTTAAGCGCAGGAGGGATTTTTGTGTACCTCACCCATTGGTTGCAAAAAAACGTATATGTAACTGAGGAGGCGAAGCTATGCCCGGAGATTAACCAGCACAGTATGGGGCCACAGCAGGAAATACGACCGGAGTTACCGGCAAAAGTGGTACTGAAAACCAAGACCAGGGGATAGTGGTGGGATATGATCAGGCTGTTTTGAAACGATTGAATATGAGTGAAGAAAAGAAATGGTATGCGGTATATACGAAACCCCGCTGGGAAAAAAAAGTGTATGCCTTATTTGAAGCTGCCGGTATTGTGGCTTACTGTCCGCTAAACAAAGTGCGCAAAAAATGGAGCGACAGGTATAAAATTGTACACGAACCCCTGTTTAAGTCATACGTTTTTGTACAGGTGGAAGATAAAGGCATGACGAAAGTGCGGATGATAAGCGGGGTGGTCAATTTTGTGTACTGGAACAATAAACCCGCCGTAATACGGGAGGAGGAAATCAATACCATTCGAAAGTTCTTAAATGAGTACGAACATGTTCAGGCCGAACCCCTTCAACTTCAACCCAACCAACGGGTACGAATTATGAGTGGTTTGTTGATGGATAAAGAAGGTATTGTAATCCGGTCCGATAAACATAAAGTGCAGGTGGTGCTGGAGAACCTCGGATT
>CAYMKT010000216.1:0-3998 GCA_964391065.1 uncultured Terrimonas sp. | reverse complement strand
TCAGTCGTGCATACACTACAACGGCGGGGCGGCGAACACCAACGCCGGAGAAAAATATACAAGGTTATGCACCTGGAGTGACGTAAAGGGTTGATGTGCTACAGTAATTTTCGGGTTAACTTACTACAATCTGGTCACTATAAATAGAAATCGGTTGTCCCGCGCGGATATGCCAGGAAGGTGTTTTTAACAGGCTTTCCGCATGAACTTTGATGTAGCGTGCAGCACCAGTGAGATTTGTTTTAAATGAATGGATTGAAATTTTACTGATGCCGGGATTTTCTGCCGGGTTGGGGTTATTTGGGTTGTCGACCCGGATAGGGTTACCGAATTGTTCTCCATCTACCGATATGGCATAGGTTACGTATTTCGGCAATGCCATTAAATGCCAGTCTGGTTGGGCTTGCGGATTAAGAAAATCCATATTCACAGCGCCCACCGGCATCACCTCGCCAAGATCAAGTACAAAGTCCATGTGATTCCCGGTATAATAAATCCAGTTAGGATCCGGGGACTGCCAGGATTCGTAGGATGCAAAAATGCCGTCGGTAAAACCTTCCACGCCCTTAGACTTAGCGCCTGGATGGGTGATAGGGACGATTCTTTTTTTAAATGATTTAACGTTAACCGTTTCCTCCATATTGGTGAAAATGCGGTTGTAAGCTGCCCGGAAATGTTCCGGGCTGCCGCTTCTTTCCCTTACCAGTTTTACTTTTTCACGGACGCAGCCGTCTGCAAATTTATTGACAAGCGCAATCATTTCCGGTTTGCCTGTTGGGATACCATCGGCATTGTGCTGGTACAAACTTCGTGGCGTGTTAATCTCCGTTCTGCCAATTTGTATCGCGGCATACATAATGGGTAAACGCGCTACCGCTACACGTCTTAACAACTCCGGGTCGTTACGTACCGCTTCTTCAGCATGATCAAACTGTTGCTTGTATTGCGGCATCATCTCTGCCGATAAATACGCTTCCTTTGCATCAACAGGGTCGCCAAAAATATTCAGTTGCATGCCGCTTTTTACCAAAGATTGCTGCATGCTGTTTATATATTGGCGAATGTGTGGCCCGGCCAAACCGTAATAACCATTGAGAAACTCATCAATGATCATATTTTCGTCGGCATCCGGGTTCCACATGAGCTTGCTGATCATATACCCGCGCAACAATGCCATTTCAGCCGCAGGCTCGTTATTTGCCTGCATAAACAATGCGTTCACATGGTTGTCGGTATAGAACTTAATGTTTGGCTTTAATGTGAAAAGGTTTGGAAAGGGTGAAAAGAAATTGGTAAACTGAATGTTATAGTCCCAGATCAGTATATCCTTTGTTAATGAACCCCAGTCCTTCAGGTCTTTTGAGAATGCCGGATCAGTCTCATAAACCGGGGCTTGTCTCCTGCTCTCGATATTACAAAGCATGATATTGACATTGGGTTCAATGTTGATATGTTGAGGGGCCTTACGGGTGTACCAATAGGCCAGCGTTGAAATAATTTTATCAGGAATAGCCCTGGCTATTTTATTCGTAAAATAAATGACGGAACCGCTTGGTACGTTCCCGTATTTCTCATTGAGTGCTTTACAATTATCGCACTGGCAATACTGATCGTTGTCATTCTGACTAACGGACCAATACGTAGCAGCAGGGTTCTCTCCGATCTTCTTTTTCAGGTTGGATATCAGTACATCTGCAACTTCCTCGTTGGATAAGCACAATTGTGTAGCCGGCTGGCGAACACCTTTTACCAGGGAATAATACTCCGGGTGACTTTGTGCGTATTGCTGAGGAGGCACCAGCGTGGCGAAAGTATGGACAAATAGCCCCCAATCATTTCTGGATGAGAGTTTATTCCAGTCGGCATATTCCTGGTCACCCATCTGGCCGTAGGAGGTAGTGCGGTAGATGATTAGTGGGTTAAATAACTTATCTCTTTTCCTCAATACAATGTCTTTTGGTTGAGGAACATACAAGCAATCCGGCGCCAGTTTCCGGAAGCCTAATCCTTCAAGGAAATCGTAAACGCCATAAAGAATACCCTTTTTATTGCCCCCTGCTATAATAAGATTGTTGCCGGCAGACTTGTAGATATAACCATCTCCATGGACACCGGCAAAATCAACGTTCTGTCTTTTTGCGTACGCTGTTTTCCCGATATAGATTGCCTTTTTATCCTTGAAGTCTCTTTCCATGACAACAGCAATGTTTGAACCGGTTATTTCAGATAAATGTTGCTGAAGCTGTTGTGCAGCATGTTTTTCCGGTGCATCGGGCAAGCTGGGTACAACAATTTGATAACCTGCCAGGTTTGCGCGAACGGCATTATCAAAGTATTGCTCATCTCCTGAATTTGCACGCACAAAACCAGGCAAAAGCGTAATTCCTGCTCCTAAAAATCCCGATCTTAAAAACTCAAGCCTCGTCATACCGTTCCTTTTCCGAGTGCTATTCATTGCTTTAATTTATTTAGTAGGATTACCAGTCCACAATCATAAAGATAAAAAGCCAGGCGTAAAAAAAGGTCATCCACTGCCGCCCTTCAGCGAAGGAAAATAAATATTGCGCTATCCGGAGTTTGCAACTCCGGGTTATTAGTCACCTTCACACTATGCTATACAATCATTTACGATTTCCAGCCTGTAGCCTTTCCCATGAATATTTGTTATGCGGAGATCAGGATCAGCGCTTAATTTTTTTCTGAGCTTTGATATGAACATATCAAGGCTGCGACCGGTGATCACCCCTTCGTCTATCCAGACTTTCTGCATCAGCGTTTCGCGGGGGATCAGTTCACCGAAATTTTTGTGGAGCAATTCCAGCACCTTGCATTCTTTGTCTGTGAGATTAATCGCCCCACTCCCCAAAAGCAAGTGCTGATCTTTCACATTAAATAAAAAGTTTCCTATAGCAGCCAATTCCGGAACGGACTCTTTTATTATGACGTGGTGTTGATTCTGCCCGGGCACCGGTTTTACAATTTTCCCAAAACGCCAAATCAACAAAGTAACAACCAACAACAGCAGTATGCCGATATATACCCAATTCATTATTGGATAATCGGAGGTTGTCGTTTTGAATGCTGAAAGCTTTGGATTGTCTTCCTGCCGATCAACGTTAACTGAATTGAGTGCTCCAGTTCGCTGGTCGATGTCATAGTCAAAGGTTGTCGTTTTTAATTCCGCAAGTTTTGGATTGACTTCCTGAGGGTCAACTTTAACTGATTCATTCCGCTGGCCGAGGGCAACTTTCTTCTGTTGTACGTTCGCATAAAAATCCGGAATGGCAAATTCAATGGTATAACAACCTGGGGGCTCACTTCTGCCACTGCAAGCCAGGATGTCCGGCGAGTCATTATTTACCTGGAAACCATAGACGATGTCGCCTTTCAAACAATCCTGTACGGTAACGGTGTAACCCGAAGAGAACTGTGTTTTGGGAAGCAGGCCCTGTGACATCATCATGAGCGAGTCGTGGTTAAAAACGAATTCATTTTCGAACCTGAGCAGAAACGTGCCTTCTTTAATCTCGGTAACGGGCAATACACGCGATGTTGAATCACCTGCCTGCAGCAGTAACCGGTGGCCAATCTGACGGATAATGAGATTCACCCGCTTCGCCAGTAAATCGCGGTCGGAATGTTTTTTGAAAGACGATGTGATAAATAAAATAGCAAGCAGCACGATGGCAATGCCGGAACCCACCGCCAACCGGTTATTGAAAAAGCCGGTAAAAGCAAAATTTACACGCATTTACATTTCTTTTTACAATTGATTTACCAGGATCGGCACCACGGGTGCGTATGTTTGATATGCGAAGCTAAAACAATATTTTATGAGCTACTATCAAAAAATCATGACAACATTTACAGGTCAGAAATGGGTTCTCTTGTTAACCGCTGCATTCTTTACACTATCGGGTATGGCCCCGGATTACGTCAATTTTTCCGGTGAATGGAAATTAAATGAATCGAAAAGTGAACTTGGTGGACAGTTTCCC
>CAYMKT010000215.1:0-4098 GCA_964391065.1 uncultured Terrimonas sp. | reverse complement strand
TGGAGGTAGCTCCGGAAACATTTGTGGAGGCGTAATATTTCCTATATTGAGCATTATAAATTGAAGGCACATCAGTAGGATCATGTCTGATCCTAATATTCTGACCCCATTTTGATTCATACTTTCCATTTACAACACCTGAATAAACGGCAGAATGGTCGCCATTGTAATAATGAATTTTATCTGCATCAGACTCATTACATACCTGTATAAAGCTACCGTCAGTCCAATATTTGTAAACATTCGGATTGCTATTCCGGTCGTATTGATTAATCCAAACTACATTTGAGTTTCCTTCTGTCAAATGCCATGCATATCCATGACAGTTATATGTTTGAGTTGCATCTGCTAAGAACGTAGCATTTTGATGTTGTGCTAAAGTTTGTGCTTTTATGGTAGCTTTTTGAGAAGGTGTAAAATCTGCCGAAGTTAATAATTCTCCTTGCAGAGCTGTAAGCTTTCTTGTATAAATAGTTGTTGGATTATATGTTTGAGCTGTTCCGCTAAAGGAGGTAATTGTTGCCACTAAAATTAATAAAAGTCTTTTCATATCATAACTATTTAATAAAATTTAAAGAGTGGTTTAAAATACTTGTCACTAATTCCGATGCTTGCTCCTTGTCTGCCGGAAACAAACAAGTATTCAAGAATTGTTCAAGAATAAGTGAGTTTTGAATTTCTGTTAAAAACGGCTGGTAGAGATCGTTTTGCATGGATTTACCACAGACAAACATACTGGTCGCTGTTCCAAAAGAACCAAAATAGACTGCATATTTGTTTTTGTTGTTGTATTTGCTTACCGCTTCAGAAACTAATAATTTTTTCTGGGAAGTTGCCAGCTTGTTGAGTATTGTATCCTGACCGAGAAGCATTTCTATATAAGTAAAAGAAAAAGTATACGCTCCTCTATCAATATCACTTGTTAGCCGATTAATGCACAGAGGGTTCATTTGTTTATACCATTCGTATAATTTCTCCCCAGCATCATTCTGTTTGCACAATTCTTGTAATCCGGAAAAGTTGTCTATAAAAAAATCAGTTCCTTTCTGCAATGAATTGGCTAATAAAATTTCATTAACTAACGGAAAGTTAAGCCAACTTTGTATCAGCCCTTCAGTAGAGATATTGCGTAAAGTACTATAAGGAATTTGACACGCATTAAGTCTCTCATCACCAGATGTTAATGCCTCCCATTGCGGTGTTCCTGGTTTTATTGGGTAAATATAAGTATCCTTAGGTTCTGGTATATCGCTACATGAAACCTGTGCATTGTCATCATGTTTTTTACAACCAGATAATTGTATAGATACAAAAGCAAGCAGAACAACATAATTTAGTTTGTAATAGAACATGTTTATAACGATTTACTTCCAGTATAAATAGCATCTAAAATTTCCTTATTACCAAATGTACCTGTTGATAGAAAAAAATTTAAGTCCTGCTCATTGATTGCCCCCGGAAGAGAGTTTTGTTTTTCTTCGATTTGCAACAACTTACCAAGAACCCATGCAGAAGTATTCAGTCCAAACATCCCAAAATCATTTATTAGCTCTTTCTTCTGTTCAAATTTTTTTATAGCCTCTTGTCTCAGCAATTGCCTTTCGCTTTGAGTGAAACCAGATATTATTTGATTTTGCGAAAGCAACAGTTCTATATATGTATATTTGAAAGTAAACTCTCCTTTTTCTTCCAGGGTTGAGAGCAGAGTTAAGTTTTTGGGATTTAATGACTGATACGTTAAAAGCAATTCTTTTCCAGCATCTTTTCTGTTTAGTAATTCCTTAAAACCATTAAAGCCGTCAGTTAAAGCTGAAAATCCAGCTTGTAAATTATTTGCTGATAAAATTTCATTGAAAAGGGGATAATTTAGACAAGTAACAACAAGAGCTCGTGTGTTTAAGTTATTTAAAACAGTATCAGGAATATTGCATGCTGCTGCCATTTCATCGCCTGATTTAAAATTCTTCCACTCTACAGTTCCGGGTTTTATAGGATAATCATATGGTGTATTGTTATTTTGAGCTAAAATAGTCAAAACACTAAACGACAAAAAAATTAATAATACGATTTTTTTCATTTTTAAAAGTTTTATTGTTATTGACTTTAAGAAGTCCTTGCTTTGCAGAACTATGATAGCAAAAATTAATGATTCGTTGCAGCATATTGTAGTTTAATGGCGGGCTATGTTCTCTTAGTAATTGATGTTTTTGTGTTTTCATATCCATTACATTTTGTCCATTTTGTTACCCCCAATTGTCAGAGAGTACCGGCAGGGTTGCTTACAATTATATCATTAACGCGCAAAGGTACGATATCCATACCAGGCGTTTGCTGCAATATCAACAAGGGCTGCCCATTACAGGCAGCCCATTATGGCAAGCAAACCACGCTCACTCACTTTATTCAAAATCAAACATTTTTTTTATAACAATACCGGCCCTCCCCGCATTATTTCCGGAGGCAGGTTACCGGTGTACTGCCCAAAGTTTTTAATAAACTGCGAGGCCAAATTTTTAGCAGTTTGCAAATAAGCGTTTTTGTTTTCCCAACTGTTTTCGGGGTTAATCATATTGTAGGGCACGCCCGGACAGGTTTGCGGTACAGCTAATCCAAAAAATTTATCGGTACTGTACACCACATCATCAAGGTGACCGCGCAAAGCAGCACTAATCATAGCACGGGTATACCGCAGGGGAATACGCTTACCCTTTCCATACACGCCGCCCGTCCACCCGGTGTTAATTAACCAAACATTGGTTTCATGCTTCTTTAATTTTTCTCCAAACATTTTGGTGTACTGAGCCGGGTGAAGCGGTAAGAAAGGTGCGCCGAAGCAAGCGCTAAAAATTGCTTCCGGTGCTGCAATGCCGGTTTCTGTTCCGGCAATTTTTGCCGTGTACCCGTTTATAAAATGGAACATGCTCTGCTCCTGCGTAAGCTTTGATATAGGCGGCAGTACGCCGTAAGCATCACAGGTTAAAAAGAAAATATGATCAGGTGCAGGGCCTACCGACGGCTCAACAACATTGGAAATAAAATGAAGGGGATAGGATACTCTTGTATTTTCGGTTATCGTTTTGTCAAAAAAATTAACCTGGTTGGTACCGGTAAAAAAATGGGTATTTTCTATCAAAGCGCCATCGCGTATCGCGTTGTAAATGTCCGGCTCTTTTTGTTCATCAAGCCCAAAACATTTGGCATAGCAACCGCCTTCAAAATTAAAAATACCTGCTTCACCCCAGCCATGTTCATCATCTCCAATTAACCTGCGATCGGGTGTTGTACTGAGCGTGGTTTTACCGGTGCCGCTCAACCCAAAAAAAAGCGCAGTATCTCCGTTATCTCCCATGTTGGCAGCACAATGCATGCCCAAAACCTGCTTTTCCTTTGCCAAGAGGTAATTCAAAACCGTAAAAATGCTCTTTTTAATTTCACCCGTATACCCGGTTCCTGCTATCAATACCATTTTGTGTTTAAAGCTAATCACCACCGCGTGCCCATGGGATGTTCCACTTATTTTTGGCAACAAAAGCAAGCCTGGTGCGGTGAAAACATGCCAATGGGGGTTAAATTCTTCCAACTCATCTTCGTTGGGCCGCAAAAACATATTACAGGCAAATAAGTTGATCCACGGCTTCTCGTTTACCATGCGAATGTTTAACCTGTAATCCGCATCCGCACAAGCATAACAATCTCTTACCCACAGCTCCGGCTGAGCGTTAAGATAATCGGTAATATGCTTGAATATAATGTCGAAATAATGTTCTTCAAGTGGTAGGTTAGTGCTGTTCCAGTCAATGGTATGTTCAGTGCTGCTGTCTTTTACAATGAACCGGTCTTTTGGATTTCGTCCGGTAAACCTGCCGGTTTGTACCACTAAGGCTCCGGTATCATTAAGCGTGCCTTCTCCCGATCGCAGCGTGGCAGTCACCAGTTCTTCGGGCGTGCATTGATAGTGGATATTTTCGGATACCCGTAATCCGTAACGTAATAGTTTCTGGGGTGGAAAGAGAATGGTAGGTACTGGCATTTTGAACGGTTTGAAGGACAAAGCTAAAGATCAATCGCCAAATAACCTAACGAACGTTAGTTTTTTGA
>CAYMKT010000214.1:0-4120 GCA_964391065.1 uncultured Terrimonas sp. | reverse complement strand
TTTCAAGTATCCAACCTGTTTCAGGCAAAAATATAAGGATGACATTAAGAAGCTTGCTGCAAAAACATAAAGCGCACAGACTTACGAACTGTCAGTCTGAAATCGTAAATTAGAATATGCTTTACCGACGTCTTTTCTGGGTTTTACTCTGCCTTTGTTTTACAGCAGGACATTCACAAACGGCAGTTAAAACTAATGACGACAGCCTTTTGTTTAAAAAAGGAGATGAAGCTTTCGCCCTTGCCTTTAAAAATTCAGATTCGGCTATGCTGCTGGCCAATGAAACGCTGCAGACGGCAACAACCCAAAAAAATGAAAACGCTATGGCCAATGCCCTGAACGCCATGGGCTGGACAATGATGCACAGGGGGCATTTGGATTCGTCCATCATGTATCTTCAAAAAGCCTGGCACCTATTTTCTTCCGCGAAGAGTGAAGAACATATCATCCGGGTTTCCATTAACCTGGCGGAAGTATATACCAAACAAAATAAAATTTCGGAGGCTATTCAATATTTAACGCTGGCTGATTCGCTTTGTATAAAAACCGGCAATCTTCCATTTCATACCAATGTAAGACGGCAATTAGGCATTGTGTACCGCGAGTCGGGCGACTACAAAAAAGCAACGGAATATTTAACACAGGCTTTGGAAGGGTTTGCCAGACTGGACGATCATTTCCGGTATGTTGGCACAGGAACAAGTGTAAGCATTCTTTACCGCAATTTAAATATGATGGACAGCAGCCTGGCTGTGCTTAATCGTTGTTTGATTTTAGCAAAAGAAAAAACAAAAAGCGATTACCAGGTTGCCATGGTGGAAGAGCATTTGGCTGAAACTTATTTTGGTATGGAAAATTACAGGGAAGCGCTGAAGCACTATATTGTTGCGTACGGCATATTTGAAAAATTAAACAATAAGGCCGACCTCGCTTTTGAATCATTTACCGTTGGAAAAACACTGGTAAAGCTAAGGCGGTTTCCTGAGGGTGAAAAGTATCTGCTGCAATCTTATGCTATTAGCGATACATTGAAAATGCTGAATTACCAGATGGATGCATCGAATGAACTGGCCGCTTTATACAGGGAAACAGCGAACTGGCAAAAGGCTTTTCAATACCTGCAGAAAGCATCCGAACTCAAAGACAGCATTGACCTGTCTGATCAAATACAAAAAACAAAGGAACTGAAAGAAAAATTTGAAACCGAAAAAAAAGAGCAGGAAATAACCCTGCTTAAAACCCGCAATCAACTGAGCGAAGCTGAAAGCAGAAGAACCAGACTGGCGCAATATATTTTTATCCTGCTTTTTAGCGCATCAGTGGTAATCGGCTGGCTATTGCTCAATCGGTTCAGAATGAAAAAAAATCTTGAAAAGCAGATGCTTCGCAACCAAATTGCAGGCGACCTGCACGATGATATTGGTTCCGCACTTTCCAGTATTGATATCAGCAGTCGCATAGCGTTGATCAAAAAGGATAATGATGCCGCTGTAACAGAGCATTTACAGAAAATTCAACAAAATGCACGAAAGACCATGGACAGTATGAGTGATATTGTATGGTCCATCAACCCGCAAAATGATAATTTTGAAAGTGTGCTGATGCGGATGCGTGAATTTGCCGCGGATATTTGTGAACCGCTTCAGATAAACCTGCGGTTCACTGCTCCCCGGGAAACAGAAAACATTTCGCTGGATACGGATAAAAGAAAAAACATTTTTCTCATTTATAAAGAGGCAGTAAACAATGCTGCCAAATACAGCGGGTGTACATCGCTTATCATCGACATTTCAAAAAAGGAAAAGGAAGAACTATTCATTGAAATAACCGACAACGGGAAAGGTTTTGAAGAAGAAACAGCAAAAAAGGGAAATGGCCTGCGAAATATGCATGCAAGGGCTGAACACCTGAAAGCACAGCTTAGTATTCACTCAACACCGGGGCGGGGTACATCGGTGGTATTGCATTGCCCGGTGTAAAATATTATACCCCCAATTTGTGGGTATCCCTGAATATCCCGGATAAATTAATTTCGCACAATGGTAACCACAGTACATGTTTATGAAGACAATACCGGGTTGAGGCATGGTTTGGAAGAATTTCTATCTCTTTCCGATGAGTATTCGGTAACCGGAAGTTTTGATAATTGTATGCAGGCTGTGGACGAAGTGAAAAAAAGCCCGCCCGACCTGATACTGATGGATATTGATATGCCGGGCATGACGGGTATTGAGGCTGTTAAAAGAATACGGGACTTCAATAAAAAAGTGCATATACTGATGCTCACCGTATTTGATGACAATGCACATATTCTTGATGCCATTTGCGCCGGTGCGTCAGGATACCTGCTCAAAAAAAATGTGTCAGAAAAATTGCTTCCCGCGATCAGGGAAGTAATGACCGAAGGCGCATCGCTGAGCCCTTCGGTTGCTAAGATGATCATGGCATCTATGCGGCAGGCTTCCCCGGCCCGCAACTACAATTTTAACAACCGGGAAAAAGAAATACTTGCCCTGCTTTGCAAGGGCAATAGCTATAAAATGATCGCTACGGAACTCGGACTTTCATTTGAAACCATTCGCTCCTATATTAAAAAGATATATGAAAAGCTGCAGGTACACTCCGCCACAGAAGCGGTTAGTAAAGCCATTAATGAAAGATTGGTGTGATAAAGGGTGAAAAGTGAACCAGCACCTGAGCATCACCGCGCTCTTCGAAGTATCACCAGGCATTGAACTTGCCGAACTGCCCCGAAAAATCGTTTCCCGGATACTCATCTGCCGCTCCTGACTATTTCCCCCATTTTGGGGTTGTTCCGGCAAATACCGGTTTGCAATTTTACATCAACAGTTTATTAGATAGTGTGGGATTAATAGTTATTCATCCAACTCATTAAACTTTTGTATATGAAACAGCTTCTGATTTTTTGTTTAGTTATCGTTTGGGCTACTGCAGGTTGTAAAAAAAATAATGATAACAATCCACCCCCTCCGCCGCCACCCGGTTCTGATTCCATCAATATTTATTTTACCACGCTGGGTGATGAAGGAAGCGGCGGAAGCCCCGGCTTTTGGAAGAACGGTGTAAAAACGAATTTAACTAGTGGTATTTATGGAGGAGATGCGAAGACGATAGCTTCTGGTTCAACTGTATATACGGGCGGAAGTATCTATCAAAGCCCTGGATGGGTGCGCTATTCACCCTGTTATTGGCAGAATAGCACGCGTACTGACCTTCCACTGCTCGACCCCCGGGGTGATGGCTGGGTAGCGTCATTAAATGTTTCTGGTGATAAAGTTTTTGCTGTGGGTACAGCCACTGACAGCCTGGAATTTTTTGCAAACAACGGATGGAGATACCTTCCTTGCTATTGGGAAGGCGGAGAAATTCACCAACTCGAATTAATAAATGGCTTTGGTCCTGGCTTTGCGATATCAATTGATGTAACTACAGAGGGTCTGTACGTTGTAGGAGATAGTTATGCGGATAATGGCTACCAGGAACCCTGTATATGGTCGGTTGCAAATGTTGGACCAAATGCCGGAGATCTAAACGTTCACCAACTCAGCAGCTATGGCTATGGGGGGCGGGCGAATGATGTTTTTGCTGAGCAGAACAGGCAATATATGGCCGGATTTATAAATACAGCAGATGGTGTAAATACGCCCTGTTACTGGTCGGCAGGAGAACGTACGGTGCTGAGCAAGCCGGACCCTAATGGAGATGGTTACGCTAAAGCCATCTGCTTACGAGGGTTAGTCGTTTGTGTGGCAGGCAATTATGTTGATTGGTCGGGCGATGAACCAGGGGGTTATGCACCCTGTATGTGGATTAACGGAGTGAGAACCGACCTGCCCCACCTTGGATTGGGTGGGCAGACTCTATCCATTCACACCAATTTAAATGGAGATGTTTACGTGGGCGGTTATGTAAACGCCGCCAATGGCTTCGGGTATCATCCATGTTACTGGAAGAATGGGGAACTGTTTTATAACAGCACTATGAGTCTTGCCAATCCCCCAACTGATATAGTGATATCAGAATAAAGCCGCCAATTTTTCTGTCGGCCAGCCGGATATCAAAAATATTTTAAGCAACATAAACCTTCATTGTATACAAC
>CAYMKT010000213.1:0-4229 GCA_964391065.1 uncultured Terrimonas sp. | reverse complement strand
ATGATGTCGTTTGTCTGCGTAAACCGGTTCAATCCATCCATATTGATATTCGCTACGGTATTGTCGATAGAATAAACAGGGTTATTGGTATAATACAGCGATCCCAGCAAACCTTGTTCTTCAGCGGTAACTGCCAGGAAGATCAGCGTTCGCTCTGGTGGAATTTTAAGGCTTTTAAAGGCACGGGCTAATTCAAGCAAACCGGCTATTCCTGTGGCATTGTCAAATGCGCCGTTGTAAATGGAATCACCGCTTGCATCGGGCTTCCCGATCCCTAAATGATCCCAGTGCGCGGTATATATCATCACATCTTCCGGGTGTTTGGAGCCGGTGATTTTACCAATAACATTATATGATTTGTTGTACACCGCGGTCACCTTCATTGCGGTAGACAATTGCAGTTGCAGGGGCACTGGTTTAAAACCCCGCTTGTTAGCCTTAACCAACAGGGTAGAATCAAAGCCCGCGGCATTGAACAATTTATTGGCGATAGTTTCCGGAACCCAGCCAATGATGTCGCAGTTCGGAATATTTTTGCCGCGGTTGTCCAATTTTAGTCTTGCCGTATTGAAACTATTTTGTTGAACAGTGAAAGGGTAGCTGGCTGCGGCAGTATTATGAATAACCAAACAACCCTTTGCACCCTGCCGGGCAGCTTCTTCAAACTTATAGGTCCAGCGGCCGTAATAGGTCATGGTATTTCCCTTAAACAGGGTGGTATCGCCCACCCAAAAGCCGGGGTCATTCACCATTACCATCACTACTTTACCTTTTACATCCAACCCTTCATAATCATTCCAGTCATATTCCGGCGCCACTACACCGTAACCGGCAAATACCAGTTCGGTATGGTCAAGACTTATATTTTCATCTGTTTTGTCGGTCCATATAATGTAGTCGTCAAAAGCATTCAGTGTAAACTGGCCTCTTTTAGATCGCACCTGCATGGTGGGTGCAGCGGTGGGTACTATATTTACCATGGGTACTTCCTGGAAATAGCTGCTGTCATTTCCGGGTTCAAGGCCTATTGCCATAAACTGTTGTTGCAGGTATCGAATGGTTTTTGTTTCTCCCTCAGTAAAAGGTTTTCTGCCCATAAACGAGTCAGAAGCAAGCACGGATATATGTTGCCGCATCCTGTCGGCGCTGAATGCAGCAAGTCCATCTTCATCAGAAACTTTGTTATTGTTTTGATTGCAGGCACACTGTAATATCAGGAGCGCAGTAGCAATGAGTTGGGAAATTTTATTCATAAGCTATTTTAATTATACCGGTTGAAATTGGTTTTTCAGTTGATTTAATGAAGGTTTTGGGATGAAGATCGCTTATATGAATCTTTCGGACATGGCTTACCGAAGGTTTGGGGTATTCCGTATGCCCGCAACCGCTGTTTGAATTGGCAAAAATTGCTTATTACGCTTACGTTCAGCCAAACTTTTGACAGGAGCCCCGTGTTAGCGATGGGCTTTTATCGATTTTTGTATTCAATCCGGTAAAGCTTAAACGTATCCTGTCCAACGTTCTCAACAGAATGTGGCGGCTCAGGATTTTCCCAACTTCCCTTATTCAGTTCTTCTGGTTTGACCATTATAGTATCCCTTTTCATAAGGACCAATTTATTGTCGCTATCACTGCCATAAGTATTATATACAATTGGGGAAGTATTTACAACCCAAACTATGCTTTTTCCTTTGTGTATGTATAGGGTCAAGTTGCCCGGGACTAACCGTAACTTCCAGAATCCTGAATTCTTCATTTTCAAAAACAGTTTTGTGACAATCTTTGGCAGCTATTACCGCATCTAAACTGTCAGGCTATTGCCATTGCGGTGCATCAATTGAATCTATCGTTCCTATTGCGGCAGTGGATTTATTCGTTGATTTATTCAGCGTTGTAAGAATACTATAAACAATTAGCCCACCTAAAAGAACACCGGTAAAAAGAAATTTCAATTTCATGTCACTTTAATTTTTATGAAGACTCAAATAGCTTACCGCTAATACTACCGTTAGTAAAACGTTTAATTGAATTGAACCTTTGGCGGTCCCGGATGCAGCGGAACCGTTACCGTAAGTGGTGGCTGATTTTCGATAGCTATGCGTACCTGCATTTGTTGTTCATCCTGCTTTATAATTTTTGCATTCACCGTTGGAACCTTACCCTTTGCCGTTACCAGCACCCATGCTAAAGTAGTGGATTTTTGGATGTTTCTCGTATACACTGCGGCCGCATTCGGCACTTTTTCCCCGCTTTTTGCACTATACCAGCCCTGGATAAATGGCTTTTCCTGCCCTTTTATAATTTCTACTTTCCAGGAGGATTCCCCTACGGGAATAATTTCAATATTGCCTTCGCCGGCATTTTCAGAAGCAGTGCGTTCTCCCTTTACTGATACTTCGCAGGATGGAGCATAATGCCAGAGCGCCTCTAGTTTGCGGGGTCTGTCCGTTTCAATATGATCAACTACCAGCCAGCATTTTTCCTTTACATATACTACCGATCTTGTATGCGCCACTTTCCCTGCTACCTCGTTATAACCGCTTGAAAAAGTACCACGTGCATAGTCGAAAGCGGAAGTGTTCATATAATCAATTCCGTCTTTCAATGCGGCGGTTGCCCTTAAGGGGCCGGCATTTTGCCCTTTGCCGTCAACAAGAATAACATTATGAGAAAAAGAGCTGCGGAAATAGCCCCGCCATATGGTGGGATCAAAACTGAAGTAATCTTTATGGGTATAGTGTCCGGCATCAACCAGCAGATCTTTTCCAAAAGCAGATATGGAAAGATGGAGCATATCGCTGTGCTGGTGTCCTGTTCCGAAGGGACCGGTATCAAAAAAGGTCCATTGCGCCTGCGCATCCCAGCCGCTGCGCATTACGTTTATCCCCGCCCAGGGAAAAACGATTGAAGGTAGTCCTTTAGGTTGCTCTCCGAATGATCCGTTAGTAGCGATCCATTCCCAGTCGGGGCGATGAAAAGTTTGGGCGGCTTTGAGTACGCGGGGGCGCATGTCTTCGCGGTCAGCATCATTGTTGAGCGGTTGATGGCCGTCTGGTCGCATCGAGTATGCGAGATAGTTATACATTTCTTCCAGGCGACGTGTATACGTTTGCTTGACGGGGCGGCCGGCTTTTTTAAAGTTGTTGGCAATGGTTTCAAAAGGATGGAGTGCCACCCAATGGGTTTTCGTCGACAGTTCGGTTTGTACGCCATCGGGGTATACCTGCCGGTTAATTTCGGTTTCCATAACCTGCATGGCATAATCTGCCCATTCATTGGCTTGTTTAAGCTCCGGGAAGGCTAAACCTACAAGTCCTAGTCCATTCATCTCCATGGTGGTCCAGTTGTGGCCCTGTTTATGATATTCCCGGATGTATTGCGCATGTTCAACTATACCTGAAAGCATGAGTAATCGTGCAGCCGGGGTAAATGCATCCGATTGTTGAAACCGGTAGAAAGTTTGCGGCCACGACATGCCCATCCTGTTACCCGCCTCCAGGTCGCGCCACACCACTTCTCCGAGGTCGCGCCAATCGAGGTTTTGCGACGCGAATACAAGGTATATAGAATCTGTTTTTAGCGGTAAAGGATTATGAATGATCCAGTCGCGGATGAGGCGGTCAAAGGTTTTGATGTATGCTTCATCTTTAGTGGCTTTCCATGCTGCCAAAAACGCAACGAAATATTTATGGCCGTTTAACGAATAGCCGAATTCCGCATCATGGTCGGGTCCTTCATATTTCCATTTCCAGCCGCCATCTTGTTGCTGAGGCATTTTTACAATACGGTTCTGAATGGTAACTGAATCTGCAAGCAGTCGTTTGGCTATGGCAAAGAGCTCGCTTTCGTCGTCCGGGAGTGGCTGATGGAGTAGCCAATCTGCGGCATGGCTTTCCCGGTAATGTTCAAGCAGGGCTTTTGCCGCTGCAATAGTGTCGCCTTTCATCGCATAGGAAAAAACTGAATGCAGCGAAGCTTGTTTCAAATCCAGCGCGTCAAATAAAGTTTTAACCCGGTTAGGGTAATGTTGCCATAAGGCTTCTACCGACGTCACTTCCCGCCAATCAGGAGGGGGCAGTGCAGTCCGGTTACGTTGGGAATAGGAATCATGTGCCGGATTGGCGGATAAAAAAAAGAATAACAATAGGCTTGCCGGCAGTAAGCCGGAAATACTGATTTTTAACATGCAGAAAGAATAGTTAGAGTCAATGAAATCGTTTTACTGTTGA
>CAYMKT010000212.1:0-4283 GCA_964391065.1 uncultured Terrimonas sp. | reverse complement strand
TAAATAAAAATACGGATCAAAAAAGCATATTTTTGATCCGTAAATGGAGCACTATTGATCCGAATTGAATTGTTATTGCAGAAGGAAATAACAGAAAAGCAATCATAGATTTTATTACTGCACACCCTAATGTTTCTTCAAAAGAAATTGATGAACGAACTATCAAACCCGGATTCAGCCACATGCTGATTTCAGACATCCTGGCAAAGTCCAGCATTTTCACGCAGGAAGAGTTTCAAAAGCTGCAAAATCTACAATCCACATATATAGAAAAAAGTCAGCAGTTAACGGCATTCGAATATAAAAAGGAACTAGAACGCCTTGCCATTGATCTCAGTTGGAAATCTTCGCAGATTGAAGGAAACACCTACTCATTACTGGAAACGGAACGTCTTCTTAAACATAAAGAAACAGCCTCCGGCAAACCGAAAGACGATGCCACTATGCTGCTCAATCATAAAGAAGCAATAGAGAGCATGTGTGAACTTGTGAACAATAAGGACGATGTTTTTACAAAAGCCCTGCTGGTTCTCATACTTACTTCTTATATACAAGCATTTGCTGACGGCAACAAAAGAACAGCAAGAATCATCAGTAATGCAATACTTATAAGCAATAATTACTGTCCCATTTCATTCCGAACAATTGATTCTGTTGAGTACAAAAAGGCAATGCTTATTTTTTATGAACAGAATAACATCACCCCATTCAAAGGAATTTTTATCAATCAGTTTGAGTTCGCGGTGAATACCTACTTTTAATCAACTAAAGGAGGATACAACTAACAGAAGTAATGACCATAAAAAGACATTGAATGAATGAACCTGGAACGGATTAAACGCCTGCTGAAAGAAAAAGAAAACATTCATCTTGAGTTCAGGGCGGCTGCGTCCATAGTGCAATGCCCGCTCCGCCTGCACCGGTCCCGCCCCAGGCTTATTCCTTCGAAAATACCACTTTTATTAAGTTCAGTTCCCGTATCCACCGCGCCGGCCTTTTATCGTTGGGTGCAATAATTCGGAAAGGGCCTTCGCCTTTTGGAAGGGGATTGCCGTCAACCAGGTAAGCCAGTATGATGATCTGATCGGTGAACCCGGGGTCAACTTCGGCTAGCGAAAAAATCACTTCATAGCCATCCACCGCTTTCATAAGAACGAATTTCGTCAAATTGTCTCCGCGCAATTCGTTCCCAAGCGTTACTCCCGCCGAATCAAGTATATCAACCAGCCGAACTCCTTTAAAGCGGTGTTCTTTACCATCCCTGTCTTTTGCGCTCACTTCAGTTTCTTTAAAGCCGGCTAAGTCGTCCAGGGTGAGTTTGAGTGGTTTTAATACTTCTCCCTCAACAGTGAAGAATGGTTTGTTTGCGGTTTGCGAATAGATACCGGAAGATATTGACACATACAGAAAAAAGAATCCCACGGTATAGATTGATCTTTTCATTAAGCTACGGTTTTAAGATTTTAGAATGGGGATTCGAGAATGCCGGATTGTTAATAAAAATGGAATCCGTTAGCATGCGAAGAAAAGCAATAATGTCTTGCTTCTCATATTGTGTAAGTTGGAGGCTTTTTCCCCCAACTTCGTTGGTTGCTTCAGCAATAAAAGAACTGAGTGTTTCGCTGGGCTGAATATGATCACTATAGTGATCCAATACTTCCTGCAAAGTTCCAAATCGTCCATCGTGCATGTAAGGTGAAGTAAGCTCAATGTTTCTCAATGTTGGTACGCGAAAGCGCCCACGGTCAATTTCCTGCCCGGTGAACCCCATACGTCCAACATCCCTGGCTAATGTATCAAGCCCATTATTATGAAACAGTTCTTTGAACATTTTGGGGGTTCCATGGCAATGACCGCAATTGGCGCCCCGGATATTATCTTGTGGCGATGGTCCGGTCATGAAAAGCTTCATACCCCGCAATTCCTGTTCTGATGGAATGTATTCTCCATTCAGATACCGATCAAAGTTGGAATGGAAAGAAATCAAAGTGCGTTCAAACTGTGCGATAGCCTTAACAATTTTGTCTTCAGAAATTCCGGATGATCCAAAAGCCTTTTTAAACAGACCCGGATAGATTGCCGTTTTACTTAATTTGGCCGCCGATTCATTCAGAGATACCCCCATTTCATGTGGATCGGTAAGGGGAACAATAGCCTGAGCCTCGAGACTGTTAACGCGACCATCCCAGAAAAAATTTCTCACCCATAAAAGATTGGCAAGAGACATCGAACTTCGCTTTGTGAACGATCCATCAATACCAACACTGAATGCGCTTCCATCGGTGAAAGCTAACTGCTGCTGATGACAGGAAGCACAAGACAGTTTATTGTTTCCCGAGAGCTTTGTTTCGTAAAACAGCATTCTACCCAGGTGAACGCCTTCTTTGGTCAGAGGATTGTCTTCCGGGATGCTGAACCTCCCACCAAAATAAGCAGGGTACTGAAGCTGGTAGGGTTCAACCCCATCCGGCATGGCAAGCGAGAGAAAAAGCAGAGAGGCAATCATGATCAACACCATGATCGTGACCTGGGGCCTCCTGATATTTCTCTTAAACATGGCAACTGCTTTCTTAAAGATTACTGAAAACAAGATTTACAAAATAGTTTCTTCCTGCCTCCGGGAAGCCCTCCATTAAAGCATAGTTCTTATCGAAGATATTATTTACTCCAGCTTCAACCTGCATGTATCTTATCATTCTTACTGAAGCTTTGGTGTTAACGAGTGTATAACCATTTGCCCTTGTACCGTAGCTTGTGCTGTACCGCTCACTGTTGTATTCCGCACTCACCAGGATGTTTACCCTGTTAAGCAATGTATAATCGGCATATCCGAACGCTTTGTGATCAGGTACGTTGGTAAACAATATATCAGGATTAGTTTTGTTTTTTCTTATAATATAGGTGTAATTGGCGCCGAGCACTAATCCTTTGATGATGTTATAGCCGGCGCTTGCTTCATAACCATAAAACATGGCGTCGCCGGCATTTTGCAACTGGAATTTGCCAGGCTGAACGTTATCCACCTGTTGAATGATGTCTGAAATGCTGCTTAGGAATGCGCTCGCATTTACAGTGAGGTTGTTAAACAATTTTCCGGTATAAGTAAGATCATAGTTGAGTGCTATTTCAGCGGTTAAATCAGGATTGGGAATGGCCTGTCCCATGCGATAGGAGTAACGATCTTTAATGGTAGCAAACCGGGTTTTTCTCGACACCGAGCCTTTTAATGTGTGATTAGGATTAATGTCCCAAAATATACCCACCTGGGCATTTATTGCTGAATTGTTATTGGAGGGGAAATCGGAAATTTCCTGCGCAGCCGCATTGTAATCTTCGGCTTTCAGGCTGTTGCGCGCATTATAACTAATGCCTGGCACAACCGACAGTGAAGCGTTGACCTGGTAGGTATCTTCCAGTCCGATCGACAATGTATTATCAATAAACGTGCGCTGTGGCTCGTTCTCATTATTCTCACGGTGTATATCCTGTTTAAATTGAACTCCAAGCTTCAAAACATTGTTTGTGAGCATTCGTGATTCCAGTTCTGCATTTCCGCCAATGGAATAGTCATCGTAATAACTTTTAAAAGCGTATGGACGGGTGATGGTTGTGTAGGTACTGTCGTCATAACTGAATAGCTCATTTACAAATGTATCATAATAGGCACGGGCCTTAACTTTATTCTTTTCACCAAACGCGGTAGTCGATACAAAATACAAACTTTGTTTGTTCCACTTTGGCCATTGCCAGAACCGCGTGGCTATATTAGGATCATCACCTGCGTAAGGAGGAGTTCCTTTATTTCCCTGCTGGTTCGAATAACCGATTACATATTCATCGGTGGCATTCGGAGTAAATCCTGCTTTAATGCTAAACTTGAGATCATCCCTGTACGAATTTTCACGTTCGTGACCATCCTCAAACTTTCTTGGACTCCAATCTTCCGATAGCGGATAAAAGTTCTGTTTTAGCTGAGATGCTCCAACCTGGAAATAATATTTTCCAAGATTTGAACCTGCATTTACGCTCCATAAGAAACCCTCACCGCTCAAAACCCCGGTTCTCCCGTTAATCTCAAGTTTCTTTACTGGTCTTCTGGACACAAGATTGATGGCGCCACCCATGGTGTTTGCTCCATACAATATAGAAGAATAGCCCTTTGACACGTTCACCTGCGAAAGGTCGAATGTGGTGAACCGGCCCATATCGACGTAGCCATCGTAAGGAACATACACAGGTACTCCGTCAACAAATACCGGGACCTGGCGCAAATCAAATCCACG
>CAYMKT010000211.1:0-4286 GCA_964391065.1 uncultured Terrimonas sp. | reverse complement strand
CATCTTCAACCTTCACGCCACATTTCGCCTGGCCTGCAATACATGACGTTCGTTATGCGCAATAATAAACTGAAACACATCTCCCAGTTTAAGCCGGATCCATTTCGCTATCGAAACAGGAATGCGGATGGTGTTCAAATCCACTTTCCTCGCCTGCTGTAAATAATCTAATAAAACTTCCTGCTGCCGGATGAATTCCGCCACTACCGCCTGCGCATCCAGGTTCGCAGCCGGAATATGACCCTTCATCGCCTTCATTTTTCTTTTGCCTGTGCGCGGCTCCATCATGCGGGTAAAATAAGCTCCCAGCCATGAGCTTTTAAATATGCCCCCCGATCTCTCCTGCTGGTGGGCATCCATCGCTTGTTTGATTTGCGGCAGGTAATAATGCCCGTAGCTGTTCAGGTGATCGAGGCATTGTGCTATACTCCAGCCCCCATCTGCTGCGGGCGCCAGCAGTTGTGGCTCACTCATGTTCTGAAAACAGCTTACCGCTTCCTGTATATGCAGCTCCACCCTCTTTTCGAGCGTATCTAATAATTGGTGACTGATTACTCCTTTCATGCTACCATTTTTCGTGATAATAATTTCATGCATGCGATAGCCGGCAGTACTAAAACTGCGAAACGCTGCATTGGTTTACATTGCAAAAATGAAACATTTATAAGGCAGCAATCTTGGTATTTACCATCATTTTAAATTCTTACTTTATTGATCAGCTTACTGAAGTTGGTGGGATCAATTCCTAAATAATTGGCTAAATATTTATGCGGAACAAGCTGCAGCATGTGCGGACTCCGGTGCAGTAATTTTTTGAACTTTTCTTCGGCCGTATAACATTGTAATTCCACCACCCTTTCCAGCACGCCCGAAAGCGCGCCGGTAACACCCTTCCTGATCACCTGCTGAATATTGTGGTTGCGCTCCATCAAAGGCTGCAACTCAATATAAGGCGCCCTGAGAAAAACAGAAGGCGTAAGTGTTTCATAAAAATAACGGGATGGCTGCTGCTGCAAAAAAGCATCCAGCACCCCGCCAAAAGAAGGCGGGTAGGTAAAAACGATGGTGGCTTCTCTTTCCTGGTCGTCGAAGTAAACAACCCGCTGCACGCCTTCCACAACAAAATACAGGTACTTTTCCGTATCACCCGCCGCGGTAATGATTTGTTTTCTTTTTGCCGCAAATGGCGTCCACAGGGCAGAAAAAGCAGCCCAGTCCTCGCTTGTAACGGGGTGTACAGCCTTTACCAGGCTTTCCATTTGAACCAACCCTTCATGCATAGGCGAATATACGGCTATCGAAAATCTTTACGATGCTATGCGTAGAGGATGATGATATTTTTTGTGCCGGCGCCTGTACTACTATAAAGCTGTGGTTGTGTCACTCCCTTCAGGTTCCGGGAAGCCATTGAGCTTTTTTAATTCGGCGGAAAGATTTCAGGTAAGACGATTTACAGCAGCTTTTTTTGGAAAAATGGCCTGGCCGGTTTGTTCATCCATACCAATATGTTTTACCCATTGGTGGTGCAGTTTCACCACCTCTCCTACCACGATAACCGATGGATTTCCCATCTCTTCGCATTGAGCCCTGAAGTAAATATCTTTTACGGTACCCGTAATTATTTTCTCTTCTTTAGTCGTGCCGTTTTGAATAATCGCCACCGGCATTTCACTTTTTCCATGAGCGCTAAAAATATCCATAATGCCTTCCAGCTTGTTCATCGCCATTAAAATAACAACGGTGGCTGTAGACTGAGCGGCAAGTTTAATATCGTCCGAAATGTTACCGCAACGCGTGGTGCCGGTGGTCACCCAAAAGCTTTCTGCTATGCCCCGGCAGGTAAGCGGTATGCCCTGCATAGCAGGTACCGAAATAGCACTGGTAATACCGGGTATCACTTCTACTGCAATGCCGTTGCTGCGGGCGGTTTCTATTTCTTCCCCGGCTCTGCCAAAAACAAAAGGATCACCACCTTTCAGTCGGGCAACATGCCCGTATTTTAAGGCATATTCTACAATAAGCTGATTAATTTCCTGCTGTGAAAGTGCATGACACCCGAACCGTTTCCCCACAAATACTGCTTCGCTGCCGGGAGACCGGTAGGATAACAATTCTTTATTAACCAAAGCATCATACAAAACCACTTTTGCACGCTTAAGGGCACGCAGGGCCTTAAGAGTAATCAATTCCGCATCGCCGGGACCCGCACCAATAAGAGAGAGTAATGGCTTCATCTTAAAAATAACAAATTAAAATATATATCTTACAGACATCAAATTTATCAAAAATTCAATAGATTATTACATTTTCATCATACACATCACGAAATTATTAGAAAATTTCATATTACCGAACAGTAACATATATATTAGAACCAATTACATATTGATGTTGATCGTCTATTTTACCCTCCTAAACATGCTTTCCCGTCAACGACATGAACCCAACTTCAATCAAACCGGAAATACTTAGTTGCCACTTCCCCCGCCAATCCCCTCATTTCCCCGCATCGTTTCATTTTATGGCAACCGGCAGGATTTCTTGGCGTCATATATCCGATCTGCTAACTTGCAACAGTAACCAGCATATATGCTTCAAAAACTATTGATACAGAATTACGCCATTATTGAATCGGTTGAAATCGAATTTTCCAACAACTTAAATATCATTACCGGCGAAACGGGAGCAGGTAAAAGCATATTGATTGGCGCTTTGGGCTTAATATTAGGTGAGCGCGCCGATAGCTCCGTTTTATATAACGATACTCAAAAATGCATTGTTGAAGGCAGTTTCTTCATCAGTGACCGTGAGGATGTAAAAGCTTTTTTGGAGGAGAATGATCTCGAATCGGAAGAACAAACAATAATAAGGCGGGAAGTGAGCGCCACCGGAAAATCGAGGGCTTTTATTAACGACATACCCGTACCGCTTTCGCGATTAAAGCAATTTACAGCGCTATTGGTTGACCTGCACCAGCAATTTGATACCCTGGAACTGGGTGACAATGATTTTCAGTTGGCTGTTATTGATGCACTGGCTGGTCACAAAAACACGCTGGCACAATACCAGTCCGCTTATACCCAATACCACGCCACGCAAAGAGCACTCAACGCAGCCAAAGAACAACAACTGGCCGCAAATAGAGAACTCGATTATTACCAGTTCCAGTACAACGAGCTGGAGGAAGCCAACTGGAAGGAAAATGAACTGGAAGCATTAGACTCGGAACTGAAATTGCTGGCCAATGCGGAAAATATAAAATCCGTACTTCTAAAAATTATTGATGAATTGAGCGAAGGCGATCAACCTTTTGTTCAACAACTCAAAGGGCTCGGTAATCAGTTACAATCCATCAACGATTTTCATACCGCTATTCCCACCCTGGCGGCAAGATTGCAATCGGCCCAAATTGAATTACGTGATATAGCCGATGAGATAGAACACCTGAACAGTGGCATACGTTTCGACGAAGAAAGAATTCAGGTGGTAAACGACAGGCTGGCATTAGGACATAAGTTACTCAAGAAACATGGAGTGCGCACCACCACCGAATTACTGCAAATACAAAACAACCTGGAGCAGGAACTTGATAAGGTACTAAACCTGGATGCAGAAATCGCGCGGTTAGAAAAAAAAGTGAACACGGAACTGCAGGCAGCCACAGCGCTGGCACAAACGTTAACCAATAACCGCCAGAAGCAATTGGCTCCGTTTGAAAAAGAAACCAATAAACTGCTCGTGCAGGTAGGCATGCCCAATGCCCGCATAAAAGTATCGCTTAGTGAAGCTCCACTTGATGTTACCGGAAGCGATAGCATTGAGTTTTTGTTTGATGCCAACAAAAGCAACCGTTTTGAGTCGCTGAAAAAAGTAGCCAGCGGCGGCGAACTAAGCCGGCTGATGCTTTGTATCAAATCTTTAGTAGCCATCTCCGTTCAGTTGCCCACACTTATTTTTGATGAAATAGATACCGGCATCAGCGGGGAAGCAGCGCGGCAGGTAGGCATTATTATGAAAACGCTCGGTCAATCGCACCAGGTAATCGCCATCACGCACCAACCCCAGATTGCCGCAAAAGCCGACGCCCATTTTTTCGTATACAAAAAGGAAAAAGAGCAAAAAATAAATACCCGTATCAAACTTTTATCGGCTGAAGAAAGGGTGCTAACCATCGCGCAAATGCTGAGTGGCGAAAAGCCTACCGCTACAGCCCTCGACAATGCAAAGGAGATGATGGAAAGAATATAGCATTTGAAATTTGAGATTAGATATTTGAAATGGGGGTT
>CAYMKT010000210.1:0-4306 GCA_964391065.1 uncultured Terrimonas sp. | reverse complement strand
GTGCATATTATTGCGCTGTTCCCACAATTTCATAAATACATCCTGAACAATGTCTTTTGCGTACTGATCAGATTTGGTGAGGGTTAGAGCAAGTGTATAAAGCCTGTATTCGTGCTGTTTGAATATATCTGTAAAGCGAAGCTCCAGCGTATGTTCTGTACTTTGGGGAGTCATGAACGACTTGTTTTGGCTTTTTCAATCGTTAATCGTTCTTAAAATTAACAAAAAAACAGTACACTCCTCTTTTTGATTTTTTATACCATTATATTACCCAATCAATGCTTCATGACAATCAAATTAACTCCGTATCATACCGTTCTACCGACTCAATGCCCGGCAGTTTTTTCAGGCGTTCTACCAATTTGTCCAATTCTTCTTTGTCGTGCACAAACAGTTTAATGTTGCCTTCAAAAAGCCCTTCTTTAGCCTCCACCGTTAACGCCGCAATATTAATTTTTAATTCGCCCGATACCAGGTTGGTAATCTTGTGAATGACACCCACATCATCCAATCCCACAATTTTTAGGCCGGTAAGAAATGAAATTTCTTTGTTTTTGGCCCATTTGGTTTTTACTACACGGTGCCCGAAATTAGACAGGAGCCTGGTTGCATTGGGACAATTGGTGCGATGAATAATCAGTCCCTTACCGGTACTTACAAAACCAAAAACGTCGTCGCCGGGTATAGGTTTGCAGCAGTTAGCCAATGTATATACGATCCTATCGCTGCTCTCGCCAAAAATGATCAGCTCATTTTCCTTTTTTTGATGAGCACGACTATGGTCCGGTTCTGAATATTTAACTTCCGGTTCTGGTTTGGCAGGTTTTGGAACGACCAGCTTATCGCCCAATACCTGGAACTCGTCTTTCAATTCTTTAAGATCAATATTTTTAACCGCTATCTGGTAGTATAAATCCAGCGGTGAAGCCATTTTGTAGAAGGAAATGAGTTCTTCTATATTGCCCTGGCTAGCCGAAGCGCCTATACCTTCGAGCTTGCGTTGGAGGATATATTTACCTTCACCGGCAATTTTGCGCTTTTCTTCTTTCAGCGCATCCTTTATTTTGCTTTTTGCTTTTGTGGTAACTACAAAATTCAGCCAGTCTTCATTTGGTTTTTGCTTATTGCTGGTAATAATCTCAATCTGGTCGCCGCTCCGGAGCTTATGGCTGATGGGTACCAGTTTATGATTCACTTTAGCGCCAATACATTTTGATCCTACGGCGCTATGCACAGAAAATGCAAAGTCGAGAGCGGTTGCACCTACGGGGAGCATCTTTACATCGCCTTTTGGAGTATACACATAAATTTCCTCCGCCAGGAACGAGGTTTTAAAATCCTGCAAAAAATCTATGGAATTCACATCCTGCGCCAACGCTTCCCTTATTTGGGTAAACCATTTATCAAACCGGCTTTCATCACTCGCTCCTTCCTTATATTTCCAGTGTGCTGCCAAACCCTTTTCTGCTATTTCATTCATCCTTTTTGTTCTGATCTGTACCTCCACCCATTTTCCATGCGACCCCATCACCGTTGTATGCAGCGCCTCGTATCCGTTTGATTTGGGATTACTTAGCCAATCGCGCAATCTTTCGGGAGAGGGGATATACATATCCGTTATCATAGAATAGGCTTTCCAGCAATCTTCTTTTTCTCTTTCGGGGGGTGTTTCCAGTATCACCCTAATGGCAAAGAGGTCGTACACTTCTTCAAAAGCCACGCCCTTTTTCTTCATTTTGTTCCAGATGGAATGGATCGATTTTGGCCTGCCGTACACTTCTACTTTTAACCCCGCTTTTTCCAGCCCGTACTTAATGGGTTTAATAAATTCATTGATGTAGCGGGTACGTTCTCTGCGCGTTTCTGTTAACTTCCGCGCTATTTCCCTGTAAATATCCGGCTCAAGATATTTCATGGCGAGATCTTCCATTTCCGTTTTAATGGTGTATAATCCCATCCTGTGGGCAAGGGGGGCATATACATATATTGTTTCACTCGATATTTTCAACTGCGTCTCGCGCTTCATGCTGTCGAGCGTACGCATATTATGCAGCCTGTCGGCCAGTTTGATGAGAATAACCCGCGGATCGTCGGTAAGGGTTACCAGTATTTTTTTAAAATTTTCTGCTTGCTGACTGGTGTTGGTATCCACCACGTTGGCAATTTTGGTTAGCCCATCAATAATACGGGCAATTTCAGGGCCGAACGCCCGCTCAATATCTTCCAGTGTAAGGTCGGTATCTTCAACCGTGTCGTGCAGCAAAGCGCATATGGTAGAGCGCACGCCCAGCCCTATTTCTTCAACGCAAATGGTGGCTACGGCTATGGGGTGTAAAATATAAGGTTCGCCACTTTTGCGGCGCATGGTTTTGTGGGCTTCGGCAGCCATTTCAAAAGCCAATCGCAATAACTCCCGGTCGCCTTGTTTTAATTTGGGTTTTATGCAGCGTAGTAATGTCCTGTATTGGCGAACAATTTCCTTTTTTTCTTCTTCTTCGCCGAGGTTGTATTTTGGCGTTTTTACATCAGTTTCCATATAAATCCAAATTTAAGTAAAATCTATTACCTTTGCACTCCCAAAAAAGAGCGTGGCTCTAAACAGGTTGGATATTAGTATGCGGGTGTGGCGAAATTGGCAGACGTACCAGACTTAGGATCTGGCGCCGCGAGGCATGGGGGTTCGAGTCCCTCCACCCGCACTACATTTTTACCATAAATCAGGAAAGACGCGCATTGCAGGTTAGTTACGGTACAACTCAAAGGCATAATGTTGTGCGCTTTGGCTGAGCGCCGCCAATAAATATATAAATATATCATCATATGGCAACAATTACCAGGGAAAATATTGGTTTGCTGAACGATAAAATAACGGTTACAGTAGCGAAAGAGGATTATCTGCCCACTTTTGAAAAAGCATTGAAACAGTATGCGAAATCTGCCAACATTCCGGGGTTTAGAAAGGGAATGGTGCCTGCAGGCGTAATTAAAAAAATGCATGGTCCGGCGGTGTATACCGAAGAAGTGCTGAAAAGCATTGAAAAGGGATTGGTGGATTATCTTGACCAGGAGAAGCTGGACATTTTTGCGCAACCACTGCCTGGCGCAGACAATAACCCCGGTAGCATTGATATGAATAATCCCGCCGAGTATTCTTTTCATTTTGAAGTAGGATTGAAGCCGTCGTTTGAACTGCCCAACCTCACTACAATACCCCTTACCCGCTATAAAATTGACGTGGAAAACAGTATGGTGGATGAAGAGATAGAAAGGTTGAAAGTACGGCACGGTAAAATGACGGAACCCGAAACGATTGCCACCGATGAGGATGTGTTGAATGTGAAGTTTGAAGAAGCTGATGCAGATGGCAATACGATTGAAAATGGTATTGTTAAAGAAAATTCCCTGCTGCTCAAATATTTCAGTGCCGCTTTTAAAGATCAGCTACTCGGTAAAAAGAAAGACGATAGCATTGTTTTACAAATAAAGAGCGCCTTCGACGACAAAGAAAGGGAATGGCTTATAGGCGATCTCGGGTTGGATAAAAATGACGAAGCAGCGGTAGCAAAGTATTTTAAGCTTACTATTATTAAGATCGGCCTCGTGGAAAAGCGGGAGTTAGACGAACCGTTTTATAATGAAGTGTATCCCGGGAGGGAAATAAAGAGTGAAGATGACTTTCGCGCTGCCATTAAAGCCGATATTGAAAAAGCCTGGGAGAACCAGACCCGCAATCACTTTCATCATGAATTGTACCATGCCCTACTGGATAATACCGCTATTGAATTTCCGGAAAGCTTTCTCAAAAAGTGGATGGAAAAAGGCGGCGAACAGGCCAAATCGCCGGAGCAGATCGAAGAGGAATTCCCCGTATTCAAAAACCAGTTAAAGTGGACCCTCATCAGCGATAAGATCGTAAAAGATAATCAATTGCAGGTAAGCCCGGATGAAATCCGGCATCACATCACGCAGGAAGTATTGGGCTATTTTGGCGCTTCCGGTCTCCAGGGAGATATGTCGTGGATAGGCAGCTATGTTGACAGGCTTACTCAGGATCAGCAGCAGGTAGAAAACACCTACCGGAAATTGATTTCTGAAAAAGTATTAACGCAAAGCGAAAGCCAGGCCACTCCAACAGAACAATTGATCAGCCTTGAAGACTTCCGCAAACTGCAGCAGGAACATGAGCACCACCAGCATTAATTGATTCGAATTTAATACCGGGATTTCCAATTCATCTTTCTACCGGTCGAAAGTTTATGGTTTTTTGTTTATAGGTTGAAGACATTCGTTTCGAATTTTGATTTTC
>CAYMKT010000209.1:0-4357 GCA_964391065.1 uncultured Terrimonas sp. | reverse complement strand
CTTTGTCTTTCTCCCTCGCCCATTCCTCAATCATTGGAAAAGCGATCGCAAACCAGGCCGTATACTTTCCCGGCGTTTCCCTTAACTCCTTTTGTATGGCATCCATCTGTTTAAATGCATAGGCCTGCACCTCTTCCGGATTCGGTAAAATCTCCCCTTCATACTCCCCAACAAATACATGGTCATATTCATGTTCGGTAAGCCCGTTATCAAAACTGGCGTGGTAGGTAAATTCAAATGCTTTTTGCAGCTTTACTTCAAACCCTAATTCTTCTTTTAGCCGCCTTTGCGCTCCCGCCAAAGCCGTTTCGCCCGGGCGTGGATGACTGCAGCAGGCATTGGTCCATAAATTAGCGCTATGGTATTTGCCCGCTGCTCTTTGCTGCAACAGCATCTCCCCATTATGGTTAAAAATAAACACACTAAAGGCGCGGTGGAAAATTCCTTTGCGATGGGCCTCCATTTTTTCCATGGTTCCCACCTGTTCATCCCTTTCATTTACAAGAATAAGATCATCTGTAGCAGCGTTCATGTCAGTGGTTTTTGAAGCGGACTGCAAACCTATATCATTTATTTTTTACTTTGATGTAACTTTTTAACCGCTTAACCGTATCACTTATGAAATCACACATTATCGATTAATTTTATGGGATTTAACCGACTGTATGACCGAAAAAGAGTATAATGAATGTGTTGACTGCTACGCCGATAATGTGTACAGATTTATACTGAAAAATCTCAGGCACGAAGAAGATGCGCGGGATGTGGTACAATCTGCGTTTGAAAAATTATGGCGCAACCGGGAAGAGGTAGTATATGAAAAAAGTAAATCCTACCTGTTTACCGTTGCCTACCATCAAATGATTGATCATATCCGCAAAGGAAAGCGCGTAAGTTTAAAAGATGAATTCAGGGAAGAAGCGGGTATTGATGAACCCCGGCAAAGTCTTAGGAAAATATTGGAACAGGCATTGGCGCGACTGAATGAAACCCAACGTTCGCTGGTGATGCTCAAGGATTATGAGGGATATTCGTATGAAGAGATCGGCGCCATAACCGGGTTAAGCGAAAGCCAGGTAAAAGTATACCTGCACCGGGC
Organism: uncultured Terrimonas sp.; assembly: GCA_964391065.1. Taxonomy (GTDB): domain Bacteria; phylum Bacteroidota; class Bacteroidia; order Chitinophagales; family Chitinophagaceae; genus Agriterribacter. The sequence goes on along the minus strand of CAYMKT010000209.1, from coordinate 3,258 downwards.
GAGGTTGCAGTTGAAAGCGTTTTTAGGTAAAATGGAGAACGTGATCTGAATCCGGCAGTGTAATACTGTGTTGTGGGGAGATTAAAAAATGAAACATGGAAATGAACAGGCATAATTATGAAACTTTTTTTCTGCTGTATGCAGATAACGAGTTGAACGCGGAAGAACGGAAAGCCGTGGATGACTTTGTTGCCCTGCATGCCGATCTTAAAGCAGAACTACAGGGCCTGCTGCAAACCCGCTTACCGATAGACGAACCGGTGTCCTTTTCAGATAAGAACATTTTATATAGAACAGCCCCCATTCCGTCTGTTATTAACATCAACAACTACGAAGAATGGATGGTGCAATATGTGGATGGAGAATTAAATGATGCGGAAATAAAGGCGGTAGATGATTTCATGCAGCAACACCCGCACATGCGATCCAACCTGGCGCTTTTGCAACGTGTAAAACTTTTGCCTGCGGAAGACATTGTTTTTGAAAACAAGGCGGCTTTATACCGTACTCAAAAACCGGTAGTGCGTATGCGGGTAATGCCGTGGCAACGCATGGTGGCGGCAGCTTCTATTATTGCCATCGGCAGTTGGATATGGATGAATGCCGGTAAAATGGGTTCTGTAAAAGTAGAAGATCAACAGGGAGTAGCGCAGGAAAACAGGGATCCGCAACAGCCTGTCGGCGCAGAAAATAAAAACACTCAGCAACAAGCGGCCCCGGTGTCCGAAAAGGACTTCAATGCAGGGTTAGCGGCAGTAACAAAAGAGGAGTCAAATACTGATCGGGCAATTGCGCTTAACAAAGCAGTGGTAACCAAAAATAGTTCGCCGGTTGAAAAGAATTTGGAAGACAACCAAATCACGTATGTTGAAAGCAGAAAAATAACCCGGGCTGATGAGCCTGCACCCGCAGCTCTCCGCACCCTGGCAATGAAAGACGCACCGGTTACGATTCAGCCGGAAAGAAAAATACAGCATACCATACCGGTTGCGGAACTTGTACAGCCGGTGATATTGGACCAGACTGCATTTAACAGTGAAAATGATGTCATGCCCTACGAAGCAGTAAGCCGGAACGACGAGGGTGTTGCATACCTTGATACGGATAATGCGGAAAGAAAATCCAAAACAAAATTCCGGGGTTTATTAAGAAAAGCATCCCGCTTTGTTGATCATGTTACTAACCCCGATTTAGATATAAACGATAAACAATCCGTAGTGCGGATTGCCAGTTTTGAAATTACCAGGAAATAATACAATCAATTAAAATCAGGAACCATGAAAAAAGTGAATCTGCTGATAGTGGGAGGGATATTGCTATGCCTTACCGGAATGGCGCAAAACGATACTACCCGGCCGGAAACCTCCGCTAACGATACCTTAAGGGTAGGCTCTATCATTATTATCAAGAATGGCAAAGAGGATAATAAAGAAATCAGTCACCACAAAGAATGGAGCGGACACCGGAGCTACTGGAAAGATAATATATCTACCAACTGGATCGTACTGGATCTTGGCTTTGCCGGTCACAACGATAAAACGGATTACAATACCGCGGAGGCGCAAAATTTCGTACACGGTACCACGCCGGCCGATCCGGCTAACAAAGGTGATTTTTCGGTGCGATCAAGCTCCTTCAATTTCAACATATGGCTCTTCATGCAGCGCATGAGTCTCTATAAAAAAATCATCAATCTTAAGTATGGAGCCGGTATAGAATTGTATAAGCTATTCTACAAATCCGATATCCGCTATATCGAAGGGCCTAACCCGTATGTGGAAAGGCAGGGAATTGACTTTGAACGAAACAAGCTCGCGTTCGACTATGTAACGGTTCCTTTAATGATTAATATTAATCCCAATCCGCAGCAGCGCAATGGTGGGATCAACATCAGCATGGGCGCAAGCGTGAGCTATTTATATGGCGCCCGCAACAAACAAAAAAGCGAGATGTATGGGAAACAGCGGTATTCGGGCGATTTTAACCTGGAAACCTGGAAGTTCGCCTACGTGGCGGAACTGGGCCTGGGACCTGTTCGGCTGTATGGCTCCTATGCCATTAATCCCCTGCACCAATACGGGGTTAACCAACACCCTTATGCAGTGGGCGTACGCTTCAGCAGTTGGTAAAATTTTTTACGCGTATTTTCACCTGTACAAAAAACTTCCTTACTAACCGGGGAAGTTTTTTTGTATACTCCTATGGCAACCACAACAGCAAATGCCGCGAAACACATTCTAAAGTTTACGGAATGATAAAATGAATGGCCGTTCTTTTAAATTCATGATGATCCTGCATCGGATCAAACAATAGTTCATTATTTTTGAACGAAATCAAAAATATTCAACGAAAAACCTGCATACCTGCAGTAGCAAAAATCAATTGATTATGAAATTAATCCATTTATCCATTGCAACCGTACTCCTGTCCGGCGCCTTTACGTCCTGCGTCTCCAAGAAAAAATTCACAGAAGCTACCAATGCCATCCACGCATTACAACAGGATAGCCTGCGTTTTGAAAACGAACTCTCAGCCCTGCGGAATGACCTTAGGGTAAGCGGGCAAAAAAACGACGATTTAACCAAACAACTCAACGATATCAGCTCCGCTAAAACGGCGAGGGAACAGGAACTGAGTGATGCGCAAAAATTGCTGACCAGCACAAAAGAACAGCTCAGCAGCAAATCGCTCACTATAGAAGAACAGCAAAAGCGGCTCGAAGCATTGCAAAAGCTCATTGATCAGCAACGCAGCGTGGTAGAAAACCTGCTGGGCTCCATCAATAATGCGCTGGGTCAATACAAGGCTGAAGACCTTGATGTGTACATAAAAAATGGTAAAGTGTATGTGTCGTTGCAGGAAAAGCTGCTATTTAAATCGGGCAGCGCAGTAGTGGGAAAAGAAGGACAGGAAGCGCTGGGCAAAATAGCGCAGGTGCTGAATACCGATCCCAAAATTCAGATTGTAGTGGAGGGTCATACCGACAGCATTCCTATCCGCCGCAGTTTTGAAGACAACTGGGCGTTAAGCGCTGCGCGTGCCGTATCCATTGTACGTATTTTAACGAATGGCTACGAGGTGGATCCGGCAAGAGTAATTGCCGCCGGGCATAGTTATTTTGATCCGCGTGATACCAACGCCACTGCCGAAGGCCGGGCGCTTAACCGCAGAACCGAAATTATCTTATCGCCTAACCTCGATCAGTTATACAAATTGATGGAATAACCGGCTTCAAAAATATTGATCAGTATTTTCCAA
>CAYMKT010000208.1:0-4399 GCA_964391065.1 uncultured Terrimonas sp. | reverse complement strand
ATATTCGGCTATGCCACCAACAGCCCATCGTAAACCCAGCCGATGTTTGGTTGCTTTTAGTTTTTATCCATAACAACTCATCACCATGAATTTTAAAACGATTGCAATAACGGTACTTATCCTGGGTACTGTTGCCTGCTCCGGAAACAGCAAACAGGATCAAGCCTGGTTCGATGAAGCTTTAAACAATGGAATACTGGCAAATGAGGGTTATAACAGGTGTGTACGGTTTGTGCATGACTGGCTGAACTATAGTGATTCGGCGACCGGTTTAATTCCTGAAAATTTATCAGCCGGCAGAAATACCTGGAGCACCCATAACTCCGCGGCCGACAACTATCCGTTCATGGTACTTACATCCTATTTATTAGATAAAAAAATGTACGACGGGCAAATGTTAGCTATACTGAATACGGAGAAAAAAATAACGTCCCGCCTGGGGGCATTACCTGATAACTATTCCTTTACAAAACAAAATTTCCTGAAAGACGAAGTGGACACTGCCCAAATCATTTTCGGCACTTCGGAATACATCAAAGACGGCTTAATTCCTTTAACCGAATATATCGGGCAAACGCCATGGAGCGAACGGATGATAGCCATGCTGGATGATTTATCCAAATACCTCGTAGTAGCTGAAAATTTCGAAGGTAAGTCCATGGGACCTTCTGTTGATACCGAGATCAACGGCGAAATGCTTCAAACGCTATCCCGCGTTTACTGGATGACAAAAGATGAAAAGTATTTGAACTGGGCCATTAAAATTGCTGACTATTATTTATTAGATAATCCCGGTAAAATTCTTGAAAACAAACGATTCAGACTAAGGGATCACGGCTGCGAAATAATAGGCGGACTTAGCGAAATATATGCAACGGTTAACTATGCCAATAAAAACAAAAAAGCCGCCTATGAGAAAAGCATTCATCAAATACTGGACAGAATTTTAGAAACCGGGAGAAATGAAGATGGCATGTTTTACAACGAAGTGAATATGGCTACCGGGCAGATTGTGGACAGCAATATTGTGGATGGCTGGGGATACCTGTACAACGCGTATTACACCCTTTACCTGGTTGACAACCAAAAAGAATACCTGGAGGCCGTGCAAAAACCGTTGCAGATCCTTCATCAAAAATACCGGGACTTCAACTGGGAAAACAACAGCTCCGATGGATATGCTGATGCTATTGAAAGCGGAATAAACCTGTATAACCGCGAACGAATCCCGGCGTTAAAAGACTGGCTGGACAGTGAAATAAAAGTAATGTGGTCGTTGCAGGATTCTGCGTATCGCCCCAATGCACAGCAATGGAAAAACAGCGGAATCATTGAAGGCTGGCATGGCGATGGTAATTTCGCCCGCACTACCATCATGTATTGTCTTTGGAAAACAAATGGCGTTACCATCCAGCCATGGAGAAGAGATGTTATGGTTGGAAGTGTAGAAAAAGACGGAACACTCTATATCTCGATCAAAAGCAATGACGATTGGGAAGGCACTGTGCTACCGGGTACCGAAAGACATAAGGATATCTTTCATCTCCCGCTCGACTATCCCAGAATCAATCAATTTCCTGAATGGTTTACTATTAAGGACAATGAAAATTACCTGCTAAGCAGGGACAGCAGCTCTTCAGAAATCAAAGGCGAAGACTTAAAGAAAGGGCTGCAGGTAACGATCAAAAAAGATATACCGTATACCATAAAAATAACCAGGCCTAACGCAGGTCAATAAAACCAACAACCGCTCTTCTTCGCCATATTGTTTTACAACAATCTTGAAAACGATTATTATTTTCTATGATGCTGAAAGCGTGACGTTAAACGACTAATGCTAATACAATTTGAAAATTATGATCCGTGAAACGGATACCTATTATTTGAACAAAAATGAACCTAATAAGAGTTGCTTGTTAGCCTTAAGAAGTATTATTCTTGAACAGGACTCCCATATTACTGAAACGCGAAAGTGGGGAATGCCCTGTTTTTGTTATAAGAAAAAGATGTTCTGCTATTTATGGACTGATCAAAAAACAGATGAGCCCTATATCCTCATGGTAGAAGGGAAGCATTTGGTTCATCCTCAATTAGAAGCAGGCAAACGCTCCAGGATGAAAATCTTCAGGGTTGACCCGAATAAAGATTTACCCATAAAGACGATTAAAATTATTCTGCAACAATCAATAGACCTGTACCGGACAGGCGTTATTAAAATCAAAGCATAACCGGCAGTTCCATATTTCAGTCTTTTACCAAGGGTAATCATCAACACGAGGACATACTATTACGTTGAGGGAATTACCGCGGATAAATGCACCCCCGGAACGATTAGTTTCATTTTTTGTAAATTCACCGTACAGCAAAAATCCTGATCATGATTTTAAGCATTAATGGTGAAAAGCACGAAGTAACGGTGGACCCCGATGTTGAGCTGTTGACCGTGCTGCGCGACTTCATCGGTTTAACCGGCAGCAAATATGGCTGCGGCGAAGGAGTTTGCGGCGCCTGTACTGTGCTGGTCAACAACAGCCCTTCCCATTCCTGTATTACACCTGTAAGCGCTGCGATTGGTAAAGAGATAACAACGATTGAAGGCCTTGAAAAAAACGGGGAACTCCATGCGGTGCAGAAAGCTTTTCTCGAAACAGACGCTTTCCAGTGCTCCTATTGTGCACCGGGCATGATTATGTCGGCCGTTGCGCTGCTGAAAAACAATCCTGCTCCTTCCGAAGCTGCGATTGTAAAAGCGATGAACGGCAATATCTGCCGTTGCGGAACCTATCCCTATATTGTAAAAGCCATTCAACTGGCTTCCACATCATAAACCACGCCCAATGAACAATCGCGATCTTATACCACATCCATTTGAGCCGGCAACAGATGAACTGCCCACCCAACAGCGTTTTCATTTTGAACTCGACCGCCGGAAATTTCTTAAAATGGCTGGCGGAAGCCTGGTTGTTTTTCTGGTATTACCCAACCTGTTGTCATTTGCAGGCGATGCATCATCATCCCTTTCATCGGCGGATCCCGGCAGTGTTAATGCGTGGATTCAAATCGGCGAAGATGGAAAGATCACCGTATATACCGGCAAGGTTGAAGTGGGACAAAACATCCGCACTTCATTATCGCAGGTTGTGGCGGAAGAACTGATGGTACCCGTATCGGCCGTAACCATGATCATGGGCGATACCGATCTGGTGCCCTACGACGCCGGCACTTATGGAAGTCTGACTACCCCGCGAATGGCCCCGCAGTTGCGTAAGGCCGCTGCCACCGCAAGGGAAGCATTGATAACAATGGCGGCAAAGAAATGGAACAGCACTGCCGCGGATTTAAAAGCCGAAAACGGCATGGTGCTGAATAAAGCCGGCAATAAAAAGATCGGGTACGGAGCGCTCACCAAAGGTCAGCAGTTGACGATGCCTGTATCGGACAATGTAAAAGTGATGGAAGCAAAGGATTGGAAGGTGGCCGGAAAATCGGTACCCAAGGTGAATGAACGCAGTTTTATTACCGGCAAGCATGCTTATGTATCCGACTTGAAATTGCCGGGTATGCTGTATGGTAAAGTGTTACGGGCGCCATCGTATGGGGCAAAATTGCTTGAAGCCGATCTTACCAAAGCAAAAAAAATGGCCGGGGTAGTGGTGGTAAAAGATGGAGACTTTATTGGCGTAGCGGCGCCGGATGTACCCACGGCCCGAAAGGCTTTGCTGGCCATTGATGCCAAATGGGAGGAAAACACGGGGCAGCCCTCCGCCGAAAACATATTTGATCATTTTGTTCAGAACGCATCGGATGCACGCGGCGGCAGAAATTCGGGCGGCACAACAGGCGATGCGGAAGCGGGATTAAACGAAGCCGACTTCAAACATTCCCAAACCTATCGTATCAGTTATATAGCGCACGTGCCGCTTGAGCCAAGATCGGCCGTGGCACAATGGGTAAACGGAAAACTTACGGTGTGGGCGGGAACACAACGTCCGTTTGGCGTTCAGCAGGAACTATCCGACGCTTTTAAACTGAATAAGGAGAAAGTGCGGGTGATCATGCCCGATACCGGTTCGGGCTATGGGGGAAAGCACAGCGGCGAGGCTGCCGTAGAAGCGGCGCGGTTAGCGCTGGAAGCAAAGCAACCCGTGAAGCTGATCTGGTCGAGAGAAGAAGAATTTACATGGGCCTACTTTAGGCCGGGCGGTGTAATTGAAATAAGCGCCGGGGTAAAAAAAGATGGCAGCATTACTGCCTGGAAATTTACCAACTACAATTCCGGCGGCGCCGGGCTTGGTACACCCTATAAAGTGAGTAATCAGCAAACAGCCTACCGTCCGTCCAAAGCAGCGTTGAGAGAAGGCTCCTACCGGGCGCTTGCCGCCACGGCCAATGAATTTGC
>CAYMKT010000207.1:0-4419 GCA_964391065.1 uncultured Terrimonas sp. | reverse complement strand
TAAAACTGCTAAATCATCGCAATGAACAACGTTTACCAGAAAATCGTGCTCTTCCTGTCTTGTTTTTTATTTTGGGCATCCGCACAGGCACAGCAACAAACCGGTAAAGAAAGGTTTGCCGGGTTACATTTTGATTTTCATGCCGGGCTGACCGATTCAGGCATCGGTAAAACATTCAACCCCGAAATGATTGATTCTCTACTGAGCATGGTGAAGCCAGACTTCATACAGGTAGATTGCAAGGGACACCCGGGCATATCAAGCTACCCAACGAAAGTCGGGAACCCGGCCCCCGCTTTCGAAAAAGACATTATGAAAATATGGCGTGAGGTAACGCAAAAGCACGGGGTACCCCTGTATGTTCATTATTCGGGCATCTGGGATAACCAGGCACTGAACACCCATCCCGAATGGGCAAGAAACAATGCCGATGGCAAACCTAACGGCAACGCAACTTCGCTGTTCAGTGACTATAAAACGGAATTATTGATCCCGCAACTGAAGGAACTGGCAACCTCCTATCACCTTGATGGTGTATGGGTAGATGGAGATTGCTGGATGCTTTCTCCCGACTATTCCCCTGCCGCTAAAGCCGCATTTACAAAAGAAACGGGCATAAGTACCATTCCTGAAAAAAAAGATGACCCATACTATTTTGAGTGGATGGAATTTCACCGGAAAAAATTCAGGGAATACATTACGCTTTATGCCGATGCGGTGCATAGTGCTGCACCCCACTTTAAAGTCACCAGCAACTGGTCGTTCTCGTCCATGATGCCGGAGCCGGTGGATGTGCCGGTAGACTATCTTTCCGGAGATGTAGCGGGCAGCAACAGCATTTACAGTTCCGCTTTTGAAAGCCGCTGCCTTGCGCTGCAGGGCAAACCATGGGAACTGATGTCGTGGTCTTTTGCGTGGAAAAACAATGCCAAGGCTACAAAATCGGTACTACAGTTACAGCAGGAAGCCGCTGAAGTACTGGCAATGGGTGGCGGATTTCAAACCTACTGGCAGCAAAACCGGGATGGCACACCCGAACCTTACCAGTTTCGCAAGATGCAGGAGATCGTAGCATTTTGCAGGGAAAGAAAAGTCTTTACATTCAATGGAGAGATTGTTCCGCAAATCGGCATTTTATATTCGACTTACGCATGGAAAAGGATTCCAAACGATGGTTTGTACAATGCTCACGGGCAGGAAGCAATGAAGGGTGTATTAAATATGTTGTTAGATAACCAATTCCCTGTTGAAATACTAATGGATCACCAGTTAAAAGAACGACTGAATAAATATCCATTGCTCATCATCCCGGAGTGGACACATATTGATCCGGCTATCCGCGAGCAGGTATTGGATTATGTAAAACAGGGCGGTAACCTTTTAATCATAGGCGCGGAAGCTGTACTGGACTATACCAATGAACTCGGTATAACCATTTCGTCTCCTATGCAAAAAAATACGGTCATTTTTGCTGGTTTTGAAGACCGCATTGTTAAGATGCAAACTGATTTTCAGCCTGTAAAATTCACCGGAGGTGCAGCTATATTCGGTGCGCAACTCCAGGCAGACGACTGGCGCTTTGCAACTGAAAATCATCTTGCCTCATCCATTTCGTATGGTAAGGGAAAAATAGCGGGCATATACCTGAATATAGGGAGCTTTTACAACAATAACCAAAACCCGCTCTCCCTTTCGTTATTGCAGTCGGTTATTCATTCGCTTGTTCCCTCCTTTCTTTCAACGGTAAGCGGGTCAAAAAAAGTGCACCAGGCAGTGAGCAGAAAAAATAACGCATTGTATATTCACCTGATCAATACTAACGGTCCACATAACAACCCGAATGTAATGGTGTACGACGAGATGGAACCAGTAAAGAATATTGCGGTAGAGGTGAAGCTGGACAAAGCGCCCGCTGATGTCCGGCTGCAACCTGGCAATACCAGGCTTTCGTTTCAATACCAAAAGAACAAAACGGCCACTATCAGCATTCCGGAACTGAAGGTATACAGCATCATAGAAATAAAGGAAAGTAAATAGAGAAAGTAACCATCATTAGCGCAACGCAAAAAATAAAAAGAAATAACTTCAGCATCCTATTCACAACGCGAATCAAAATTTTCAGATTAGAATCGATTACAAAGATGGCAAAACTCATTTCTTTACTGGCGGCTATGCTTTGCCTCCTATGTGTACGCTCACAGCCAAAAACAGCACATGATCTTCATTTCAGTCACCTGGCCTCCTCATGGGATGAAGGCATCCCTTTAGGTAATGGTACAATCGGCGCCCTGATTTGGCAGAAAGGAGAACACCTGCGGTTTTCACTCGACAGGGCTGATATTTGGGACATGCGCCCCATGAAAGGATTACACAGAAAAGAGTTCAGCTATGCGTGGGTGCAGGAGCAGGTAAAGAAAAATGATTATGAAATTGTACAGCAGTATTTTGACGGTCCCTATGATAAAGAACCTGCACCTTCCAAAATTCCTGCCGGGGCCCTGGAGTTTATCCTGCCGGCCGGAAAGGTGAAATCTGTTCACCTCTCGCTGCAATCGGCCACATGTGAAGTGCAGTGGGATAGTGGCTTAACGTTACAAACTTTTGTACATGCCACAGAACCAGTGGGCTGGTTCAGGTTTGAAAACACTAAAGGAAATATTACGCCCGAACTCATTGCGCCACGATACCAGGGACCATCTGCCGGCGGAGAAGTAAATGCTGTTGTGGGTGATGATTTAACAAGGCTGGGCTACAAACAGGGTACAGTTAAAAAAACAGGTAACCGCATCTCCTACCAACAGGAGGGCTGGGGTGGATTTACTTATGAAATAACGGTTCAATGGAAAAAAATAAACGAAACAACCATTGAAGGCGCCTGGAGTATTTCATCTCAATATCCCGGCAAAAAAATAAATGCACTATCATCGATGGTCGTTCAAACGGCAGCCCGCGATGGCTATACAAAACATTTCAAAACTCATATTGCATGGTGGAACACATTCTGGAACAAATCCGCCATCCATGTGCCCGATCCTGTAATTGAAAAGCAATGGTATCTCGAGCAATATAAATTTGGCGCGGCAGCACGAAAAGGCGCTCCGCCCATTTCACTGCAGGCGGTATGGACAGCCGACAATGGCAGAATACCACCATGGAAAGGCGATTATCACCACGACCTCAATACACAACTCAGTTATTGGCCCGGCTATAGCGGCAACCATCTTGAAGAAGCATTGGGTTATCTTGATCATCTGGATGAAAACAAGGCTAACTATGAACGCTACACGAAGTTGTACTTTGAAAAGGAAGGATTGGCAGTGCCGGGGGTAACCACGCTCGATGGCACGGAAATGGGCGGCTGGATACAATATTCGCTTTCGCCAACCGTATCGGCCTGGCTGGCACAACATTATTACCTGCAATGGCGGTACAGCATGGACAGGGATTTCCTGGAAAACCGCGCATACCCCTGGGTTAAGCAAGTATGCACGTTTATTGAAAACATCACTGTTAAAGACGCAGACGGCCGTAGAAAATTACCCATCAGTTCCAGTCCTGAAATAAACGACAACAGCATCAAGGCCTGGTTTCACCAAAACACCAACTACGATCTCGCGTTGATGAAGTTTGTATTTACGGCCGCCGCCGAATTGGCGGGAGAGTTAAACTTACCTGCAGAACAAAACCACTGGAAAAACATATTGTCCGAATTCGGAGATTTTGCTATTAGCGCCAATAACGAATTCATGTTCGCTCCTACCCTGCCCTACAATCAATCGCACCGGCACTTTTCGCACCTGATGGCGATTCATCCTTTGGGTTTGATTAAATGGGAGGATGGTGAGAAATCGCAGTCCATGATCAAAAACAGTATTGCATTGCTTGAGAAAACGGGGCCGGATTACTGGTGCGGCTATTCCTATTCGTGGTTAGCCAATATAAAAGCAAGGGCGAAAGACGGTGAAGGCGCAGCGAAAGACCTCGGCATTTTTGCAAAAGCATTTTGCCTTCCCAACAGTTTTCACGTGAATGGCGATCAAACAAAATCGGGCTATTCCAAATTTACTTACCGCCCATTTACACTCGAAGGCAATTTTGCCTTTGCTGCGGGTTTGCAGGAAATGCTGTTGCAGAGCTACGCCGGATTTATAGAAATAATGCCCGCAGTTCCCGAAAGCTGGAAGGATGTCTCTTTTGAACAATTAAGAGCAGAAGGCGCTTTTTTAGTGGATGCCAAAAAAGAAAACGGCAGGATCGTTGCACTAAAAATAGTATCGGAAAAAGGCGGCAAAACAATAGTAAAGTTGCCCTTTGAAAAATGGAGCACCGTTTCTGCAAAAGGAGTAACCGCGGGTAATGAGGCGCATGGATTCGTTGAACTAACCTGTGCAGCCGGCGGCAGCATTACGCTTGAAAATA
>CAYMKT010000206.1:0-4457 GCA_964391065.1 uncultured Terrimonas sp. | reverse complement strand
CATCTGTCTTTTATTTTTGCCATGCAGATTTCAGTTTATAGATATCCATATTTTCTACTTTCACTTCACCGCCTTTGCAATAAAATTCCATGTCATTAAACGTATACACCGGTATGAAGCAACTTGACATCGATATTTTACCGCCATTGGCAAATACTTCAATAGAAGCACGGTCCACTAAAATACGCAGTTCTATCTTTCCGTTTACCGGTTCAAGATCAACGGATTTGCCCAGTACGATAAGTTTTAGATTTTGGGCATCATAACGGATAGGAGTACCGCTTGTTTCGTAGTTCCCTTTGCGCACCACAAAACCAAATTCTTCAGCCTTCCCGGTTTCAATAACAGCATGTATATCCAGGGCATCGCCTTTTAAGGCAGCCAATATATTCGAGCCGGGTTGGACGGTTTTATTGGTCAGGGTAAAGCGCTCCCCGTAGATGTTTTTAATTTCCGTTACCGGGTTCCGGCATACCCGTATTCCCTCCGGGAATTTTTTTAGGCTGAGCTCGCAGGGAAAAGCCATTTGCTGGTTGAAAGGCGCATCGGGATAAACACCACCGGTCATCCACCCCACCTGTATGCGTCTTCCGTCTTCTCTTGGAATATCGCTGTACGATTGAGCGGCATAAAAATTGTTGCCGAGATCCATTTTGATTTTCCCTGTTTCGGGCGTAAAGGTGCTGCCATCGAAATTCCCCAGCAGGTAGCCTCCGTCGGCGGCATGCAGCACCCATTTTTTTTCTGCGGCGTTGCCATCAACGGCCAGCTCAAAGAGGTCGGGGCATTCATACATGCCTTTGATAAAACTTTTTTGCTCCCACTGCAACAAATTATTTGAATTGTAAATAGCGATTCCTCTTTCTTTGTCATTCTTATCGGGACCAATGTACAATACCATCACCCATTTTTTGGTGGGTTCGTGCCAGAAAACTTTAGGGTCGCGTTCATCCATGGTTGCGTTTTCCATTACCGGTATCACCGGATCGGGATATGCCTGCCAGGTTTTCCCTTTGTCGTTGCTGTATACAATCCTTTGTCCGCACCGCATCGCAGTATATATGGCTACCATTGTTTTTTCATCACCTTTCTGTAGCCCCGAAGTATTGTTCCAATCTACTACCGCGCTGCCCGAAAATGCAGGACATTCATAATGATCGGGCGTGCCTTTAAGGGGGTAGATGGCTATGGGTTTGTGTTTCCAATGCAGCATATCATCGCTGGTAGCGTGCCCCCAGTGCATATTACCCCAGTTTCTGCCATAGGGATTGTATTGATAAAAAAGATGGTATTCTCCTTTGTAGTATACCAATCCGTTTGGATCGTTCAGCCAGTTTTTTTCTGCTGTGAAGTGAAATTGCGGACGATAAGGTTCGTCATAATAAGATGCATTGGTTTGGGTAAAGGCGGTGTTATTATAAAGCAATGCCACCAAAACCAAAGGAAGTATGGATAAACGACGCATAAGCTTTTCTAATCGGTTAAAAAATGAAAATTAAATACAGATGAAAGGTAGTTCTAATTCCTTTTTAACCGGGCGTTTTGCCGGTTTTTGTTAGCGCGGGGTGTCTTCTCAGTTACAGTGTGTTTAAAGTTTTTTTGGCCTGCTGTACCATGTCGCCTGCGGGCATTGTTTTTAGCTTTGCTATTTCAAACTCCTGTAAAACGCTATTCAGTTTTTGCAGCGACCGGGTGTCTCCCTTTGATGTAAATTCTTTTTGCAGCAGTTTGATTTTTTCAAAATCCTGTACGCCTTCAATGATTTTTTCGAAACGTATAGATGTGCGCGGGCCAGGGTATACCTGGTAGGTGTCGCCCGCCGGCCAGGCGCGAAAACGGGAGTCTTGCAAAGGATTGGCTACCCAACTGTTGTAGGCCCAACGCAAATAGCCTGTAAAGCCTTTGGCAGCGGCATACCAGCTCAGCCAAACATTTTCGGCCGGGGGAGAAAAGGTAAAGCCATTGGGATAATTTTCTGTACAACAGGTGTAATAGGTGCTGGGCTTGCCCTGTGCTTTACGTTCTTTTAATACATCATCATCAAACTGGAGATTGGATGCAAGACAATAATCGAAAACATCCTTTTCTATTTCGGGATGATAACTTCCTGCGAGTGAAATTTTCCAGGCGGTGTCAACGCTTTTTAGCAGTGCAATCACCACCTGCATATCCTTCACCGGGCGTTCATCCATGGCGATGCTGGTTATATCAAACCAACCTTTGTTTTTTAAATGCTGCGTAAAATCTTTCAGCATAGGGGTCCAGTGCGCTGTATATTCCGGGGAACCTATTTCGGCTTTCAGGGTGCTGTCTTTACCAAAGCTTTCGTCAAAATACCTGAAAGACAAGGCCCAGGGAACCATGGTATAGCAATTAATACGTTTGTTGATACCGCAACTCATTACAAATGCAACATATTTATCAAAAAGGCTGTAGTCATAAGTCCATGATCCATCTTTCTTTTTAGTCCATTTTACCAGTCCTGGAAAATCATCATAGGTTTGATGTCCCCAGGGTTCATCCATGATACTTGCAGTGATGTTTTTTTGTCCGGCACTCGCCAGTAGTGTATAGTAGGACTTCATTAATGTAAAATGCGCATCGCTCCATAGTGGCACATTGTGCACTCTTGCAATAGCGGCCGGATGCTGCCAGAGATCGAGGTCAAATGTCCAGTTTGCCGGTGGCGGAAGTGCGCGATCGATTACATTAATACTGTATTGTAATGTGTAGGATTTGCCGGCTGTCACGGTAATACTGCCGGTGTACAATCCGGGCGCAGCATCGTGGGGAATTTGTATACTTAACCAAACGGGTTGAACGGTGTTCGGTTCAACCGAAATGACTGGCGTAATATCTATAGCATCTGCAACAAGCGATGAATCGAAATCTGCGGGTTTACGATAACCACAACCACCTGCAAACTCATCCGTTATTACATAACGCACGAAACCTGTTGTAATATTCGCTGGTGAAATAGCCTGTCCTTTTGAATTTGCCAGTTTGCCAACCGCGCAGGTGATTTGTTGTAAAGGCTGCCTGCACCAAATGAGAATTTGCGTATGCACTTTTTCACCTTTCCAACCAGTTGCATTCCATTGCGACTGAATTGTTTTTTCCGGCACTTGTGTTTTATCGTAGCGTATATTGTCGCTGGCAAAACTTACCATTACCGGCTGTTTCATTTTTGCCCAGTCCTCATCAACTGTTGATGACGGCATCTGTTTTTCCGAATACCGCAAATTTCCGGGAGTGCTGTAACTCCTATCCTGTGCCGCAACAGACTGCATGGCGGCAAACCCTATCAAAACCAAAATACTTTTCATACCTGTTAATTTGAACTGCCTAAAACTAATGGATTTAATGATCATGAAATCAATCAAACGATTGCATGAATTGTTTTGTTAATGAAAATTATGCTATTAACTTCGACACTGCTATGGAGAAAAAAGTACCGACTATAAAGGAAATTGCCAAGCAACTCAATATTTCTGTTTCTACAGTTTCCAGGGCGTTGCATAACCACCCGAGTATTGGGTTGCGAACAAAAACGCAGGTGCAAAAGCTGGCAAAGGAGATGCATTATGAGCCTAATCAAACGGCCATCCAGTTTAAGCAGGGCAAAACGTTTACCCTGGGTCTTATTCTTCCCAACCTGCGGGAAGAGTTTTTTTCCAGCGCTATCAGTGGAGTAGAAGACGCCGCTTTTAAAGGGAATTACAATGTGCTGATTGGTCAGTCGCACGACGAATTAGACCGGGAACAAAAGATTGTGGAAACCATGCGTAAACACCGGGTAGATGGGGTGTTGGCGTCTATTTCAAAACAAACTACAGGTATCGAACATTTTGAACAATTAGATAACTTCAATATACCGGTTGTTTTTTTTGACCGGGTGCCTGATGTGCCCAACATCCATTCCGTGTGGTGCAGTTTGTATTATAGTACTATTGAGGCGGTGGAATTCCTGTTTAAAAAAGGACATCAGCGTGTAGCATATATACAGGGCCCTTTATCCTTAAATATTAAAAATGAAAGATTGCAGGGATACTATGCAGCGCATAAAAACAAAAAGATAGCTGTAAATGAGGCGTTCATTGTTACTTCGGATCTTTCCAAGGAAAGTACGGAAGAAGCTATAGGAAAATTATTGTCGCTCAAAAATCCGCCTACGGCTATTCTGGCTTTCAATGACTATGTGGCGTTGGATACCATACAATACGCCAGAAACAAAAAGCTGAAGATTAATAAAGATATCAGCGTGGTGAGTTATGCGAACTGGCCCATTGCGAGCTATCTCGATTTTCCGCCTATCGCTTCGGTAGAGCAATTTCCATACGAACAGGGGGTAAGGGCTACTGAGCTGTTATTTACACTGCTTAATACAAAGTCGCCCCTGGGCGCAGTACCTTATGAAAATATTGTATTAAAAAGCGAGCTGATCATACGCTGATCTT
>CAYMKT010000205.1:0-4494 GCA_964391065.1 uncultured Terrimonas sp. | reverse complement strand
CGGGAAAAGAAGGGAGAATACCACGGATGTGGGGCTGCGTAACATAGCGATCAGGCTGGCTTTTGCTAAAGCCAGCGCCGCACGAAATTGGCTGAATATTCCGGACATAAAACAAATGTAAATTGATTTAGCATGTTTAATACAAGCTGTATAAAAAATATCCGATCCGTATAGTTTTGCCCTATCACAAACAAGGAAATAAAAATGTTGATTGAAAAGACAGCGGGGGAAAAAGGAAACCGTTTCGTCCTACTTTTTAGCGGACCCGGTACCGCTATTGGGCCCACTTTCATCAACCTTACCTTGTTTTGTAATGTTGTTTGCTGCATTTTCAGTATCGTTCAAATCATCTTTTAGCTGATCTGCAAATGAATGCAGGTGCACATCCTGTTGAGGGAACGGAATAGTAATATCGCTTTGTTTAAATGCCTGGTCGATAGCGGCGATAACATCACTTTTAACCAAAAATGCTTCAGACAAATAACGCACCCAAAAAAACACCTGGATGTTGATGGCGCTGCTGTTAAACTCCTGGAAAAACACTGAAGGACCCGGGTATTTTAAAATTCGGTCGTTTTCGCCCAGCAGGTCAAGCAGCAGTTGTTTTGTTTTGGGCAGATCAGTACCGTAGGCAACGCCAATAATAATTTCGATCCTTTTTTTGCCGCCGCCCATGGTCCAGTTTATTAAATGCGCATTCAGGATATCGCCATTGGGAATCACCAGGTCGGCGCCAGCCCATGAAGAAATAATGCTGCTGCGGAAACCAATTGATTTCATCGTACCGCCCTGACCGTTGATTTCCACAACATCTCCCACGTTAACCGGCTTTTCAAATGCAATGATCAGTCCGCTCACCAGGTTGTTCACAACCGTCTGTAGCCCCAGTCCAATACCTACTCCCAGGGCGCCTAATATAAGCGTGATCCTGTCCATAGGTATCCCCGCTGCAGCAAAAGCAAGGAACAGTCCAACACACACAATCGAAACCCGTAACAAAAGCACCCAACTTCCGGCACCCGCCTTTCTTTGCTGGAGGCCGGCTGCATCAACCGATTCCTTGTCTGATGCAAAAAAAGAAACAATTTTTGAAGTAATCACCGTTAGGGCCATGATCAGGAAAAAAACCAACAGGTTAGAAACGGTGAATGTGTATTTACCAATCGTTCGATCAGAGAATAAAAAATTTGATAAGGGCTCTGTAATCCATCTAAATACATAAAAATTTCGCCCAAACAAAGTAGCCCAGCCAATCATCAGTAATATGTAAAATAAGGTGGGGGTTCGATCGCCAACCCGTTCAAAATTGATATAGAAGAGTTTTCTATCCTGCCCGGAGTACACTTTCGAGGAAAGAGCAAGTCCTTCATTGATCAATCTTACAGTCCAGAGGAAGAGTATCCCAATAACCACATTAAAATAGCCGGATACCAGTAGGGTTTTAGACAGGTTATATCTGCCGTAAATGTTAGCGATAACCGAGGCAACTTCAAGCAATACCACAAGCGCAATAAAATAGAGCACCAATTTCTCCCGCAACTCCTTCCGGTTTTCTTTAAACAGGATATAGGAACCCCAAAATACACCGGTAATAGCGAGAAAAAACATGCCCCATCTTTCAATCCTGGAGGCCTGCAGAATTAAATTATCAGCGCAAACCAGGAAGAAACAGGCGAGCATGCCCAGCCAGACAGACAGCCAGTATTTGGAAATAAAACTATAAAAAATGATGGTTAGGAAAATGGCAGACAGTACCCAGAAAATGGCATTGAAAATAAAAGGCGGGTCGGGAAATATAAATTGAAAAAGGTTTAAAACAATCACTGTGGCCGACAGAAAAGGATACCGCAATACCAATTGCCCTGCAAAATCCTTTTGCAAGAGTTGTTTTTGACGAAGTATGCGCTTCAAAGCCCTCAGGAACAGGGTGGCAATCAAAATCAAAGCCATCACCAGTAAAATCTTTCCCGAATGATTATGGGAATAAAACAAAAGGCTCAGCGTAGTCTTCGCCCCGGAAAAAAGAAGGATTTCCTTAAAAGGCCGGGTAAACGCTACCGGACCCAGGAGGTTGGCAAATTCCCGATTCCATGTTCTTTCATAGAGTTCCCTTTGGTAAACTTCTATTGATTCTAAACTGGAGCTTAATTTATAGTCAAGCAACCCCACTTTTCCCTGTAGTGTGTGCGCAATTTGTATCACCTTTGCTAACGCGCTGTCGGCCGGGCCGGTAGTATAAGAAACAACAACTAACTTTTCCAGGTAGCGGGTTAATGCCGCAGTGTCGGAAGGAAAATTATACAGGGTAGAATCAGCAGAAAGCGAATCTATCCGGTACCTGAAGCCTACCAGGTCGTTCTCAAAAATATCTGTCTCACTTTTCCGCACCCTCACCCTGTTGAGCAACTCCTCCAATATTTTCGATGTTGTAACCAGGTTCCTGTGCGTCTGCTTGGAGCCTTTATTCGTAAAAACGCCATCACCGGCAATTTCAAACCATCTGTCAATATTCGTCAACTCTTCGTTCAAACTCACCGTATCGATACCTTTCTTGAGATAATCTCTTGCTACCCGGGAGGTTTTTTCGATTTCGTTTATTAATAGTTCCTGTTTTGCGGTTACACGATCTGTTTCAAATTTTAATATGCTTTTTTTTGCTTCTTCAGCCCCTGTTTTTTTTAGGCTTTCAAAGAAAACTGCCCCGGCGCTATCCTTTGCATGCGCCAGAGAGTCTCTTATCCTTGCATCATCCACCATGTTCGTGGAATCTTTTTGTTGTGCAGCAACCGAAAAGCTACCGCATAATACAATAAGCATGAAGGCATATTGTGCAATACAGCAATAACGCTTTCGACGACGTTTATGGTTTTCATCACAGCGATGAGATGCCGGCACAAATACACAAAAGTGGGATAGTATCTGCATAACTACGGAAACTTTTCTTTAACTGCCTGATGCTGCCATTGATGCGGTAAATTATGTAAAAAAAATATTTTCCCGTCGTTTTATTTAAAGCGATAAAACAAAGGTAGTCCCAAACAAATCAGTGTAGCGTGAAATACAATATAGTTGGTTGTGGCAAATATGGCATCTATTGCGAAAAACAACAACATCAGGAATATACTTAATACTTATTTATTATTTAGCTGGTGGAATGGCCGGTCTGACTTCTATTTTACTGGGTAAAGTACGCGGGTTCATTCGCAGCAGAAATGCTACCATTTCACCAATGTCTTCGGGTTGTATCTTCCAGGCATCTGCATCGCCGGGTACGTGGCCCGCAAAATGCGTGGCTACCGAACCTGGCATAATGGTAGTTACTTTAATGCCATATTTTCTGAGGTCGAGCATAATAGCCTGGCTAAAGCCTACCAATCCAAATTTACTGGCGTTATATGCCGCGGCAGTTTCAAAAAAGTTAGTGCCGGCCAAACTGGCAATAGTGATGATATATCCCTTTGATTTTTTTAAGGCATCAATGCTTGCTTTAACACTGTTGAATACCCCTGTAAGATTAGTGTCAATTGTTTCGTTCCATTGTTGTTCTGTTAAACTATCAATGGCCGCAAAATGCCCCACACCCGCATTTGCCACCAATACATCCAGTTGCCCGAAATGATCTATAACCGATTGCACAGCCTTCACTTCATCAGCCATAGAGCCGGCGTTCGACTCCAGCGCCAGCACTTTTGAAGCATCTCCGTTCAATGATATTGCAGCCGCTTTTGCCGCGCTGAGCGTTCTGCTGGTAATGGCCACCTTCATGCCAGCCTGCAGCAATGTTTTAGCAATACCAAGGCCTATTCCTTTACTGCCGCCAGTTATATAGGCCACTTTGTTGTTCAATTGATTCATGATGATTAAATTTTTGATTTTTATGCCGATGATTGAACCACATTGCACTCTTCAATATGCAAATGACGTTCCTTGTTTATCTAAATGATCATAAAGCTTTAAAAAAAGAAAAATGCAATAGTTTCACCGTAAGAGACCGGTAAGATACACAAACCTTGTTTAAACGGAGAACGGGCAAAGAGGAACATTTTCGCAATTGCCCTTTTGAAATATTGGTTTTCGACTGAAAATTCCGGAACGGATTATCGACATTTGCCAAACAAAAGTACACGACAACGAAACTGTTATGAAAAAAATAATCGTATCGGTGCATAGCACGCTCGATGGGTATGTGGCAGGAGCCAACGGAGAAATGGACTGGATTAAGCTGGACGATGAACTGTTTGACTTTGTTGCTGGATTTACCGAAGATGCAGATACCGCTTTGTATGGCCGGGTAACCTATGAAATGATGGACAGCTATTGGCCAACAGCCGCAGAGCAGCCCAATGCCAGCAAGCACGACAAGGAGCATTCCAGGTGGTACAATAGTGTGGAGAAAGTGGTACTCTCCAAAACCATGCAAGGGCGGCAAAAACCTAAAACCACTTTTATCGGGGACAATGTTCCGTTTGAAATAGAGAAACTTAAGAAACAACC
>CAYMKT010000204.1:2623-4526 GCA_964391065.1 uncultured Terrimonas sp. | reverse complement strand
TGAAAGCCGCTGGCCGTTTCGCGCACTCCTTCCAAAAAATAACTTCCGGTAATATCGCTCTCCTTCTGCTGTGCAGACAAGGTTGTAAATGAAAAGATCACCAACGATGAGGCGAGAAATAACTTATACATAGTCAACAATAATTTGAGAAAAAGGGAATGTCAGTTTTTCCTTAATGAGCCTGGATAGCTGAGCCAACCGTAAATTTACAGGTTCATTTTCAGAAAAGCCCGGTTGTTCCGTTGCGTTTTTCAGCGTTTCAATTTTTTAACATTAACTACAACCCGGCATATTGAGAATGACAATTGCCTGTTATGCAATGATCATTAATTTATTCTATCGCGGCAATCACTTCCTTTAAAAAATCATTCTCATTCATGTTTTCCAGCCCCAAACGCACCACTACCAGTTTTTTGGAGGGAATAATGAATATAACCTGTCCACCAAAACCCGCTGCAAAATACATGTCTGGCGGCACATCAGTATACCATCGTTTTGAAGCGTTGGTATCATTGAATCCGTTTAGCCAGAAATGGTAACCATAGCGTTGCAGTTTATCGGCAATAGATGGTTGAACGGTTGCCCGCACCCAGTCTTCAGGCAATATTTGCTCACCGTTCCAAGTGCCTTCATTATAGTACAACAAACCGAAACGGGCATAATCCCTGGCGGTGGCATAGCAAAAAGAAGATCCAACATATGTGCCCGATGCATCAGGCTCCAACACACTGGAATACATTCCTATTTTGTACAATAAGGATTGATAGGGGAAACTATGATAGTTGGATTCCCCTGCACTATTGCGGATTATCCGGCTCAAAATATTGCTGTTCCCGCTTGAATAATTAAATACCGTTCCTGGTGGGTACAGCAACGGAAGCCTGGCAGCATAGGCTGCAGCATTTCCTTTTTTAAACAGCATGGTGGTGGCGGTGCTGGGGTTCTTGTAATGCTCTTCATAGTCTAATCCCGATGTTTGTTGCAATAATTGCTGTAAAGTAATTTCCTCCCGGTCGGTCCCTTTCCATTCGGCTACAGGAGCGGAGTTGTTTACACTGAGCTTGCCTTGTTTTACCAATATGCCTATTAAAGCGGCAGTAATACTTTTGGTGGCCGACCAGGCAGGCAAAAGCGTATGCCTGTCGTATCCTTCAGCATATTGCTCGGCTACTAATTGTCCGTTGTAAACCACCACCAATGCCTTGGTATGCACCGGATCTCCGTTACGATATTCCGTTAAGGCCTTTTGAAGTGTTCTTTCCAGTACCGGTAGATTAATACCTGTCGGTAAGGTATCCGGCAGCAGGTCGCCATTTGGCCAGGGAATGGTATCCGTATTTCTCAAAGCCCCGGCGGCCGGTGTAAGTTTTTGATTTCTTATTGCTGCTTCACTGGTATCGTTTACTAAAGTGGCGCCGAACCCACTGCGGTAAATAGCTTTTCGTTTGGCAAATCCCCACAAGGATCCGGACACAGAACTGTCTTTCCTGTTGAGCGTGTAATTGAACCACGTGAAAGGAAACTTCGCCAGGTTTTCGCTGATCACCTGTTGTGGATCGTGATGTTGAAGATAAAAACCTGAACATACTAATTTGGCGCCATAGGCACTTGCAACAGGTGCAGCCTGATAAACCCAACTCGTAACAAGCGCGATTGAAAGCGTGATCAATAGAAAAACAATGCTATAGAAAATCTTTTTTCGGAGCATAAAAATCCGGAAACTAAGGTGTTGGTTTGAGCCAGCCCAAAAGTGAAACAGGGTATTAATACAAAAGTTAACAATATCCGAGGAGATAATAAATGATCACAAAAACAAGAATTAAACCGAGGCAACCACCGCCCCATTTGTAAGCGCCGTAACCGGCTAACAAGGTCCTGAGCCAATTTTGCATATAACTTCTTT
>CAYMKT010000204.1:0-2523 GCA_964391065.1 uncultured Terrimonas sp. | reverse complement strand
TAAGCGCCGTAACCGGCTAACAAGGTCCTGAGCCAATTTTGCATATAACTTCTTTTATCGGGATGTTAATAAAATATTATGCCAGCAAAGGCAAAACCGTTAGTGAAGGTAATTCTTTACCGTGGTAATGTATATAGCCCTTTCACAAGAGCACGCGGCAAACAGTATACGCGCAGGTATCTGAGGATTTTTTAGCTTTATGTAAATTTTAAACATGAGATCCAAAGCATCCAATGCCGAAACATATATCAATGAACTGCCTGCCGACCGCCGGGAAGCTGTTGCCCAATTGCGCACAACGGTGTTGAAAAACATCCCCAATGGGTTTAAAGAAACCATGTCCTATGGCATGATTGGATATGTTGTGCCACATGAGTTATATCCTGCAGGTTACCATTGCGATCCCAAATTGCCGCTTCCGTTTGTAAATATTGGTTCGCAAAAGCATTTTGTCGCACTTTATCATATGGGCATATATGCCGTACCCCGGTTACTGGAGTGGTTTACCACCGAATATCCCAAAAAAAATGTTGGGAAACTGGATATGGGTAAAAGTTGCATCAGGTTTAAAAAGCCTGAAAATATTCCGTATGCCCTAATTGGGGAGCTCATGAAAAAAATATCCGTTAAGCAATGGATACAGATTTATGAAGAAAATTGGAAGCGATAGGTTTTATTTGATAAGATGGCAATACATCTCTTCTTTTTTAAAAGTCTGAATA
Organism: uncultured Terrimonas sp.; assembly: GCA_964391065.1. Lineage (GTDB taxonomy): Bacteria > Bacteroidota > Bacteroidia > Chitinophagales > Chitinophagaceae > Agriterribacter. Next base: position 1,801 of record CAYMKT010000204.1, on the reverse strand, counting down.
TGCTGTAGCGTGCATTAAAGTAATTTCGTTTTTGGATACATTGTTTTTGTATTCCGGGTTTGCAGACAGGATTTTCCATTCACTGTCCTCTCTGAACGTCTGCCAGTGTGCATCCCTGTCGGCCATATTCTCAAAACTGGTCATGTACATCAGGTTGGGCATACGGCTTCCTGCAATTACCTCTCCGTAAAACACCGCGTTGAAATTGAGGCGTTTAAAAAGAGGGATCTCTCCACCCTCATTAAACATTTTTACTTTATTCCAGTACAGTTTTTCGGTGGCACTTTCATAACTCCTCAGTTCATAAATTCTTTCTTTTCTGTCTGCTTTTAATTGGGGTATAGTGTTTTTGGGAGCCAGGGTAAACGCTCTTAGCAAAATGGATTCCATCCTGGAATAGGGAGAAAGATTATAGGAAGCATCGGTATATGGTTTGGACGAGTTCGTATAGGCGGCATCCTTCTCCAGTTGGGTTGGTAACGCGAGCAATTGCTCTACCGACGAAACGGGAATCAACACGCAAATTCTTTTATCGGCCGCTGTATCGTTTGCCAGTGGCTTAAAAACACCAACCGCTTTAATACCGGTTCTGTGAAGGGCGGGAACATAGGCCTCGGAAAGATAGTTATCCAGCACCCGTTCCTGTTCGGCACTGGTAAAATGATAGAATTTTAGTTCGTAATATTCCCTGCTGTCCTTTTTATACCAGGAGGGTGGGTGGTTGTTGAAACTGGAGCCTGAAATAAGGAATAAAAATAAAAAGGGAATTTTTTTAAACATGTCATTAGATTTAAGCTGGGCTAAAATAAAACTTAATTGGTATAAGAAAATCCGAAAGACAGTTTTTTATCGGGGATAGCGGGCTATTTTTCCGGCGCAAACAATGCGATTCCTTACATTTGTATTCGAAAAATTATAACTATGCCTTCATTTGATATGGTAAGCAAAGTTGACGCACAACTTTTGGATAATGCGGTAAACGTTACAAGAAAAGAGATCACGAATCGTTTCGATTTTAAGGATGCTCATGTGGTGATTGATCTCAATAAAAAAGAATATAAACTGAATATTGAGACTGACGATGATATGAAAATGGGCCAGTTAATCGATATGCTGATTAACCGGGCGCATAAGCAGGGCATAGTTCCCGAAGCCTTTGATCTGTCGAAAGCAGGTTCACAAAGTGGGAAATTCTGGAAAAAAGAAGTGACCGTTCGAAACGGACTAAAACAGGAAGATGCCAAAAAGATCGTAAAACTGATTAAAGATGCAGGCTTAAAAGTTCAGGCGTCCATCAATGACGACCTGGTAAGGGTAACGGGCAAAAAAATCGATGACTTGCAGTCGGTAATCCAGGCGTCTAAAACCTGGGATTTGGGCATTCCCTTACAATATGAAAATATGAGGTCGTAGAAAATGAAAGACGGCAAAATCCGACCTTCAAATGTGTATTTTATCGTGCATAACTTGTTCTTAAACCTTTATTCCAGTTGAGTTTTGGTGCATAAAATTGTGCAAATCGGGTGCAGAGTAAACCAGCGAAAAACTTGTGAACGTGCAATTGGTATGCTTATCTTTATTAAACAATCGTTACCGGAATCTGGGAACAGCAGGAAGGTAACACGATGAACGGAAGTCCTTCAAAAGACGGAAGTGCATCACGAAAGCATCGGGTTAGTAAGTTTGAAGGCGCAAGCCAACATACCGAAATACACTTGATGCTTTCTTCTTTTGGGGAGGTTTCAGGTGTGAGTCTTCAGGTATCAGCTATCAGGAGGAATTTGATGCTCAGTGCTTTGTA
>CAYMKT010000203.1:0-4550 GCA_964391065.1 uncultured Terrimonas sp. | reverse complement strand
TTTGCTGAATTGTGCGCTACGAACCCCGCATCAGCGCTTCAAAATATCTAATCTTCGACTTCAATGATCACTTCTACTTCTACTGCTATGTTCGTTGGTAAAGCATTCATTCCTACAGCACTGCGGGCATGCCTGCCTTTTTCACCGAAAACTGCCACCATCAGGTCGCTGTAGCCATTGATCACTTTGGGTTGCTCATAAAAATCGTCTGTACAATTTACCATGCCCAGCACTTTCACGATTCTTTTTACTCTTTTCAGTTCTCCCAATTCAGTTTTTAAAACAGCCAGGTGACCAATGGCTGCAAGCCGGGCGGCTTCGTAACCCTGCTCAATACTAAGGTCTTTTCCAAGCTTGCCGGTAATGTTCGTGTTGTCGGCCTTCAGGGGTCCTTTGCCCGACAGGAATAACAGGTTGCCCACTCTTACACTGTTTACATAGGTGGCAACTGGTTGAGACGCCCCCGGTAGAACAATGCCAAGTTTTTCAAGATTTTGTTCAGGCGTCTGTGTCATAACAGTGCTTGCCTGTTTATTGCTGTCTGTTTGAGTGCAACTACCAATTGTGCTAAAAAAAGAACAGCAGACTATTGCAACCAGCAGTTTAGAAAGTGTTGTTGATTTCATTACATTTATTTTTTTGATAGCGATGATACCGCGTTCGCCGGCTTTCGGATTCCCTTTTTTTGTCAGAAGATTTTTCAGTACCATAACCTTTTAAGTATGACAATACATGACACAAAACTTTCCATTTCAGAATTAAAGCTCGTTTAAGCTAAATACCATCTCCCTGAATACATTTCAATGGTTCATGAAAATACGAGTACCTGTCCTACCTGGTTACCTTCAACACCCCACGCATCACTAAATAATGCCCGGGGAAAGTGCACACGTACTGGTATTCGCCGGGCTTTGAGGGCGCAACGAAATAAATGGTTTCTTTTTCGGTGGGACCTAATAATTTGGTGTGAAATAATACGTCGGCGCTATTGGGTACATAGCCCTGCTTCTCGCCATTGAGCCCCAGTTTAGTGGCCGCCTCCCCTATTTTGTCGGCCGCACCCGGTTTGGTGATCACCATATTGTGCAGCATATCGTCGTCGTTATTGAAAACCAGCTTTATTTTGGCTCCCGTTTTTACAGTAATCGTTTCCGCGTCAAACTTTAATCCCGGCAAGGTGCCCAACACAATGGTCTGGTCTGCTTTTGTCCAATCCGCAGGCTGTTTGGTTACATGCTTACCGGTAACGGCAACGGATACTGCTTTTACAGCGGCCGCGGCAGGTTCATGGTTCATGGCATGCTGCTGTTCGGGCTCCTTTGTAACTACCCTGTTTTCGGCAGTAATGGCGAGTTTTTCACCGTCGGGTAATTGATTGAGGGTATAATAACCCACATGATGCAATAAGGCATTGCGTTCGGCCGACAATACGCCTTCGGCATTGATTTCATGAATATAACCCAACCTCAAACTATCTACCACCAACCGCACTTTTAAACCATCAGGAGATACCGCTATGGCTTTAATGGGGCAACTGCCCTGGTTAATAACAGGACTCCCATAATTATGGTGATACTGGTAAGTGAAGCTGCCAATGGTATAGGAAGCCGCGTCGCGTGCCGTTGCTGCATCCACCGGCTGTGTAAATTCAATTTCAAAGCCATCAGGCTTGGCCTGCACGGTTTTCATTTCAAAAGGCGTTTTACCATTCCACGACAGCCGTTGTAAACCATAAGGCGCCCTGCCGGTTGAGCCCCAGCCGCGCGATGTCATGCCTACAAACATGCTGCCATCCGAACCCCAGTTCATGCGCAGAATGCCCGAAGAAAAACCTTCCCGGAACGGAAATACAATTCCCTGGTATACACCTTTTACCTGTTCGAGATATACCCGCATGATTTTGCTCTGGCCCTGGTCGCCCACAAAAAGCTGTCCTTCAAAGGGGCCCATTTTGCCGTTCGCGCTATAATTCAAAATGCCGGAAGTGGAAATGCCCAATATCGTATGCGGAAACCAAACGGAAGGCGGTTTTAATCCCGGCACTCTTTGAGCCACATCATACTTGGGTTCGTTCGTATCGGGTATTTCGTCTTTTTTTAATTTCACGTTCGACTCTGGTAAGCCAGACCATACCAGGCTTGCAGGGTTGCCCACAAAATCGCCTTCCGCCACATGGGTGATGCTGCCCGAGCCTACCCAATCGCCCTGGTTCTCGGCGTAAAACATATCGCCTTTATCGTTCAGGGCAAATGCAGCAGGCGAGCGCATCCCGGCGGCAAAGGGTGTCATTTTACCATCGGGACTGACCTTGATCATCCAGCCATGCCATTTGGATAAACTTTCGCCGTGATCGCCTACCCACGCCAGGTTAAGCGTAAGCGCCATATTGCCTTCTTTATCCAATACCGGCCCGTACGAAAACTCGTGGTAGTTACCTGCTAACGGCCAGGAGTACACTGTTTTGTATTCATCTGCCGTGCCATCGCCATTCAGGTCGCGCAAACGGGTAAGCTCCGAGCGCTGCGTAGCATACAGGTCGCCGTTAATATAGTTCAGTCCCAACGCCTCGTGCAAACCCTGGGCAAATAGATGATAGGTGGGCGCCTGCCCGTTCTTCATGTAGGGATTGGAAATGATCCATACTTCACCGCGACGGGTGCAAACCGCCAGCGCATCATCAGGCAAAAAAGCCATTCCTCCAACTTCCAGCTTAATATTTTCGGGTATGGGCACCGTTAGTATATTATAGAAGTCTGCTTCCTTCTGCACGTTAACGGTAGTATCTTTAACCGTTTGGGCCGACAATGTGGTTGCTGCCGCCAGGCTCAGCCCGAAGAATAATCGCTTTGTACAATGAAACAATGTTGAATATAATGTAGTCATGATTATAATTAGAATTACCAAATGAGGGAATAGGTTAATGGTGTGTTGGCCTTACCGGCTGCAATGAGCAGTTCCTGCCCTTCAGCGGTTTGCCTTATTACAGGTTTCAATTGATCGTCTATCTTAATATAGTACGACTTATCGCCGGCAGCATACCAGCCTTTGCTTATTTTTTCAATATTTTTCGACGCGGCAATCCTGCAATACAAATCCGCCGGCGGGTTGCTCACCATCAGCGTTCTCGTTAAACCTGTTTGATCCTGCACCACAATTTTATCGGTAATGTTTACGCCATTGATGGCATAACTGAAAGTGGGGTTTTTGTTTTCATCTAAGCGATACCCATCCATCACCACTTCATCAAAGCTATGTTCAGCGGGCCAGGCTGTAGTTTTTTCATCTGCCAAAACCGCAACGGGTGGAGCATTGGAAAGTTCGATCACGCTGCCCAGTGGAACCGAACGCTGATAGGGTTCACCACGCTGGTACCACATATCCGAAGCATTTACAAATTGCCCGCGCCATACCTGTAACAAAGCGCCCTGTTTCAGGTTATAAGAATAATTAACCTGGTTGGGATTGCCCACAGAGATGCAATGGGTAAGCAATTGCTTTCCAAAGCTCAAAAAACTGCGCAGCAGGTAGGGTTCGTTTTCGGCGCTCACCAATATGGGCGTATCAAAATCAACCTTATCAGGCGTTTCACTGGCTGAACCGAGCGAACGGTACTTCATATTACGGAAGGCCACATTACCGTGATCACCCTGAATCATTAAGGGCCCTGTACTTTTTTCATCTTCAAAAGCGGCCGACCTGGTAGGCCCGGTTACTTCTGTTTGCTGCTGCACGAGAACGCCGTTTAAATACACTTCTTCAAACCTTGCGTTGGCGATCTTCTCACCTTTCCCATTAAATTGGGGAGCACGGAATACAATACGAAGGTGCTGCCATAAACCCGGCGCACGGGCAACATTCATCAGCGGCGCTATGCCCTGGTAGCCCTGCTGACCTTCGGCACGGCTTTCATCCCAACGCTGGTATATGCCGCCGCAGTCGGAATAGGTAGGACGCGGGGTAGTCCAACTGTCGAATAATTGTAGTTCGTACCTGCCCTGCAGGTAAATACCGGAATTAGAGCCTTTGACCATCATAAAATCAAGCTCCAATTCAACGTCTCCAAAATTTTCTTTACTGACGAGATTTGTATTTCCTTTTTTGGCGGTGTTATTCACCAAAACGCCGGTTCCTGAAACAGCTTTCATGTTTCCTTCTTTGGCAAAATCAGCAGTCACATCCGATGCTACCGACCAGTTAGGCCCGGGATTAGTGAATGCATCGAGATTGTTGAGTGAAATAGCCATTAAATCCTTTTGCTCCTGCGCCTGGCTAAGCGGTATAAACATTGCGTACATACACAGGAAACATGTTAATCGTTTGATCATTCTTTAATAATATTAATTTGAAACTTACAATGAAAGGGTTGCCGGTGATTCAATTTTTAAAGATAGCACAGCACAATTATTCTGAGCCATTTTTTTTAAGGATTAGGCGCAGGCATGAACGTAATGGTACAGGTACCAGTAGCTAATCTGTGTTCAGTAAATATTGCGGCTGAATTAATGAGATGTTAATGATAGAAAGCTTTTTGAACGTCATTGCGATCCGCC
>CAYMKT010000202.1:0-4582 GCA_964391065.1 uncultured Terrimonas sp. | reverse complement strand
GCTCCTTCGAAATGACGGAAGGCTATGGTTTACGGCTCCTCCTCCCCAAACAATACATCTCCCAACTCATCCTCTATGTCTTTACTGTCGCTGGCAATATCCTGTTCCACTTTATCCATGATGGAAGGGGTGGGAGATTCCTGCACTTTTTTTAGCTGCCGCTCTATCGCACGGCTACGCACACCCGCTTTGTCGATGGTGTTGGTGGCTTCCACCAGCTTTCTTTTTGTTTTTTCCAGAATAGTGCCAAATTGGTTGAATTCTTCTTTAACCGCACCCAGCAGATCCCACACTTCACTGCTTCGTTTTTCGATAGCGAGGGTTCGGAAACCCATCTGCAGACTGTTGAGCAAGGCGCTCAGGGTGGTAGGGCCGGTAATAGTAATCTTGTATTCTTTCTGCAGCAATTCAAATAAACCCTTTGTACGTAATACTTCGGCGTACAGACTTTCAAAGGGAAGGAACATGATTCCGTATTCGGTGGTATTGGGCGGATCAATGTATTTTTCTTTGATGTCTCTGGCGTTTTTGATGATGCCGTTTTTAAACGACCTGCGCACCACTTCTATCTTTTCACCATCTCCATCGCCGTAGGCATCTACAAGAGCTTCATAATCTTCTTTGGGAAATTTGGAATCAATCGGCAGCCAGAGTGTTTTTTCGATATTGCTGTTGTTGGGCATTTTAATGGCGAACTCCACAATGGCGCCGCTACCGGCTTTGGTCTTTACGTTTTTTTCATATTGTTCATTGGTCAGCAGGTCTTCCAGGATATTGGCAAGTTGGTATTCGCCCATTACACCGCGCGATTTTACATTGGTCATTACTTTTTTCAGGTCGCCCACGTTGGTGGCGAGGCTCTGCATTTCACCCAACCCTTTGTGCACCTGCTCCAGCCTGTCGCTGATGATGGTAAAAGAATCATTGAATCTTTTTTCCAGTGTTGCCTGTAGTTTTTCATCAACGGTGTTGCGCATTTCCTCCAGCTTTTTGATATTTTCTTCCTGCAGGGTTTGCAGTTTTCGTTCTACCGTGTCGCGTATTTTGTCGAGCGTATTTTGGTTGTCTGTTTTCAACTGATCCTGCTTAATGAACAGGTCGTTGAACTTCTGTCGCAGCAGTTCGTTGAAGGCGGTGGTATTTTGCGTGAATTTTTCTTCAAAAGATTTTAAAGCGTTGGTTAGTTCCGCACGGTTTTCTTTGGCGGAAACGGTAAACTGTTCCTGGAATGTTGCCTGTTTTTGATCGTTCGCAGCAATCAGTTTCTCTATTTTGTCTTCGTTGTTTTTGGTGAGGAACTGTAGTTGCACAGAAAAACTTTCCAGTTGTGCTTTCTGAATATTGGAAAGATCGGTAATGCTTTTGGTTAAGGTTTCGGCCAGGTTCCTAAAGGAATGACTCAGTTCTTCCCGGGTACTTTTAGCCCCTCTTTGCATTTCCTCCCGGTTGCCGGCAAACTCGTTCCTGGTCAAAAGATCCATCCTGGCAATAGCGGCATCGATATTATGCAACTGGTTTTTTAACTCGTTTTTATCCGGGCCGGTTTTGTTGAAAATGGAAATAAGGATATTGATCAATAGCAATATCAGTATGGCAATTAAGAGGATATCTGTCATGATGTGATGTGTTGATAGGCAAGTATAGGTAATTCGGTGGACTGCAACGGACGGGAGGTTTCCTGGCATCAGAAACAATGGTTTGTTCCTGATGCCAGTTTTTGAAGGGTGTTATTAATCGTAGTGAAAGCGGCATTGAATGATATAACATTTTTGGTCTACTCCTTTTTTGCCCTCTATTTTATACACCAATCTGTGTTCGCCGGTGATTCGTCTTGACCAATACCCTTTTAAATCGTATTTAAGAGGCTCAGGTTTGCCCAAGCCGCTAAATGGTGTTTTTTTTATCTCATTTAACAGGTCTTTGATTTTTTCAACAATAACACGATCTGTTTCTATCCAGTATTGAAATTCTTCCCAACCATTTTCTGTAAACTCAAAATGCATACACGAACTTTTTACAAATTCAGTTTTCGTGTTTTACCATTCTTTAGCTGATTGATGGAATCCTGAAGCCGTTGCCTGTTGGCAGAAGTAGAAAGCAAATGGCCTGTTTCATTGAGCGCATTATACTCTTTCATTGACAATATCACAACAGCTTCTTCCTCGGAAGCTCTTGAAACAACAATAATGTCTGAGGACCTGGATACCTCGTCTAAGTACTTTTTCATATTGTTTCTTAATTGCGTTGCTGAAACTGCCTGCATATAAATTGTTTTTGTACGCCTAAATGTACGGAATATTGTACAATATCCTGCTTTTTTCTGTTAAATTAACCAGAAGCTGGCAAAAGTAAGGCTGGGGTTGCTGATAAATGGCTCCTGGATTCATCTCAGATTTTTAATGTTCTGTTATCGCGGCGCCTTCACTATTCATAAACGGTATTGTTAATTCCAGCTTCTTACCTTTTTGTTTTACCTCAATCCTGATTTCCCGTTCATTCTCCGACAATATTTTCGCCTTTATCTTCGGCGTTTCATGTTCCGATGGCAGGAGTAACCAAACCAGGGTAGAAGAGGAACTGATTTCTGTTTGATAAATGCTGGCAGTATTGGGCTCATACCTGTTATACTCCGGGCTATACCATCCCTGTATCTCCGGCGTCTCCTGGCCTTTTACGAAAGTTAAGCTAAACTTTTGTTTGCTCACCGGGATCACCGCGAGGTTTCCGCGACCATTGCTGGTTTTGCTGATTAAACGATCGCGTACAACAGTGTTGTCGGGATGCCAGTGCCACAGTGCGTTGATTGTTCTCGGTCTGTCGGTATTGATCCGGTCTACTACCACCCAAAACTTTCCGCGCACATACAACACGGACCGGGTATGAGCCGCTTCTCCCATTAAGCCTGTAAAGCGGTTAAATGAGCCGGAAGCATAATCAAACTCCGGAGTTATTTTAAAGCTGCTGTCACCCAAGGGTTCAGCCGCAAGGGTCGGTCCGGCATCTTGGCCTTTATGGTCGATTAGCAGGGCGTTGTGTCCCTGCGTGCCTCTCGCATACGCCCGGAACTTATCCGCAACTGCGCCGGTATAGGCAAACCGGCCTGCGTCAACAAGTAAATCCCTTCCGTAGGCAGCAATGGAAATATGCAGTTTGTCGTTGTGCTGATGACCGCTTCCCCAGGGACCTATATCAAAGAAGGACCATTGTGCATCCGCGTCAAATCCACTCCTCGATATAAAATGTCCTGCCCAGGGATAGCAATAAGATGGGCCGTCAGGCGGTTTGGTTCCTGATGCACCATTCGTTGCAATATATTCCCATTCGGGATGATGAAACTTTTCCGCGCCCTCAAGAATATACTTACGATCGCTTCCCCGATCGCCATCATTGTTTAATATTCTGTAACCGGAAGGGCGCACCACATGTGCAATGTAGCTATACATTTTTTCAAGAGTGGCATTGTAGTAATCGGGGAGTGGTTGACCGGCCTGGTCACAGATTTCTTTAAAAAGCTCAAAGTTGGCTAAAGCTACATAGTGATAGTGGGAAGTAAGTTCAGTTTGCACGCCATCTGCATACACCTGGTCCTTCATGCTTTTCGTCATCGTCTCAATGGCGTATGACATCCATTCGCCGGAGGCTTTGTATTCGGGAAAATAAGCTGCAATGGTTGCTAATGCTGAAATTTCCATGGTCAGCCAATTATTTCCGCTGTGGAAGTTCCTGTTGTAGTGCGCATGATCCGGCAAACTGCTTAATATTAATAATTGGGTAGAAGGAGAGATATATTCATTATTGATGGTTCCGTAAAAAATGCGGGTCCAAACTTTTGCGCGTGCCGCCACTTCCAGCCCCCTCCAAATGGATTCCGATCCTTTGGCTGCCGGGTAAGGCATGCTTTTGATGATAAAATCCCGCAAGAATAAATCGATATATTCGGCATATTTGGGATTGCCCGTCTCAAAATAAGTGTTGAATACGCTGTAGAGCTGGCTGTGGCGATTAGAGAGCCAGGCCCATTCCCTGTCATTATTTGGTCCCTTATAATACCAGTCCCGGTGACCATCAGCGCCATATGCAACCTGTCCCCTCACATTCTGAATAATGAAAACATTATTTAGAATGGTATCAGCATCCGCATCGGTTTTAGTGGTTTGAACCGGGGATGCCTTTCTAAAAGCTGGTGCGGTATTGCCATTTTTATAGTACTCGAGCAGGTATTTGCAGGCATCTGCCGTATTGCCGTTGCCGTTAGCAGCCTTCACTTTTTCCAGGCCCTGGCGGTTAAGATCGAACTGGTCAAGCATCTTTTTCATCACGCCGGGATAATATTCACACACTTCCTCTACCGATACGATCTCCTTCCAGGTCTTTTGTGCAATACTAACTACATGAACAAAACATAAGAGATAAGCAAGGAGAAGCGTCTTTTTCATTACCATGGCTATTTCGTTTTTTGGGTTATGGGGGAGAGGTGTCAGAACTATTGAGGGAATTTTTCTCATGTTGCAATGCGTTTATAGACAAGTATAGGAAATTTGAACTAATACAGCAAACGTCATTTCGACCGAATGAGATAATG
>CAYMKT010000201.1:0-4681 GCA_964391065.1 uncultured Terrimonas sp. | reverse complement strand
TAAGTTCAACATCATCCAAAAACAAAAAACATCCGTTTAACATGAAAATATTCATCAATAACGCATTGTTGGTTATATCGGTTTTGTGTTTGGCATTACCCGGAATGGCACAGGTTAAGTTTTACGTTGCCACCAATGGTAACGACAGCAATGCGGGAACGCTTAACCAACCGTTTAAAACCCTGCAACAGGCCGTTGCGAAGGCGATAAGCAACAGCAATAAAACGGTATCCATTGAATTGCGGGGCGGTACTTACTATCTTGACCAAACGGTTGAAATAAATGCACGGAATTTTTTACCAGCGTCAATGCAAATCAAAGCCTTTTCAAATGAAAAAGTGACCGTGAGCGCAGGTAAACGCTTAGCCTTGCATTGGAAGCCTTATCAAAACGGAATATTCGTGTCTTCCGTTCCTGCCGGAATTGTTTTTGAACGATTGTACATCAATCATACCCTTCAACCGCTGGCGCGTTACCCCAATTATGATGCTTCGGCACGAATATTTCACGGCACTGCGGCCGATGCCATAGCGCCGGAAAGAGTAAAACGGTGGAGGCACCCTGAGGGTGGCTATGTGCACGCATTACACGCATATGAGTGGGGCGGATTTCACTATCGCATAACAGGGGCGGATACGGCCGGCAATGTAAAACTGGAAGGAGGATGGCAGAATAACCGTCCGAATGAAATGCACAAGGATTACCGGTTTGTGGAAAATATTTTTGAAGAACTGGATGCACCGGGAGAATGGTGGCTGGATAAAAAAAATCATCTGCTTTATTATTATCCGTCCAAAGGAACCAACCTGGCCGGAGCCCTTGTAGAAGTTTCACAGTTGAAAAACAGTATAGTGCTGAAAGGCAGTATAGATAAACCTTTGCAAAATATACAATTGCTTAATCTTCATTTCGCGCACAATGAACGGACCTTCATGGATACCAAAGAACCATTGCTGCGGAGCGACTGGACCATTTACAGAGGCGGTACGGTTTTACTGGACGGTACCGAAAACTGCAAAATAGCGGACTGTGTTTTTGAAGGCATTGGTGGCAACGCTATTATGTTCAGCAATTACAATAAAAAAGATACCGTTACCGGCTGCCACATTTACAACACCGGCGCTAACGCTGTTTGTTTTATTGGCGACACTAAAGCTGTTCGCTCCCCATCCTTCGGCTATGAGAATTTTGTTCCGTATAACGAGTTAGATAAAACACCCGGACCGTTAACCCATAATTTTCCGCAGCAATGTATTGTTACCGACAATCTCCTGCACGATCTTGGCGATATAGAAAAGCAGGCCACAGGTGTGCAGATTGAAGTAGCGGCTTCCATTACTGTTAGCCATAACAGTATCTACCATACTTCACGGGCCGGAATAAATATAGGCGACGGTTGTTTCGGCGGACACCTCATTGAATTCAACGACGTATTTAATACCGTTCGTGAAACAGGAGATCATGGTTCTTTTAATTCGTGGGGGCGCGACCGGTTTTGGGCGCCTGATAGAAAATACATGGATAGCCTCGCAGCCATTCATCCGGAATTGATATTACTGGATGCGCAACAACAAACCGTTATCCGCAACAACAGGTTCCGCTGCGATCATGGCTGGGATATTGATCTTGATGACGGGTCGTCTAACTACCATATTTATAATAATCTCTGTTTAAATGGAGGACTGAAGCTACGCGAGGGCTTTTACCGGATTGTGGAAAACAATATCATGATCAACAATTCCTTTCATCCGCATGTATGGTTTACCAACAGCGGCGACGTGTTTGAAAAAAATATCGTGATGAAGAAATACGCGCCGATACAGGTGAATGACTGGGGAATGCGCATTGACCATAATTTATTTCCTGATACCGCCGCGCTCCATGATGCACAGGCGAACGGAACCGATAAAAACAGCGTTGCCGGCGATCCCCTCTTTGTTGACCCCGAAAACGGAGATTATACCGTTGCAGCCAACTCCCCTGCCCTGCGCATTGGCTTTACCAATTTTTTGATGAACGAATTTGGTGTAAAAAAGTCATCCTTAAAAAAAATAGCGCTCACACCACAATTACCGGTGCTGATCACGAACGCCGGATTGGATGACAAATCCATTACCATATCGTTCCTGGGCGGTTCTATAAAATCGGTAAATGGTTTAGGCGACCGGTCGGCCTATGGATTGCCCGATGAAACCGGGGTAATTATTATCGCTGCAGGCAACAACAGCTTTTTATCGCAATCGGGTTTACGCGACAAGGATGTAATTCGAACAGCCGCAGGCAAACCAGTAAGGGATGTAAAAGAGTTGATGGATATTTATCAATCCCAAAACTGGACCGGTAAAATACCGGTTACGGTTATGCGCGACCAGCAACTGGTCAACGCTATACTCAAAACAAGATAACCCTTCTCTCCTGTTACCACCATAAAAATCATGGGTTTTATAGAAAAAAACAAGCCGTTGAATACAACGGATTGCATAACGCTTAACTATTTACGAAAACGTTATCGTAATTATATTGATCAGATTAAACGTTTTACTAAAACCTTTTATATACTTTAGTTACCGGATTCTTTTAGTGATTGCTATTGGAACAAAACAATCGTTAAACCAAAATTGCCATTATGAAAAAAGTTCTTCTTCTGTCATCCCTGTGCTGCATCTTATCAGGCGCAGTATGGAGCCAAACCCGGCAGGTTACGGGCCAGGTACTGAACAATGAAACCGGCGGTCAATTGGCCGGCGCCAGTGTGGACCTAAAAGGTACAAACCGCGGTACCGTTACTGATGCCGAAGGTAAATTTTCCATTGGCGTTCCGGAAACAGGCATCCCGGTACTGGTGGTTAACTACGTTGGTTTCGTAGCCCAGGAAATAGCGGTAAACAATCAACTCAATTTTCTTATTAAGCTGGTAACAGAAACCAAGGCGCTCGAAGATGTAGTTGTTGTTGGTTATGGGTCAGTTAAAAAGAAAGACCTGACAGGCGCCGTAGCTTCTATTGGTTCTGCGGATATTGTAAGAGCTAATCCCGCTAATGCCACCAAAGCGCTCCAGGGGCAGGTTCCGGGTGTACTGGTAACCAGGGCGAACAATAAGCCAGGCGGCGAATTTACGATCGCTATCCGCGGCGAAAACACCATTACGGGCGATACAGAACCATTGGTAGTAATTGACGGCGTAATCGGCGGACGAATAAAAGATATTAATCCTGCCGACATTCAGACCATGGACATATTAAAAGACGCTTCTTCAACAGCTATATATGGTTCACGCGGTGCTAACGGTGTTATCATCATCACTTCCAAAAGGGGAGCTTCCGGTAAACCCAAATATACCCTCGACAGTTACTTTGGATATAAAACACCTGCACATTTACCCGAACTGCAAACTGCCCAGCAATTTTACCAAATGACGTTAGACAAAGTAATGGATGGAGGCGCAGCCACAGCCTTTACCTCCAACGAAATGGAAATGATCAATTCGGGGAAAAGCACCGATTGGGTACGCCTGATCAACAAACCAAGTTTTCAAACCAATAATACCATCGCTATCTCCGGTGGCGGACAAAATACTACCTACCGTGTGTCGGGCGGCTACATACAGGAAGATGGAAGTTATGCCAACAATACATATAAAAAATACAACCTAAACGCGGCAGTAGATAGCAGGATTAATAAATATTTAAAAGTAGGACTAACCAGCTTTCTCAATTACAGCACCAACCCAAGAGGATCGCTTGAAGCCAACCGCAGCGCTTTTCGGGCCCGGCCAACAGGTACCGTTTATTACAACGACCTGGTGAACCCCGCCGACGGCAACGATGCGGCAATAGGGCCGTGGAACGATTTATCGGTATGGATGGGAATTAAAGACGCCCAGGTACCCAACCCCCTGCTTGATGTTTACCCGGAAAACGTGCAGTTCCAGATCAATACCACCAATATTATGGGGAATGCCTATATCGAGATCGCACCCCTTAAGGGATTAACATTTCGCTCATCCCTATCCGCATCAGTGATTGGTGAAAAACAAGGCGATTACCGCGGCACCTATTCAAAAGACCGGGCAGCTATTAATTTGCCCAGGGCTTTTTATGAAACAAGAGATAACACCAGCTATACCATAGATAATATTCTGACCTATGACTATTCTAATAAGGAACATAAAATTACCGTAACAGCGCTTCAAAGCGCGTTTATGAACACTGCCGAAACATACGCGATTGCTGTTGACCAACTTCCTTATGCTTCCATCTGGTATAACCTGGGTACGGCGGCGGTAATTAACAGCGTTTCGAGCAACTATGCAAAAAATACCTTACAATCCTACATGGGCCGGATTAATTATTCATTCAGCGATAAATACCTGTTAACATTAACCGGGCGTACCGATGGCGCTTCTCAATTATCGGAAGACAATAAATGGGCCTTCTTCCCTTCCGCCGCTGTAGCATGGCGAATCATTAATGAGGACTTCATGAAAAACTCAACCCTGTTTTCTGATTTAAAACTGCGGGTAAGTTATGGCCAGGTGGGCAATGCCACTGTAAGTCCTTATAGTACCCAGGCTACCGTATTAAATACGCCATACGATTTTGACGGCAATAGCGCATTCGGATTTGCGCCCGGCAATCTCGGTAACAAAGATTTGAAATGGGAAAGAAGCAAGGAACTGAAT
>CAYMKT010000200.1:0-4689 GCA_964391065.1 uncultured Terrimonas sp. | reverse complement strand
GCGGCGGAGAAGCAATCTCCTTATGCGAAGCATTTGTAAGCTGCCAATCATAAGAAAAAACCAATCTGCTGAGTGAGTGAATCAGTCTCCTGTCAGGGGGATTGCTTCGTCACCCTTCCCACTTGGCTATACAGTTCCTCGCAATGACGTTCGGAAAAGAACCGTCATTGCGCACCTTTCACTTTCATTTGTAAAGTATACACTGCTTCGGATGCCGTAATGAACAGGATGTTTCTGTTTTTACCGCCAAAACAAACATTTCCCACCCACTGGGAGGGCACGGGAATATTGCCCAGTTGAGCACCTGCCTTGTCGAATACGGTAACGCCCTTGCCCGAGAGGTAAAGGTTGCCATCACTGTCAAGGGTCATGCCATCGGAGCCCATTGCAACAAAGAGTTGCCTGTTGGTTAAGTTGCCGCCTTCATTTACCTGGTATTTATAGGTTTTACTATCGCCTATATCCGCTACATACAAATACTTTCCATCGGGCGTGCCCACAATGCCATTGGGGCGTATAAACATACTATCAACAATAAACGCCTGCTTTTCCCCCTTTGGTAAATAATACACATTTTGTTTTTCTATATCAGGTTTTTGTCTTTCCCAGTAATCACGTTGATAATATGGATCTGTAAAATAGATGCCGCCTTTTGGATCAATCCAAAGATCGTTTGGACCATTCATGCGGTGTCCCTGGAAGTTATCCAGCAATACGGTTGCTTTTCTGTTCCTGCTGATTGACCATAATTCATTTTTTTCATCTGCACATGCTATGAGATTGCCTTTGCCGTCGAAATACAGTCCATTGGAACGCCCTCTTTTTTCCATAAAAAGGGAAAGTTTACCATCGGTATCGTACTTCCATATTTTGTCGTTGGGTTGGTCGGTGAAAAAAATATTGCCTTGCTTATCTGCCGCAGGACCTTCCGTAAATTTAAATTGCCTGGAAACCAGTTGAAGTGTGGCGCCGGCAGCCACTACAGGTACAGCATCTGGCGCAGGGTTATGCTCCTGGCTGAATACGGTGTGATAGCCCGTCAAAAGAATGGCGAGCAGCAAGGTCGTTTTTGGAAGCTTGTTCATGTTCATTTTTTAGTTGGGTAATGCCATACAAAAGCATTAGTGTTTGATAGATAAAGTTAATGTTCTCTTTCGGGAATTTCTGGTATAGTGCGAACATCATTGCGATCCGCTGAAGTGGAGTTGCGATCTGCCAATGCGAAGGACCTTTTTAACCGTCATTGCGATCCGCCGCGGCGGAGAAGCAATCTCCTTATGCGAAGCATTTGTAAGCTGCCAATCATAAGAAAAAACCAATCTGCTGAGTGAGTGAATCAGTCTCCTGTCAGGGGGATTGCTTCGTCACCCTTCCCACTTGGCTATACGGTTCCTCGCAATGACGTTGAAGAGAGAATCTTCCTCGCCTGCACACTAACGTCCTTGAAATGCACCCTTTTTCCTGGTTTGGAAATTAATGAATAAGTTTGAGTAAGGTTCCAACCATCCTCGGCAAAGCCTGAATAATCCTCCTTGCAGTTGACCGGATCGTTTTTTGATTGAATAATGTCGTCATGCCAACTATAACGCCTGAGGATTTAAGAACAGTTATTGCATTGAGGGACTTACCTGATGAACATCTGTTGTGGATAATAGATCACTCGGAATACCGGGAATATGCCGATGGTGATCTTGTGGGCCGATATGGAGAACCTGCCGAAATCATGTGGTTTTCCCTGCAGGGTAAAGTGGTATTTTATATGTACATCAATGGCCGGCAGGTATATTATTTTACTTTCGAAAATAACGATATTACCGGTGGTGTGGGTGGAATGATGCCCTATTCGAGAATGAAAAATTACCCGGGCAATTCTTACGCATCGGGCGAGTTGAAGTTGCTTCGCATGCATAAAAAACATTTTGCGGCATTGGAGGCGCTTAATCCCGGTTTCATTCAACGCCTTATTGGGTATATGACGGAACGGGCGAAAGCCTTTGCCACCACCCACCTGCAACACGAAAAAGTAAACGCCTTAGGTCTTCTTGCCGCTGGCATTGCGCACGAAATGAATAATCCAGCGGCGGCTATACAGGAAATATCGGATGAACTGGGCAAAAGGCTTAACCGCAACTATGAACTCACTGCACAATTGCTCCAGGGTAATATTACGCAGGAGCAATTGCAAAGTGTGCGCGCCATGGTGGAAGAAAAAGAACGATCGCAGTTGCAACAGCACCCTAACATGCTTCAGCGTCTGGAAAATGAAGACAGGATGGCCGAATGGCTGGAAGAGCACGGCATTCGCGAAAGGGCTATGGCAGAAACCTTTGCTGAATCGGGCTTTTCCATAGAAGAGATGAGCAGCATTCTTAACCAAACGGGTGCAAAATCCTTTGCAAAACTGGCGCCCTGGTTAGAAAACT
Source organism: uncultured Terrimonas sp. (assembly GCA_964391065.1). Lineage (GTDB taxonomy): Bacteria > Bacteroidota > Bacteroidia > Chitinophagales > Chitinophagaceae > Agriterribacter. The sequence goes on along the minus strand of CAYMKT010000200.1, from coordinate 2,266 downwards.
TAACCAGTTCCCGTAAAATGATCAATGATCTTGCCAATGCTTCCGCACGTATCTCCCAACTCGTAACGTCTGTTAAAAGCCATGTGCATATGGACAGAACAAACGAACTGCAATTAACCCATATTCACGATGATATTGAAAATACATTAACCCTCCTGGGCTTTAAGCTGCGCGAAAAAAATATTACAGTCGTTAGAAACTATTGTATCGATATGCCCGATGTGCCGGCCTATGTGAGCGACCTTAACCAGGTATGGACCAATCTTATCGACAATGCCATTTTTGTGCTTGATAAAGACGGCAGTATCACCATTGAAACTTCAAAAGGCGACAAGCATGTTGGGGTAGCCATCATCGACAATGGACCCGGTATACCACCCGAAAACCAATCCCGCATTTTTGAGCCGTTTTTCACTACAAAAAAAATAGGAGAGGGATCAGGCATTGGACTGGACATGGTGAACAGGATCATCAAAAAACATGGTGGTACTGTTAGCCTGGTATCGGAACCGGGAAGAACGGTATTCCTGGTAAGACTTCCTCTTACCCAGCAGGCATTCCCAATTAAGTAAGGAACAATAAAGCATATTTTAAATGAAGCTCCCATACATTATTATAACGGACGACGACACACAGGTGCTGAGGTCCATACAGCGCGATATCAGGAATCAATACCGCGATGAATATAAAGTGGCGGCCACAGAATCGGCTGTTGAAGCGCTCGAAGTAATCAGGGAATTGAAGCTGAAGAACGAAGTGGTGGCGCTCTTTATTTCTGATCAGCGGATGCCTGAAATGGAGGGCATTACCTTTCTTGAACAGGCCAACGAGCTTTTCCCCGATGCTAAAAAAGTAATGCTCACGGCTTACGCCGATATTGAAGCTGCTATTAAAGCGATCAATAACGTTAAACTGGATTATTATTTATTAAAGCCCTGGCATCCTCCCGAAGAAAAATTATTTCCGGTGCTGAATGATTTGCTCGATGAATGGCAGGCCCTGTATAAACCCGATCATGAGGGCACACGCATTATCGGTTTTCAATGGTCGCCAAAGTCGCACAGCATTAAGGAGTTTCTTTCTGGAAACCTGGTGCCCTATATCTGGATGGATATTGAACATGATGAAGCAGCAGCGCAATACCTGGCAAGTACCCATCGCTCGAAATCGGATTTACCCCTTGTTATTTTTAAAGACGGATCTTTTGTGCATGACCCTTCCTTACCTGTTTTGGCCGAACGGGTGGGGCTTCAGCAAAAAGCAACCAGGGAAATGTACGATGTGCTGATCATTGGCGCCGGACCTGCCGGTCTCGCTGCTTCACTGTATGGTTCATGCGAAGGACTTAAAACAATTTTAATTGAAAGGAGCAACCCTGGTGGACAGGCCAGCAGCAGCGCCCGCATCGAAAATTATCTTGGTTTTCCGAGCGGACTTTCAGGCGCAGAATTGTCGAGAAGGGCTATCACACAAACGCTGCGTTTTGGAACGGAAATCTTAACGCCGCAGCAGGTAAGAGATATTACCGTAAAGGACGGGTATAAAATCACCGAATTAATGGATGGCGCGCTCATATACAGCAAAACGATTGTGATAGCCACGGGTGTATCATACCGCAAGCCCGATATTCCGGGCTTAGACCGTTTTGCAGGCGCTGGCGTGTATTATGGCGCTGCGTCTGTGGAGGCGCATGCCTGTCGCAATGAAACGATTTACCTGGTGGGTGGTGGCAATTCGGCCTGCCAGGCCGCCCTGTATATGAGCAAGTTTGCCAGTGAAGTGAATATCCTTATCCGGCGCGATCGGCTTTCGGAGGTAGCCGCACACTACCTGGTGGAAAATATAAGTCGCACGCCCAATATTAAAGTGCTGCCCCATACGGAAGTGGTTGACTGCTCCGGTTCGGAATTTCTTGAAACAATCACCCTCAAAAATACCAGTACAGGTGAAGAGCGAACGGTAACGGCGAAAGCACTGTTTATCTACATTGGTACCCGTCCGGCCTCAGCCTGGCTAAACGACATATTGCTGAAAGATGAAAAAGGCTTTATTATTTGTGGAGGCGACCTGCTGCACAATAAATCATTCCGCTGTACCTGGAAACTGAAAAGAGATCCCTATTTACCGGAAACCAGCGTACCGGGTATTTTTGCTTCGGGCGATGTTCGTTTTGGCGCCATGACGGGCATATCTTCCGCCGTTGGCGAAGGCGCTATGGCCATCCGGTTTGTGCGTAAATACCTGCAGGAAATGTAGCTGGCGCCAC
>CAYMKT010000199.1:0-4702 GCA_964391065.1 uncultured Terrimonas sp. | reverse complement strand
AATGGCAGCAGCGCTGAAGGCCAGATGAACGGAATGTTTAACGAGATGACATATTTCAATGGCGTTCCGGAAACTGTACCGGATATGCTGGCCCATTATAATGAGTGGGGTGGACCGAGCACTTATCCGCATATGGCCGCCGGGTGGGCGGTTGCAACGGATGCACCATTCTCCTGGACAAAGCAAGTTGCCTCAGATTTTGGCGGTATACGCAATGGCATGGTGGCGCATTGGCCGAGTGGCATTAAAGCTAAGGGAGAGGTTCGCTCGCAATTCACGCACGTCATTGATATCGCCCCTACCGTTTTTGAAGCCTGCAAGGTACCTTCGCCAAAAACAGTAAACGGCATTGCCCAGGATCCGATTGAAGGAACAAGCTTTTTATACAGCTTTGACGATGCGGCAGCAAAAGAACGGCATACCACTCAATATTTCGAAATGTTTGGAAACAGGGCCATTTATAGTGATGGATGGTACGCACGCACCATTCACAGGGCAGCGTGGAGTTTAACACCCTATCACACCCTGGCCGAAGATGTGTGGGACTTATATAATTCAAACGAAGATTTCAGCCTGTCAAACAACCTGGCCGCTCAGAATCCCGATAAGTTGAAGGAACTTCAGGCATTATTCATGACGGAAGCTGAACGGTTTCATGTGCTGCCGATTGATGACCGCCTGTTGATACGAACCGATGCTACGGCAGTCGGGCGTCCAACCTTAATGGAAGGCAGAACCACTGTTACGCTTGGAGAAGGAATGAGAGGAATGGGTGTAGATATTTTTATAAGCACACGCAATACTTCCTATACGATGACTGCCGAGGTGGATGTTGCTGCAAACGGAAATGGTGTAATGGTTTGCCAGGGCGGGAGGTTTGGAGGCTTTTCATTCTATATTAAAGGCGGAAAACCCATGTTTACCTACAATTACTTAGGACTACAAAGTTATACAGTGGCATCCAACCAGACGTTGAAATCCGGTAAACATATCATCGTGTACGATTTTAAATATGATGGCGGTGGTTTAGGCAAGGGTGGAACAGGAACCATTACCATCGATGGCGTCAAAGCAGGTGAAGGACGTATTGATAAAACCCAGCCCGGAATATTTTCTGTGGATGATCTTGCTGATGTGGGTACCGACGATGGAACGCATGTAGTCAACTATGGCGGCTCATCCCGTTTCAAAGGTCACCTGGAGAAAGTTACAATTGAAACTCATCCTGTAAAGCTCACTGAAGCTGATAAAAAGAAGGAAACAGAACACCACGAAGCTGCAAAAGCGGCCAGTGAATAAACCTCGGAAGACTCTTAATGAACCCCGGAACAAAATGCAATCGTCAATTGAAAATGAAGTGGTAGGGCATATTCGCCATAGGATCCCAATTCCGGTTTAACCTACTCTTTGGTAAATGGGCGTATCCGTTAGTGATGAAGCGTTCTTTGTGATGACATGGCTTCATGGCATTCAAAAAAATACATATCTTAACATGAATATGCACCTTAAACAGCGAACGGTTACAGCAGTTTAAGGTTGCCAGAAAAGAAAGTCGCAACAAGTGCAAAAAAATAATATATGCCGCCAATTATTGATTACGCTTTTGCTTCCGGAGGTATATTATCAAAAATGATCGATCGTTCCGGTATCAGCAACAAAAGCATGCGATACAAAATTTTGTTACTGGCAGGTTTGGTACTTATATGCTGGTTGCCGCTGGCTTTGCTTTCATTTATTGAACTTGGCGGAGGTCAGTTTTATTTATTGTTTATTCGCGACATTGCCACACATGTAAGATTTTTGTTGGCCATTCCGCTGTTGCTGTCGGCACGCAAGCTGGTCAATAGAAGTTTTAACCAACTGGTGGGTACTTTATACGAAACCAAAATTGTTGATGATAACAATGTTGCGGCTTTTGAAAAGACCATTCAATGGGTTTTAAAATGGCGGAATGCTATCATTGTAGACATTTTGCTGCTGGTGCTGGTGTATTATGCATTTTATATGAGGGAGGTAAATGACAAGTCTTTTTATGCCCCCTGGGCTGTTAAGAACGATTCTATTTCCATTGCAGGATGGTGGTATGTTTTATTCAGCCTTCCGGTACTGCAAATGATCGTATACAGGTGGTTTTATACCATTTTGCTGTGGATCATTTTCCTGCGAAAAATTTCAAAGATCAATTTAAATCTTTCTTCCCTGCATCCTGATGGTGCAGGCGGGTTGGGCTTCCTGCGATATGCACAGCTCAGTTTCCTGCCCGTGGCATTTGCGTTCTCTTCCATCATAGCGGCAGGGCTTAACAACATCATTATTTTTTCAAAAGTTTCTATCTACGATTTCAAGATGAATATTATTGCCATTTTATTGTTTACGCTATTGATTTTTGTTTTGCCATTAATGATTTTTATCCCCCTGCTCTCCGTGGTAAAAAGGAAATATTATTTATGGTATAGCCGTCAGGCATGGGTATGCGCCCGGCAATATGAAAAAGAAGTAAATGACTTCGCTCAAAATGGAAAAGAAAAAAATGATGCATCCTGGCATGTAGACCTGATCGGCAGTTTTGAAAAAACCGATAACATGAACCCACTTCTTATTAATAAAACTGTTTTATTGGCTTTTGTGTCGGCCGTGTTGCTTCCTTTCATACCCGTTATTGCACAGGAAATTCCTTTAAAAGAATTGCTTATGTCGCTTGTTTCAAAATTTGTTGGATAAGATTTTCAGGAGGAGAGCATTGAATGTACTGAGATTACTATCTATACAGGTTCAATTGGACACAACTTGCCGGTAACCTCCTGGAATGGTAAACGTGGTTAATGGCAGAGCGGGAATTTGATCCTCGTTCGGCTCTTACCATCGAAAGAACAGAACCGGCGCTGGAAAGAACAAACACAGGATAAAAAGGCTGCAACTATTTGATTATTTACCATCAACAACAACAGGTGTGATCTGAAGCATGTAGCAAATGGAAAAATGTTAGACCTGTTTCAGAAAGCGCCCCGAAAAATAACGTATATTCGAAAAGCCAAAAGCGTCACATCAAACATACATCATGAAAAATCGTTTTGTATTTACTTTTCAATTGTTGCCGAAACTTTGCGTCGCTTTAATGATGATGACCGTTCTTGCCACGCAATCTACCAACCCATCATTTGCCCAGGGCAGCACAACGCTTCCCGGGGAGTTTATCTTCAGGACCGGAATTAGCTATGATATAGCATCGGGTAAAAGTGATAATGTCCAAAAAATACAGGGAATGACCTTATGGTTTGCGGAAGCTGATTATATGGGCATTGAAGCTGGCGCACAAAAAATGATATTTATGGTGTATGATATGAAGTCTATGAAAATGCTTACCCTGATGGAAGCCCAAAAAATGGCGATGGTAATGGATATGAAAAAAATGGGACAAGACGTAGCAGCCGCGGCCGACGAAAAAGAGGTGCCGGATGTTAAGATAACTAAAACCGGTGTAAAAGAAGATATCCTGGGTTATAGCTGCGACCAGTATAAAGTGACCAGCGAAACAACAACATCACTGGTTTGGCTCACCACCCAGCTCGGTACCGATTTTGGCAATTTTGCCAAAAGCATGGGCGTAGCAATGGGCGGTATGAACAAAAACAAAAAAACGGGTAGCTTTCCGGATTTGAAAGGAATGGCAAAAGGAGCGATGCTGAAGATGGAAGCAACGGATACATCAACAGGAGATGTAACCACTATAAAAGCTACGGCAGTTAACAAAGACGGCAAAACCATCAACACCAGTGGTTATAAAGTGATGAGCATGCCGGGACAGTAGTGTATATGCTTTGCTTAATTTCCGCGGAACGTAAGAATGGGTATCTGCATCCTGTTCATATTTTTTTACGCCACATCAAAGCCAGCTACCTGATCCTTTCCAACTATCTTTGCCATAAACACTCACATGGCATCCAATGACCCGCTTCATGGTAAAACGCTTGAGATGATCCTGAATGAACTGGTGCATCATTTTGGGTGGGAAAATCTGGGCGATATCATCAGGATTAATTGTTTTATCAGCAATCCCAGCATCAATTCTGCTCTTAAGTTTTTACGTAAAACACCCTGGGCAAGAAAAAAAGTAGAAGACCTGTATATCAAATCACTTACCTGAACAACCATTTATGAATGATGCCGATTCGTCCAACATTATTGCACAAACCAAAAAATGGATAACCGATACGGTAGTGGGCTGTAACTTTTGCCCCTTTGCGGCCAAAGAACTCAGGAATGAAACGATACATTACAGGGTACTGGCCGACGCCACCGTTGCCACCGCTTTGGAAACTGTATTAATGGTACTGCAGCAATTGGATGACGATGATGCTATTGAAACCTCTTTTGTGATTTTACCGGGCAGCTTTCATGACTTTGATGCCTATCTCGACCTTGTAGCGTTAACAGAGCGGCTGCTTTTGAAGGAAAACTATGAGGGAGTTTACCAGGTTGCCAGTTTTCACCCGCATTATTTATTCGCCGGAAGCATGGACGATGCAGCATCCAACTATACCAACCGTTCACCTTACGCCATGCTCCATTTTTTACGGGAAGACAGTGTGAGCAAGGTAGTAAACAGCTATGCCGGGGTGCACGAGGTGCCGTTACGAAATATTGCATTTACAAATGAAAAAGGATTACTGTATATGCAGCAGTTATTGAAGGGCGCGTTTTC
>CAYMKT010000198.1:0-4704 GCA_964391065.1 uncultured Terrimonas sp. | reverse complement strand
AAGCCTGTTCCTTAACTTCATCCACCAAAAACCAGAAACGATAAACCACAAATCCTAAAAACTTCTTCTTACCTTAACACAAACAAATCGCCATGCTTACTGAAAATAAGTCGCGTAGAAAATTCATTAAAAATAGTTCCCTTGCCGCCGGCAGTTTTTTTATTGTGCCCCGCTTTGTATTGGGCCGTGGCTATGTTGCACCGAGCGATAAACTGAACATCGCCGGTATTGGCGTGGGTGGCAAGGCTGAAGTGAACCTGCCTTATGCCTATAACAAGGGATCGGATAATATCGTGGCGCTCTGCGATGTGGATGACCGCCAGTCAGTAAACGCCCGTAAAAATTGGCCCAAAGCGCCATACTATAAAGACTTCAGGCAGATGCTGGAAAAGGAACAGAAAAATATTGATGCCGTCATTATCACCACACCTGATCATATGCATTTTGTACAGGCCATGGCGGTGATGCAACTGGGCAAACATGTGTACTGCGAAAAACCGCTTACTCATGATATTTATGAAGCCCGCATGCTAACACAGGCGGCTGCAAAATATAAGGTAGTTACACAAATGGGCAACCAGGGCAGCAGCGGCGACGATACCCGTCATGTAGAAACCTGGGTACAGACCGGCGTAATTGGCGATGTACACACCGTGCATATATGGACGAACCGGCCTACCTGGCCGCAGGGTGTTCCGGCCCCCACCGGCAAATTTGCTATTCCCAAAGAAGTAGACTGGAACCTTTGGCTGGGCACTGCGCCACAGCGCGACTACAACCCTGCTTACCTGCCTGCCATATGGCGCGGTTGGGTTGATTTTGGAACAGGTTCCCTGGGTGATATGGGCTGCCATTTTATTGATGTGCCCTACCGTGCCTTACAATTGGGGTACCCAACGGCAGTAGAAACCAGCGTAGGATCTGTATACACCGGCTTTTTCCAGGAAGCCATTTACGCAGACAGCTATCCACCTTCGGCCAAAACGCATATACAATTCCCCGCACGTGCGGGCATGCCCGCAGTGGAAATGATATGGTACGATGGCGGTATCCGGCCCAAACGCCCTGAAGAATTGCTGCCCGATGAAGAAATGGGGGAATACGATGGCGGGATTATTTTTGAAGGAACAACGGGAAAAATAATGGCCGGACTTTTCGGGCGTAACCCTACGCTGCTACCTACCCAAAAAATGAAGGAAACAGAACTGCCCAAATCGAAATTTGATTTTGTAGAAGGCGGTTCTGAAGGACATCAACAACAATGGGTAAAAGCCTGCAAAGAAGGATACGGCGCTTATACCAGTTCGTCTTTCGATAAATCGGGACCCTTAACAGAAACCGTGTTAATGGGCAACCTGGCTGTGCACAGCTATAACCATTTTGACACCGATGGTAAAGGCAACAAAAAATTCAATGGAAGAAAGCAACTGCTTTGGGATGGCGAAAACATGCGCATCACTAATTTTGAACCCGCTAACCAGTTTGTAAAAAGACAATACAGGGGAAACTGGGGATAGAAAGGTTGGAAAATTACAGGTATCATACCCAGCCTGCAAGCCTGTATTTTTTGTGGGATGGCTTTTATTTGTCTTTCTTTTTCGATTTGCTGTCTATTCGCTGTAATTGGGGCAAATGAATATGAAATTGCACAGCAATCAATCGAAAAGCAATTACGGTTACAACAGCAATTATTTCAGTAATGCCTGTCGAAAAATTAAAATAACTACAAATAAAATATACTCCACCACCCGCTACGCAGGCAAGCGCATAAATGTCTTTTCGGAACAGCAATGGCACTTCGTTCAGTAACACATCTCTTACAACACCTCCTAACGAGCCTGTAATGGTTCCCATAACAATACATACCCAAAAGGGTAGTCCGGCATCAATGCTTTTGCTGATTCCGGTTATTGTAAATAAGCCAAGCCCGATGGCGTCAAACAACAACAAGGTGCTTCCCCACCTGAATAGTTTGTCTTTGAACAATAGTGTGGCAAGAAGTGCAACCCCTGTAGTCAGAAAATATTTAGCATCCGTCATCCAAAACGGGCTTATATCCAGCAACACATCTCTTGTGGTTCCCCCGCCAATGGCGGTTACCAAACCGATAATGTAAGCTCCAAACCAGTCAATTTGCTTTCCTGATGCTAACCTGATGCCGCTTATTGCAAAAGCAAATGTGCCTAAAAGGTCTAAGAATATGGTGAAGTTTATTTGCAAAATACGGTTTGTTTGTTGCTATGGATTTACCCAATCTTTACGGATGTCATGATAAGTGAGCCCGCTATTGGTTCATCATTGAATAAACTTACGTTGTCTTTTTCATCTTAAAACCTATTTCTGTTCATTATACCTTTAAGCGTTTAGCATTAATGGCCACTATTATTGTGCTTAAACTCATCAGTACGGCGCCAACTGCGGGGCTTAACATGATACCCCAATTATAGAGCGCTCCTGCCGCAAGCGGAATGGCAAGAATATTGTAGCCTGCTGCCCACCAGAGATTTTGTATCATTTTGTTGTAGGTGGCTTTTCCAAATAAAACCAGGCTGGCAATATCTTTCGGGTCGGAGTTTACCAAAATAATATCGGCTGTTTCTGCGGCTACATCGGTGCCGGAACCCACCGCAATGCCTACATCTGCCTGCGCAAGAGCCGGGGCATCATTTACACCATCGCCTGTCATGGCTACATATTCTCCTTTCTCCTGAAGTTCTTTTACTTTTTCTAATTTGTCATGTGGCAATACATTGGCCAAAAAACCATCCATTCTTAATTCATCGCTGACTTTCTTTGCCACCTTTTCATTATCGCCGGTGAGCAATAAATTTTTAATTCCGGCTTCTTTGAGAATTTGAATGGCCTCGAAGGAGCTTTCTCTTATTTGGTCCGAAAAAGTAAAATAACCTGCTATGGTATTATCTACCAAAACATATACTATTGTTCCTGTAAAGTCATCATTTGCCCCGGTAACATTTAAGTGATGTTCTGTCAGGTAATTTGGTCCTACTACTTTAATTTGCTTTCCATCAACCATTCCTTCCAATCCTATTCCGGGCAGGTAATTGAATTGTTCAGATTTGGGAACAGGAATGTTCAGCGCCCCGACTTTCCTTAACAAACCCTGCGCTATGTAATGTTCCGAATGCTGTTCAATTCCCGATGCGAGCCGAAGCAATTCACTTTCATCAAAATTTTCATTCAACACCTTCACTTCCTGTAATTCATGGGAGCCTTTGGTTAGTGTTCCGGTTTTATCAAAAATAATAGTGGTAATCAACCTTGCATTTTCAAAGGCCGTCCGGTTGCGAATGAGCAAGCCTTTTTGTGCAGCAATTGAGGTTGAAATGGCCACCACCAATGGAACAGCCAGTCCTAAGGCATGCGGGCATGAAATAACCATGACCGTTACCATTCGTTCTAACGCGAACACAAACGGATAGCCCAGCAGCAACCAAACCACAAACGTTATAACGCCGCCGCCCAGGGCCACAAAAGTTAACACCTTAGCGGCACGGTCGGCAAAATTTTGTGTTTTTGATTTTACTTTTTGCGCATCTTCCACCAGTTTTACAACCTTATTAAGGTAGCTGTCCTGACCTGTGCTTAATACTTTTATCGTTAATGAACCGTTGCTGTTGATAGCGCCGCCGATCACTTTGCTGTCTTTTTCTTTTTTCACCGGTTTGCTTTCGCCGGTAAGCATGCTTTCGTCAACATAACTTTCGCCTTCTGTTACCATTCCGTCAACCGGAATTTTTTCGCCCGGCTTTATTAATACGAAGTCACCGATTTTCAAATGACTGACCGGCATGTCGTGAATCGTGCCATTGACTAAGTGATGCGCGGTAGACGGCATCATTTGAACCAATAATTCCAAAGAACGTGAAGCACCCATAACCGACTTCATTTCAAAGTAGTGTCCAATGAGCATAATGTCGATCAGGGTTGCCATTTCCCAATAAAAATCCATCCCCTGTAAACCGAAAGTAACAGCAACACTGTATGCCCAGGCAACGGTAATCGCTACGCCGATCAAAGTCATCATACCGATAGCGTTGGCTTTTACTTCATCCACCAGGCCTTTTAGAAATGGATAACCGCCATAAATGAAAATAAATGCAGATAGAACCGCCAGCACATATTTGTCGCCAGGGAAAATCAGTTCAAATCCCAGCAAATGTTGCAGCATCGAAGATAGTACCAACACAGGAACAGAAACAATCGTACTGATGACAAACCGTTTCCAAAAATCAGCTACATGATGCCCGGCATGTTTATCGTGTCGTTCGTGACCCGTTGATGAACTCATGTGGTGATGAGCATGGTCGTGTGCAGAATGGTGATGATGTTCCATTAACCTGTATCTTTTTTTAATGTAATGAGCTCGTTTTTCACTTTTAATAGCCGTTGGGCACCGCGAGCAAACCCGATCAGGCCGGTTTTTTCAGACCAAATTCCAGGCAGGGTTAGCATTCCGTCCCTCCCCTCCCGGCATACTGAAGTTGATTATTTAGATAAAGGTACCTACAATTCGGTTCGTTAGGCGTGTAGGTTGCTTAGGTTGCGTTCAATGCGTTTACAATTCTTGTTGCTAATGGCTTTAATGGATTGAAAGCTGCCTGCGGTGCATTAGTGACATTGATGAACACACTGTTTACAGTTGTCAGGTTTGTTAAGTCATTTTTGGGTATTGCCTGCAAT
>CAYMKT010000197.1:0-4739 GCA_964391065.1 uncultured Terrimonas sp. | reverse complement strand
TAAAAAAATCAGGTTAAAATATCCCGCACTATTTTCCCATGCACATCGGTGAGCCTGAAATCACGGCCACTGTAACGGAAAGTGAGCCGCTCATGATCAACACCCAACAGGTGCAGCATGGTAGCATGCAGGTCATGAATCGTAACTTCATTTTCTACAATGCGGTAGCCGTAATCGTCGGTTCTGCCATAGATCGTTCCTCCTTTTATACCCGCGCCTGCCATCCACATACTGAAAGCAGAAGGATTATGATCGCGGCCATCATTGCCCTGTGCGAAGGGTGTGCGTCCAAATTCACCAGTCCATACTACAAGGGTTTCCTCCAGCATCCCACGCGATTTCAGATCCTTCAACAAACCTGCTATCGGCTGATCTACCGCATGCGCATTGGCTTCATGCCCTTCTTTCAAATTGCTGTGCTGATCCCAACGGTCGCCCCCCGCAGGCGGACAGGTGAGCTCAATAAAACGGATGCCCCGTTCCACCAGTCTTCTCGCCATCAGGCATTGCGACCCGTAACTTCTTACATAGGGATCTTCCGAATATAATCCATATAACTTTTTGGTCGCTTCCGATTCACTCGCAAAATCCGTTAGTTCGGGTACCGACGATTGCATTTTGAACGCCAGCTCATTATTAGCAATCGCCGATTCAATGGCATCTCCATCTCCCAGCTTTGCCAGCAAGCTGCTATCCATCCGGCGGGTAAATGCCAGCTTATCGGTCTGCAATCCCGGTATACTATCCGCAGGTGTTATATTGGCTATCGGTTCAGCGCCTGCCGTCAATATAGAAGCCTGGTACGATGCAGGAAGAAATCCATTCTTAAAATTATCCAACCCACCGGGCGGTATCAACCCGCCATCCAGCACCACGTAGCCCGGCAGGTTGTGGTTCTCACTGCCAAGGCCATACGTAATCCAGGAGCCCATACTGGGTCTTCCCTGCAAACCACTACCCGTATGCAAAAAATAATTGGCGCTGGTATGTTCAGGAAACTGGGATTTCATCGACCGGATCAAAGCAAGATCATCCACGCAGGTAGCAATATGGGGAAACAGTTCACTCACATCCATTCCGCATTCACCATATTTTTTAAACGACCATGGGCTCTTCAGTATCTTTCCCACATTATTAAACTGCGTAGCGTCAACCGTAAATTTTTTGCCGGGATCTTCCCCATTTTCTTTGGCTAATCTTGGTTTTGGATCAAATGAATCTACCTGCGATACGCCCCCATCCATGTACAGGAAAATAATATTCTTTGCTTTGGGAATATAATTGGGTGATTTTGATAATTGCCCGATCAGTGAATCCGCTTGTTCTGCCTGCGAACAGGCCGAAAAAATGCTGCCAAACAAACCCAGGTACGCGATGGACCCAAAACCGCATTTGCAGATGCCCAGCATTTCGCGACGGCTGACCGGCTGATACAACGAATGTATTTTTCCTCCCATACAATCAAATTAAAAAGATGAATTCTTTCAGGCTGAACAAGGATTGACAATAGTCTTTCCAGATAGCCTCATTGCTCCCTATATCTTTTGCGTTTACTTTATGAATGGTTGCAAGCTCTTCCAGGAATGCCAGCCCTTGTTTCATATCTTCTTCACCCGCAGGTCTCGACAACGCTGCTATATAAGCAAATTGAATGCGCTCTCCGGCCGTTTTATTTTTTTGCTGAATGAGTTTTTTTGCCATCCATTCCGCCTGCAGCACAACAAAGGGATCATTCATAAAAAACAACGACTGGGCGGGAACGTTAGTTACGTTCCGGTTGCCGAAGGTGGAAAAAGGAATCGGGCGATCAAAAGCCAGCATCATCGGATCTAAAAAATTTCTTCTTACCTCCTGGTAAATGCTTCTTCGTCCTGCCCCATCAATTGGCCCCGACTGCTCAGGCTTTCCTCTCCCATTCATAAATGAGGTGAGATGAACAGGAACGGGCGGGCCATACATCGTCGTATCGAGCCTGCCACTCGCCATCAGCAAACCATCTCTTATCGCTTCCGCTTCCATACGAAGCACGGGGAAACGGGCCAGGTAAACGTTAGCCGGATCTTTTTTCCGGGTATCCTCAGCAGCGTCTGTGGAGCGGCGGAATGTTTCCGATAAAACAATCAGCCTGATCATTTTCCTGACAGACCAATTGTCTTTCTGAAACCGGATGGCCAGGTAATCCAGCAGCGCAGGATTGCTCGGCAATTTTCCCTGCAAGCCGAAATTATCCACGGTTTCCACGATGCCTTTACCAAACAGGTAGTGCCAGATGCGGTTCACCATCACCCGTGCTGTGAGTGGATTGTTGGGATGGAGAATGGATTCAGCCAGTTCCAACCGTCCACTGCCGGTAGAACGAAAAACGGAATCACCCATATTCAGGGCCGAAAAAAAATGCCTGGGCACCCGGTCGGCAGATAGCTGTTTATAATCACCGCGTATAAATACCGGGCTATTGATGGCATAGCCATCATATACGCCATTATAAAAATCAGTATGGGGTTGATTGTTTACGGTTGTGCCAGGAGACTGTTGTATATCGCCAATGCCCGGCCGCTCTTTGGGCAGCAGTCCCTTTTTGATATGCTGGTTGATGACTTTGATATCCTGTTCGCTACACTGCTGCGTTTGCCAGCGGCTGATGGCTTCCGACAATACAATGTTACCGCCTGCGGCATCGTCGCCAGGAACAGGCATTTTTCCATTGAATGACAACGCATACCGCACATCCACATATGCATCTGCAGGTAAGCGGTACACATGCGCATCGAAAAGACCGGGCATGATTTCAATATAAGCGTTATGTCCTTTCCATGGCGATACATCAATCACTATATTTTCCCATTTCCCGGCATTTACCCGCCGCATAATACCGCCATAAATCGGGTCGGAGATCAGTTGAAAGTTATCGATGATGATGCGCACGGTAGCATCCTTACCCATTGCCCTGATGGCGATAGAATCATCAGCGATGGTAAAGTTGGGCGACCGCAATGCACCAAACACACCCAGCCCGTTTCCCCGGCTGCTTGCTTTACCCTCATCGAGCCAGAGCAGTTTGCTATTTTGCGCATCGAACACCGGGTTGCCAACAGTGGGCATATTGCCAAATGCCAGCCCGTCTGTTTTCCACCCGCCAAAACTGTTTTTCCTGAAATCACCGAGCATTGTATACGCCGGGCCGGGCTCATTTTGCCCGGAATAATATACCGTTTGAAACGGCGTAGCACTGGAGGAGCTTAGGGTGCTGCCCGCGAGCCAGGCTGCGGCAATCGTTTTACGGGTATTGGCTTTGGATTGTTGCAGCGCGTGTATTCTTTTTTCATCCTCCAAACCCGTGTTGGCGGGCACCGGTGAAAACCTGGTACCTTCCATAATGCCAAAAATCGAATAATAATCCGTAGTGGGTATGGGATCAAATTTATGATCGTGACAGCGGGCACAGGATAGCGTGAGGCTCTGAAAAGCTTTACTGGTTACATCAATCATATTATCGATCCTGTCGGCTTCATCCTGTCGTATGTCCACCGGGCTATGCGAGCCTTCCGCCATAGTCAGGAAGATGGTGCCTATATGCGATTCATTGGCGCCTGTAGCAGCGTTTATCCTTGGCCGTGGTAACAGGTCGCCGGCCAATTGTTCTTTCACCAGTTGGTCGTATCCTACATCCTCGTTGAAGGCGCGGATAAGATAATCCCTGTAGCGCCAGGCGCCCGCAATGGAGTAATCGAATTCATGCCCTTTTGTTTCTGCATAGCGTGCAATATCCATCCAATGCCTTGCCCAGCGTTCTCCGAAAAATTTTGAATTCAAATAGCGGTCTATCATTTTCTCATATGCATCGGCGCTCTTGTCGGCAGTAAACTGTTCTATCGCTTCAACGGAAGGCGGCAAGCCCGTTAGTAAATAAGAAGCCCTCCGGATCAGGCTGTGCTGCCCTGCTTCCGCGGCAGGCTTGAGCCCGTTTTGATCCAATTGTTCCTGTATAAAATAATCAACAGGATTGCCGGTTATATTTTTTACTTGATTATAAACAGTAGTATCGGGTTGAATGAATGCCCAATGTGGTTTCCATTCGGCGCCCTGTTTGATCCATTTGCCCAGGATGGCGATTTCTTTTTCCGTTAACAGCATTTTCGAATCCGGCGGCGGCATTACCATATCCGGATCTTTATGTTCTATGCGGGAAAGGAGTGCGCTGATATCCGGGTGATCGCGGTTGATAGCAGCGTTGCCGCTCTTTAATAATTGAGTGGCTCCCTCCTCCGTATCCAGCCGCAAACCGCCTTTACGCGAACTGGGGTCCGGACCATGACAGAGATAACATTT
Organism: uncultured Terrimonas sp.; assembly: GCA_964391065.1. Lineage (GTDB taxonomy): Bacteria > Bacteroidota > Bacteroidia > Chitinophagales > Chitinophagaceae > Agriterribacter. Next base: position 410 of record CAYMKT010000197.1, on the reverse strand, counting down.
CTGTACCAAAATAGGTTTTACATGAAAATTGAAATCAATTGTGGCGGGGAGACCGGGATACTCCCTTTTCAATTCCATATTCATCACTGCGACGCATACCAGGATGATTAAACTGGCAAGGATTACAAATGCTTTTTTATTCGGATAACGCATCGCAGCTTACAATTGATGGTTAGTATAAGCACTAACTATAGGTTTTAATGGTATCCTGTAAAAATAGCCGTTTTGGGTGGGATTTCCGGGGGAAATTTGAGGAATGGAACTATGGGTTCTCAAAGCAAATACACTATGGTTAATATCTAATACTTTGGGTAGCCAACAATAGTATTTCAATGAAGCTTCGTTGCGTCGCACTCTTGTACGTTCGGTTCTTTGCTGGGCAAATATTAGTACATTCTGTTTTTATGCTT
>CAYMKT010000196.1:0-4764 GCA_964391065.1 uncultured Terrimonas sp. | reverse complement strand
GGTCAATGCCACCGGTTAATCCATTACAACGCTTGCTGTGCTAATGGCCAGTCCGCTAAAGCATCCTGTTACATTTTCCCCATTGATGCTATTCAGCAAAGATACCGGGGTAGACAATGGCCCGTTACTATTCCGGGCTTTGTTGTAACTGTTCCAGAAATTATACACGCTCCTGCTTACGTGCGCCATATAATAGCAGATGCTATCGCCTTTTACAAAGCCATAAGAATTGGTAATATTCATATAACTGCCATTGCCGGTTTCATCTGAATTAATGATTCTTTTGCTGGTACCCAGGCTACCCCATCCAAAGCTTTCCCTGTTATCGCTATGACGCCAATAGAACAACTGGCAGTTGCCTGTGGTATCCGGGTCTTTAAAATGCGCGGTCACGCGTCCTTTGTCGGCGCCGTCTTCATCGGTGTAATGATAGCTGGTACTTAAACTGTCTATAGGTATGGGATGTAATATAGAAGTGGTGGCCGAATAATGCGCTCCATCCACCTCAATTTCGAGTAAATAATATTTGCCCGCAACACCACGTAAAGCCTTTAAAGGATTGGCTTGAATATTGGGATCGGTATAAATGCCGTTGCCGATGTTGGCAGCAAGTCCGGGAATTACCGTTTCTTTTAAATGAATAGTCGAATTGCTGTCCCACGCAATGGTATTGTTCTGCATTAAACTGCCCTCGGAAATCTTGACCAATGCATTCTTTACCGGTATATTCTCAATGCTGGCATTTTCAACCGTTTGACTTTTACTGAGCACTACATAATTGTATTCCGGTATTTCGTTATTGATATAAGCTTCTACCACCAGTTGCGGTTCGCTGTATGGCAGCACAATATCAAAATTTTTTTCACATGCGGTTAACAACAGCAGGCAATGCAGCATTGCAGCGTACCATACAGGAAATTTGCCCCGGTATCGTAATGGACGCCGGCATGGTCGCCCGGTTAAATATTTGTTTTTGTTTAAATTGTACATACATCAAAATTTGAAATGCCAGCTAACGGCCGGAGTAACAGGAAAGAGGTACACCATTTTACCCTGCAGCGATTTTTCTTTTTGATTAATGTCCATATAAATAAAATAAGGATTTTGCCTGTTGCATACATTGTATATGCTGAAGTTCCAACTGCTTTTGAATTTCTTATTGCGTCTTGGTTTCGGTGTATAGGTAGCAGAAATGTCGAGCCGGCAGTATGCAGGCAGGCGGTAGTTATTGATATCTTTATATTCATTTAAACTGGTAAATGATAGCGAACGCTGGCTTGCGTTGAACCCAACATTGTAGTTCACGCTTCCTGTGGGCATTGTTAGGGCGTTACCGGTGCCATATACAAAAACTGAGGAAAAGCTCCACCTGGCGTTAAGTGTAAAGTTGGCTACCACGCTAAGGTCATGTGTTCTGTCGTATCGATACGGGAAAGGCTTGCCGCCGTTCATTTGCTCAAAAGTTCTTTCCGTTTTGCTTAAGGTATAACCAATCCAGCCCGTTAATCTTCCTTTCTTCTTTTCAGTTAGCAATTCTATACCATAGGCTTTTCCCTTCCCAAACATCATTTCGCCTTCAATATTCTGATTGAGCAATAATTGCGCTCCCTGTTTAAATTCTACCTGGTTTGATAAATGCTTGTAGTAGGTTTCAACGCTAAAGAGATATTTGTTATGGGTTGTATTTCTATAGTATCCTATGGAAGCCTGCTGCGCAATGCCTGGCCGAACAGTTTGTCCGCTGGGAATCCAGATATCGCTCGGAAAAGTGGCGCCGCTTGTTGTTGCCAAATGGAGGTATTGAATGATTCTGTTGTACGAAAACTGTACAGTTGAAACTCCCGATAATGCATAGGCGATATTCAGCCGCGGCTCAGGGTACGCGTAGTGTGCTATGCGCTCGCCTTTATTGAAGAATTCTGTTTCTCCTGTAAAGCTGCCATTATCGTTATATATCATTCTTTGGGTAGGACCTACCTGGTTGAAATAGCTGTACCTCAAGCCGGTTGTGGCGTTAAGACGGCTGTTGATCTTGAAATTTGTGCTTATGAATAACGCGGCTTCCCGGGCGAATTGATTGTTTACCCTGGTCTTAAACTCCTGTATTCCTTCGGTAATATCGCCTGCACCCGGTTTAAAGCGATGCCATATGTACTGTATGCCCCAGTTGATATTAATACTGCCGGATGGGGAGTAGGTCCAGTTGGTTTTTACCTGGTAGTCGTTAACGGATGAGGTAAATATATAATCGGAAATGTCGTAGCTGTAATAACTGTCCAGGCCAAATGCGCTATAAATAAGCGATAGGGAATGCTTAAGTTTCCCTTGCAGCAGTTGTTGTTTCCATGTTAGTCCCGCAATCGTATTTCCCCAGTTGGCTTCAAACAGGCTGTTTTTATCGTTTACGTAGGAGAATCTGTCTTTACCGGTATAAAAAGTAAATTGTAGTTTGTTACTATTGTTTATTTCGTAATCGGCTTTTGCATTGATGTCGTAAAAATAGTAAGCATTGCCGCCCATTGCTTTTCTGGCAACAAATTTTGCTACCTGGTCAACATAGGTCCTCCGCGCACTTAACATAATGGAAGATTTTTGTTTAACCAGGGGCCCTTCTACTGAAAGGGTAGAAGAAATTAAGCCAATACCGCCACTGTATATCATGGAGTCTTTATTACCCTCCCTGGTATCAACTGAAATAACGCTGCTTAATCTGCCGCCATAAGCCGCACTGATATCCCCTTTTTTGACGGTTACGTTCTTTATAGCTTCTCCATTAAATACGCTGAAAAAGCCCAGCAAATGATTGGGGTTATAAATTGGTATATCATCTAAAAGAATAAGATTTTGATCGGGCCCGCCCCCTCTTACATAAATAGCCCCGCCTCCTTCTCCTCCTTTTACACCCGGCAAAAGCGTAATTGTTTTTAACGGGTCTATTTCACCCAAAATAACAGGCAGTTTTTTTAATTGTGTTACATCCAGGACAAAAGAACTCATTTCGGTTTTGTGATTGTTCTTTTCTGCTGTAATCACTACGTTGCTGAGCTGTTTTTCTTTTTGTTTCAATATGATATGAATGATGGTATCGGAGCGTAGCGCAATATGCAACAGGGTATCGTAATAACCCACGGCGCTGACAGTTACTATATGATTGCCAGGGGCGACGACTCGGGAGAACTTACCATTTGAATCGGCTAAGCTTCGCAGGCTATTGATGTCAATGCTCGCATTGCTTAAAGGCGTTTGAATGCTGTTCGATACCGAGATGATTAATTCGATGGTTTGTGCACTGGCAGCATGCGTGCCTTGCAATAAGCAAAGCAGTATGATTGCTTTAACATAACAATGTATTGTTCTGATATTGCGCATGCCGGTAGTCTAAAAAATCGTACGAAGTGTGACACTTTAGGGTTGAACCAAAGCTCACGGCATGGCTTTTCAAATGGACGGGGCGCTTCGTAGGTTGAAGGAATGGAATACAAGATATTTGTTTTTGTTATTTATTGTGTGCAACGGTATTGGGTTTTCTGCCGGTTGGCGCGGATTTTTAAGTATGGTTTCGATACGTTAATTGTAATACCATGATTGATAAATTATTCGTGCCTTTTTTTTGTGAATTATCAAATGATACTTTTTTAGCTATTGCTATTTTTGTGACACAAAGTAGCGAGACAGCGCAGCCATGCTGGGCTTTTTGGGGTATAGACAGAAGCCTGAAGGCATCAAACGACAGGGAAAAATTTCCTGGCCACCCCATAACCGCGAAATTGCAGGTGTATAGTGTAATCCTGCACGGCGAATGTACGTGGAACCCGTGGGCAGGAAAATAGCATAGGATGCGCGGGATATAGCCTTGTGCAAAGGGTCGTTCCGGCTAAACCTTATTTTATATCTTTGCCGCTCAATAAGGAATATGAAGATTGATTTTAAAAAGTACAGCGATGGATTAGTGCCTGCTATTGTGCAGGATGCAGATACTCAAAAAGTGTTGATGCTTGGATTTGTGAATGAAGCGGCATGGGAAGCTACTATGCAATCGGGAAAAGTAACTTTTTACAGCAGGAGCAAAAAAAGGTTGTGGACAAAAGGAGAGGAAAGCGGTAATTTCCTGGAATTAAGATCTGCTGCCATTGATTGCGATAAAGATTCCTTGCTCATTAAAGCTCATCCTTTGGGCCCGGTTTGTCATACGGGTGCAGATACCTGCTGGGACGAAAAGAACCACAAGGATGATTTTCTATATTACCTGGAGGATATTATTGAGTTACGAAAAAATGCCTCACCCGACGACTCTTACGTGGCTAAACTCTTTGCAAAAGGGATGAATAAAATCGCCCAGAAAGTGGGAGAGGAGGCTGTGGAAACGGTGATTGAAGCAAAAGATAATAATGCGGAGCTTTTTCTGGATGAAGCTGCGGACCTGTTGTTTCATTACCTGATATTGTTGAATGCAAAGGGATACCGGTTAAAAGATATATCAACCGTATTGCATCAACGGCATTCAAAATAAAAAACCCCGGCATCGCTTACAAGCCGGGGATTTTTTTATGAGGTTTGAGGGTTTATTTCACCGTGAAATCAGTTTCTGTATCACCCCATAATAAACTCACTTTACCGCTTTTATCAATATTGATGGTAAAGGTTTCGGTAAAAGAAGGCGCTTTGGAGGGCGTAACGTTTACACGTAACGCATCGTCCGACTCCTGGTACTTAAAAGCGCCCCATTGATTAGCCGTTTTATTGAAGATAATGGTCCATTCATTG
>CAYMKT010000195.1:0-4797 GCA_964391065.1 uncultured Terrimonas sp. | reverse complement strand
ATTTTTTGCGATTTGCTATTTCTTTCCTAACTTTTATCCATGCTATCACCTATGGTTTCCTTATGGAAACAAGCACCGTTTGTACGCCTGCTTATACCCTTTATGCTGGGTATAACCGTGCAATGGTATCACCCATTTTCGTTAACAGCGATCAGTGTTACCGCCATTATCTGCTTCTTCCTATTCGTGTCGGCACAATTTTTAAAGGGATACTTCTTCTACCTGTACAAATGGTTGTTGGGTTTTCTGCTTATGGTTATCGTCATGCTCTCTGGAGCCGGTATTACCCATGTTAAGAACATCACGCATCAGCAACATTGGTTCGGCCATTCTTATAGCGATAGCTCCGGCGTTATCGCAGTGTTGTCAGAACCCCTGGTTGAGAAAAACAAATCGTATAAAGCGAATGCAAGGGTATATGGACTTATTGAGGGCAATCGATTCCTGAAGAATACAAAGGGAAGTATCCTTATTTATTTTGAAAAAGATAGCGCGCTTTTATCGCAACTGCATTACGGCTCGGTAATTATTTTTAAGCGCTCCCTGCAACCCATCAAAAATTCCGGCAATCCGGCAGCGTTCGATTATAGAAGATACTGTCTTTTCCAGGACATCACCCACCAGGTATATCTCAGGGAAAATGAATTTTCGATCAGCCATGAGCTTTCCGCATCCGCTTTCGATGCCTGGCTGCAACATTCCAGGACGCAGCTACTCCAGGTTTTAAAGCAGTATATCCCCGGACCAAAAGAGGCTGCTATTGCGGAAGCATTGCTGGTAGGGTACCGGAATGATCTCGATCGCGACCTTCTGCAGTTATACGCCAACACCGGTGTAATACATGTAATTGCCATATCGGGCATGCACTTAGCCATGATTTATGGTTTGCTAACCCTTTTGTTAAAACCTTTGCAGCGCAATGCAAAGACAAAATTATTTCGGGGTATTCTCATTGTTTGTGTACTATGGCTGTTTACCCTGCTTGCCGGCGCAGGGCCTTCGATTTTAAGAAGCTGTATTATGTTTTCATTTATTATCGCCGGCGAAAGTCTACGAAGGAAGGTTTCGGTTTTTCATACATTGAGTGCATCGGCGTTTTTCCTTTTGTGCTGGAACCCTTTTCTGCTTTGGGATGTTGGCTTCCAGTTATCCTATGCAGCAGTGCTGAGCATTGTTATTTTTTTACGACCCATTACCGGGTGGTTCTATTTTAAAAATAAGATTTGTAATTACACATGGAAAATGATGGCCGTTACCCTGTCGGCACAAGTACTTACCACTCCATTAAGCGTCTATCATTTTCACCAGGTGCCTAATCTTTTTCTGTTGAGCAACCTTGTTATTGTTCCGCTTTCGGGATTCATACTGTATGGCGAAATTTTGCTCTGTCTTTTATCGCCGCTCACCACGGCAGCAATCATTACAGGCAATCTGCTTTCTGCCATGCTGCGGTTCATGAACAATTTTATCGTGTTTGTAAACAATATCCCCTTCGCGGTGAGCAACAATATTCATGTTTCCCTGCTTCAAACGCTTTTTTTGTATGTTTTTATTATTGCCATTGCTTGCTTGTTTTTGCAACCCAAAAGGCAAATGCTTCCTTATGCTTTACTGGCTATGCTGGGTTTTGTTTGCTGCCGTTCAGCAGACCTCATCCAAAAACAACAGCAACGCAAACTCATTGTATACAATGTGCCGAAACACAGGGCGGCTGACTATATCGTTGGAACCCAATATCGCTTCATCGGTGATAGCGCGGTGGAGGCGGATTCTTTTTTACGTAACTTTCACCTTAACCCTGCCCGCCATTCATTGAGAACAGAAGCCTGCGACAGCCTGACAAACATAAAATCTGTCTCACCCTTCATGTATTTTCACAACAAGCGTATTCTTTTGCTCGATACCCTCCCAACGCCCCTACCCGCCGCAAAGCCTTTAGATGTGGATATCATTATTCTCTCCAAAAACGCAAATGTGCGCATCAGCAGCCTGCAAAAGCTTTTTCAATGCCAGCAATACATATTCGACGCTTCCAACACTTCGTGGAAAATCCGTGAATGGAAAAATGACTGCGATAGTTTACATTTGCGCCGCCATTCCATACCGGAAGACGGCGCCTTTATTCTTGATTTATAACTTCAGCTTTTCGGGCGGTGAATATAGCCCCGGAAGGTTTTATAGCACTATATATTATGCAAAAGAAAATTGCTTCCGCACTTATTTCCGTTTTTTATAAAGACGGACTGGAACCCGTAGTAAAACAACTGCAAAGCCTCGGCATTACCATATATTCTACAGGCGGCACGCAGCAATTCATTGAAAAGCTGGGCATTCCCTGCGTGGCGGTGGAAAACTTAACAACCTATCCTTCCATTTTAGGCGGACGGGTTAAAACGCTTCATCCCGCTGTTTTTGGTGGAATTTTGGGGCGGCGCGATGTACCGCAGGATATGGCTGAAATGAAGGAGTACCATATCCCGGAAATTGACCTGGTGATCGTTGACCTGTATCCCTTTGAAGAAACCGTAAAGCTTGCCCTGGATCCATCTTTTGAGGGACGACCTGAAGAAGCGGAAAAAATGATCATTGAAAAAATCGACATAGGGGGACCTTCCATGATACGGGCTGCTGCAAAAAACTGCAAAGACCTGCTGGTTGTGGCTGCCAAAGATGATTACGGGGCTTTGGTAAACCTGTTGAGCGAACAAAATGGCGAAACCAATTTTGAACAGCGCCGGTCGTTTGCCGCCAAGGCTTTTGAAATAGTGATGCACTACGATATCGCGATCAGCCATTATTTCAATCCTTCGTCTGCTGTACCGCTTAATTACCCGAACAAGCAACAGATATTACGTTACGGCGAAAACCCGCATCAACAAGGTATTTTTTACGGAGATATTAATACCACATTCGACAAATTACACGGAAAAGAACTTTCTTACAATAACCTGGTAGACGTAGATGCCGCGGTGCAACTGATCAGCGAATTTGATGCTTATAAAGAAGGCGGGAAAACTGATGCGGTGTTTGCCATTATTAAACATACCAATGTTTGCGGAATAGCAGCCCGGCCCAGTATTAAAGCGGCATGGGATGCTGCGCTGGCGGGTGACCCCGAAAGTGCATTCGGCGGCGTACTGGTATGTAACGGCGTGGTGGATAAGGTTACGGCGGAAGGCATCAGCGAATTGTTTTTTGAGGTATTGATAGCCGATGGATTCCAGCCTGACGCATTGACTATCCTGCAGGCAAAAAAGAACAGGATATTGCTGATACTGAAAGCAAAACCTGCAGCTACCCACCAGGCAAAAACCATCCTCAACGGCGTATTGTCGCAGGAGAATGATAAAGGCAATTATGCCGAATGGAAGGAATCCGGCGGAAGAGAAACCACCGAACCGGAGAAAGCCGATCTCAGTTTTGCAAACATCGTTTGCAAGCATTTGAAGTCGAATGCCATTGCGTTGGTGAAGAATAAACAATTGATAGGCAAAGGTTGCGGTCAAACCAGCCGTATTGATGCGCTGCGTCAATCGATAGAAAAAGCAGCACAGTTTAACCTCGATCTTAACAATGCGGTATTGGCTTCCGATGCCTTTTTCCCATTTAACGATTGTGTTCAACTGGCGCATGAGGCGGGCATCAACGCATTTATTCAGCCTGGAGGTTCTATACGCGACAAAGACTCTATTGAGTATTGCGTACAAAACAACCTTGCTATGGTAATAACCGGCTTAAGGCATTTCAGGCATTAACAGCAGTTGTTGCAGTGCCTGTTGCCCGGTGTGAAGACCGAATAAAACCTGCTTGCGATGGTTACATTTTACCATTAACAATAATAATAATAAGGCAGCAACACCCAGGAATAACTGCAACACCTGTCATGAAAAATTATATCTACGATATTTATGGCCGCGCCAAAACGGTGATACAACCCGTTTATCTCCGCAATCAAAGCGACAAAACCAAAGCCATGCTGGCAGTAGGGGTAGTGTGTTTTTTTTGGGGAACAACCTGGCTGGCTTCCAAAAAAGGAGTGCAGCACATGCCGGCTCTTCAGTTGGCGGGTATCAGGCAATTTGCGGCAGGTACACTTTTTCTTGCCTTCTTTTTTCTGAAGAAATATAAGTTGCCCACCCGTAAACAGTTTATCCAGTTTGGATGGATGAGTTTACTGATGATCGTTATTAATAATGGTTTCAGCACCTGGTCGATGAAATATATCCCCAGCGGACTGGGAGCGGTAATCGGCGCTGCTGCGCCTTTATGGATAGCGGTACTGAGTACGTTTGTATTTAAAGAAACCAAACTCAACAGCATGACGATCGTGGGATTGCTACTCGGCATTTGCGGTATACTCGTTATCTTTTCGGATTATCTGCACGCGCTTTTCAATTCTTCTTTTTCAATCGGTGTGCTCCTGAATGTGCTGGCATCTATTGCCTGGGCTTTTGGAACCATTTTTACGGTAAAAAACGCAAAGCATGTTAATCCATACTTCAGCCTCGGCTGGCAGATGTTCCTGGGTGGTATTGTTCTTTTATTGGTTTCCTGGTTTACCGGGCAGTATATGCCCGTTACTGATGCGCCTTTGCAGGTTTGGTATTCCCTCTCGTACCTGGTTTTTGTAGGATCAATACTCACGTATTCGGCATTTATTTATGCGTTAAAAAGACTGCCGGCGGCGCAGGTTTCTATATATGCTTATATCAATCCTATTGTAGCGGTAATCGTTGGCGCATTACTCAACCGCGAGAAGCTCACCATCATTATAGCCGCCGGAACCATGATTACCAT
>CAYMKT010000194.1:1746-4984 GCA_964391065.1 uncultured Terrimonas sp. | reverse complement strand
TTCTTACCGGACAATGCGATATATTTGATTTTATTCAAAAGCATATTAAATCTCAACCATGACGAAGAATTTTTCAGTCCTCCTTGTTTCGGGCATCCTGCTCATTTGTTTCTCGTGTAACTCCTCAGCGAAAAAGCCCGGTAGTGAAGAAAATAACAGCGATAGGGCCGTAACATTTGTGGAAAAGCAGGCCGAAAATAAAGTGGATGTAATGGTAGGTGGAAAATTATTCACTTCGTACTACTGGCCAACCGGTGTATACAAACCAATATTGTATCCCGTAAATACAGCAGCAGGCACTACCATTACCCGTGGATTTCCAATACAGCCAAGGGCTGGAGAACGTTCCGATCACCGGCACCAGGTGGGCATTTGGTTGAATTATGGTAATGTAAATGGTTACGATTTCTGGGGCAACGGTGCAGAAGGAGAGCGACAGGTAAAATTGGGCACGGTTAAACACCTCGGCATTGAAAGTATGTCGGCCGGAGACGGCGAAGGCTCGCTGGTGACCAAGGCCAGTTGGGTAGATTCGTCCGGGAAAGAACTTTTAGCGGAAACCTCCACGTACAATTTCATTGCCGATGGCACTACACGCATCATCGACCGAACAACGGTTTTAACTGCTACAGGAGATAAAGTTGATTTCCCGGACACGAAAGAAGGCAGCCTGGGTATACGCGTAGCGCGCCAGCTCGAATTGCCCTCCGATGAAGAGATCACTTTATTGGATGCGCAGGGTGTTCCTACAAAAGTAAAGGCAATGTCTAATGAAGGCGTTACGGGAAATTACCGGAGCAGCGAAGGTCTTACCGGGGCTGATGTATGGGGCAAAAGGGCAAAGTGGATGGATTTATATGGAAGCATCGGGGATGAAAAAATATCGCTGGTGATTTGTGACCATCCTGGAAATTTGAATTATCCTACCTATTGGCACGCCCGTGGATATGGATTGTTTGCAGCCAACCCTTTTGGCGTAAAAGATTTTACAGATGGCAAAGATTCGCTCAATTATAGTATCGCTACCGGGCAAACCCTCACACTCAAATACCGCTTTATCATCAGTTCGGGTGAGCAGCTTACCGATGAAGCGATTAACGGTTACGCAGATGCGTTTGCAAAAAAAGATTGATGAGCAGAAAGATACGAATGGCATCTTTGTTGTTGGTGGCTTTTTTTGTTGCCTCTTCATTTCTTTTGGCTGAAGGAAAAATAATAACTGCCCACAGCATTACTGTGGTTCATTTTTTTAACTTTCCAGTTCAATAAAAACCATTCGCCATGGCTGACGAATTAGTGATTGACTCCGGAACAAAGGTGAAAAAACCGGTTTTAAAATTCCTGGTTGTACTGGCAGTTGCAATTGGAATGGTTTTTCTTCTGAAAGAGCCTCAATTTACCGATTCACAAGTGTATGTAATTTTCCTTTTATTTTTCGCAATTGGTTTATGGATTACTGAAGCGATACCGGCATTTGCCGTGTCGCTTTTTATCATTGCTTTTTTACTATTTGCCATGGGGAATAAGCATTTCAATTCGGCACCCGAAAACATAGAAAAATATGTCAATACTTTTTCAAGCGGAGTGATTTGGCTTATGATGGGAGGTTTCTTTTTGGCATTGGCCATGAAAAAAACAAAATTAGATGAACGCTTTTTTCATTTTTCGGTTCGCGTTTCAGGGACTAACCCAAGAAACCTGCTTTTCGGATTGATGATAACAACCATGTTTACGTCAATGGTTATGTCAAGTGCTGCTGCTACGTCGATGGTGGTGGCCGCTATTACACCGTTAGTTGCCTCATTAGGTAAGAAATCAGGCGTTACAAAGGCCTTGTTACTCGGCGTTCCACTTTCTGCTATGGTTGGAGGTATGGGTACCATTATCGGAACTCCGGCCAATGCTATTGCGGTTGGTCAATTGGCTAACATCGGGATAAGCATCAGTTTCCTGGATTGGATGATGTATGCCATTCCTGTGGCAATTGTGGTAACGGTTGTTAGCGGCTTTGTATTAATGAAATTTTTTTTGAAAGACAATACCCCAATTCGTCCTGAACTAATCGAGCGTAAAGCTGTTGAGCAAACGCAAAAAATGAAGACAGACCGGAGAATTGTTATTGCCATTCTCACGGTGACTATTCTGTTGTGGCTGGTGAGTTCGTATTTGGAAATAACAGTAGCGTCGGTAACGGCTGTACCCCTTGTGTTTTTAACGCTTACCGGAATTATCTCCGGCGCTGATGTGAGAAGTCTTCCCTGGGAAACCTTGTTATTGGTGGCTGGTGGTTTATCGCTTGGTGTTGCTTTACAGCAGACCGGGCTGTTAGATTTTTACTCAGCTAAAATTGTACGGTTAGGGCTTAATCCAATGGCCATTGTGTTTATATTGGCTTTCCTTGCCATGGTGATCGCCAACTTTATGAGCGCTTCAGCGATCGTCACGGTACTGATCCCCGTTGCATTTGCCATTCTTCCAGCTTTACAAAAAGAAGTTGCTATCATTCTTGGATTAGTTACTTCCACAGGAATATTTCTTCCTGTATCAGATATTCCTACTGCAATTGCATACAGCACCGGCTTTTTAGATCAAAAGGACTTCAGAATCGGCGGACTGGTGACGGGTTTGCTCGGACCTTTGCTTATCATTTTATGGGTAATATTTATTTCCTGAATTTAGTGATGTATGGGATAACCACATTTTAAAAATTAAGCGTACCAAACAGCCCGGAGAGTGCTCAATAAATATAAAGAGAAACCAAATCAACAACTACTTTATTCAATAGGATTAGGCATGACACCCTACAACCACCAGGCAAGGGGGGCTGGCGCTATTTTTGGCACTTGATAAGGGATTGATTGAACGTACTCTGTGATGTAGTAAGCACAAGCGAGACGCTTGCTTTTGATTAGGAGTGAAGGCGTAAATGGTTAACGTTTTCTTTTTTTGGCGTCAACACGATTCATGAACCTGGCGCGTTGAGAAATTGTTCAATTAAATGCAACACATAATCCTGCTCCCATTTACCATTGGTTAATGTGGTGATTTCTCCCAAATATTTTCCATGTTCCCCCGGCAGAATGGCCAGGCGACAGTTCGGAATCAAGCGCGACATGGCTACTGCGTGTTCGGGAAGCACCACGTCCTTATCTCCGCTAATGATCAGTGCGGGTGCGGAAATGGCTTTGAGTACATCATCGCTCCAATCCTTAAAGTTGCGCATCCGGTGCACGTCTTT
>CAYMKT010000194.1:0-1646 GCA_964391065.1 uncultured Terrimonas sp. | reverse complement strand
GATGTTGAGTTGTTGCAGCAATTCGGCTACATCATCAACATCCTGTTCGGTAGTTGATTTTTTGGCAGGAGGATAAATGTCGTTTTATCTTTTTAACGCTGCCTGGTTTTGCAGGTAAACTTCCAGTTTTTCGATATTCTGTTTCAGTCCTTCATCGGCTTTGAATGTTTTCACCACCTGGATCAGTGGTTCCCTGCTTTCAATTACCAATCCTATTATTTCCAATAACGACAATTTTTTTCCTGATCCGGCATCCATAAAAAAAGGGCATGGTGCATTTTGCAATGAAAAAACAATATGTGCCAATTAACACGGATCGTTAGAAATGAAAATGGGTATGTTGCGCAATGCATACAATGTAAAGCCCTGGAGATAGCAACAGGCACTTCAGTTATCTGTATTTCATACGCGAAGTGGTCAAGTTTTCTTGATTATATCCGGCAGGCAAAGCAGATGCAACCCGCAAAAGAAACACATATGAAATCCATCATGCTTGATATCGCCGGCACGGATTTTTTTCAAATGTACCTTTCCTATGAAGAGTTGGAGGCGTTTTATCATTTGCTCGATAAGGCAGACGATGAGCTAAAAGCCAGGCAACTGATCAAATGCTTTGATGTTGCTAAATAATGTCACGCATTAAAGGGAAGAACCGAAACCCGCCTGCTTGTGAGGCAATCACGCCGATGCCGGGTAAGGGCTTCTTCTATATTATTCTTTCCCAAAACGCTGTCCCTTTGTATAATGCTTTTGCAGCATTGTTCGAACGCTTCCCGCGTCGTTGCCGATCTCCCGGATACCTTTAATTTTGCAACCTGGAAGAAATGGAGGTATAAAGAGAATTGGTAGTGTTGAAACATTTATTAATCTTTAAGGAACGTTTGCAGCAAAATATTACACCATGAACAACTATATTTTTAGCAAAGTAAAACGCCTTGCGTTGTTATCGGCATGCCTCCTTGCTGTTGTTATCCTTCACGCTCAGCACGCAGTAAAAGCTGTTTCTCTTTTTGATGGTAAAACTCTTGCGGGTTGGAAGACGGTTAATCCCGCCGACCAAAAATTCTGGTATGTAAAAGACAGCGTTATCATGTGCGGCGACGGGATCCGTAAAATTCCTGAAAACACTTACCTGGCTACAATTGGGGAGTATGGCGATTTTGAATTCCGCTGCCTGTTTCGTTTATCGGGCGATGAAAGCACCGGTATGATCAATAGCGGAATCCAATACCGTTCCAATATTATAGATGGCGAAATTGTGGGGTACCAGGCAGATATCGGGAATGGATATTGGGGCGATTTATACGACGAGCACCGCCGTGGTAAACTGGTTGGCGGCGACCTTAGCATATTGCAGCGTTTGCTTCGGCCAGATGGCTGGAATAGTTATATCATTCGCGTTAAAGGCAATCATCACGAATTGTACATCAATGGAATTAAAACCTGCGATTACATAGAAACAGATGCTACCATTCCTGCTAAAGGCGTTATCGCCGTTCAGATTCATAGCGGTGGCGCGGGAATAGTGGAGTTTCGTGATCTTACCATTACTCCTTTGTAAAACTTTTCCTGGAATAACAACCTGCTCAACATGAAGTTCTTTGCCATTTTACTTTTTGTAATCGGCTTGCTTTCTACTCCTGCAA
>CAYMKT010000193.1:0-5043 GCA_964391065.1 uncultured Terrimonas sp. | reverse complement strand
CCGGTTATTACCGCAGTTAACAGTACGGAATTCATTTTCATATGCATCGTTATTTGTTTAGGGTCGGTTAAGGTAGGCATTTTTTGGAGCGAAATCAAAGAGAATTATCAAAAATGATTAATCACAGGTATGATCCCTCCGGGTCAGCCCTGAACCCGGTTCCTTAGCGGGCTACAGGGTATGATATCTTCCGCCTTCGGCGGAATTGTTCAACTAAGCCTTTTGCTGCACTTCGTTTGCGAGAGACGGCGGTCTCACAAATAAAATCTCACTCGGTCTGATCCGGCATGATGCCTTGCGTTTCATTCCTATTCTTTAAGCGGGAGGCTGGCGGTCAATAGCTTTTATTTTTTTCATTACGCCTTGCTTTACAGGTCGCCGTTACCGGTATCTCAACATTCTTAATAACGTAATCGATGAAATGAACCTGTAAAATTTAACAGGTTGGCCGGGAGTACCCGGGCTGACCTGTTGGTTAAACTTTGATCCATCGATTATCTTACCGGCTGTTCTTCCTGTCGAGCAACACCGCCCCTACAATAATAACGCCTTTGATGATTTGCTGATAGTAGGAAGTTACATTTAGCAGGTCGAGTCCATTATTAATAACTCCTATGATCAATACACCTATCACCGTTCCAGCAATGCTTCCCCTGCCCCCCAGTAAACTGGTGCCGCCAATAACCACAGCCGCAATGGCATCCAATTCATAAGCAATGCCAGCATTGGGCTGTCCGGTGGTTATTCTGGATGCCAGCACGATACCGGCCAGGGCGGCCAATCCGCTGCACATCATATACGCAAAAAGCTTAACCCGGTTTACACGGATACCTGAAGCCCTGGCGGCATTTTCATTGCCTCCTACAGCATAAACATAGCGGCCAATACGGGTATAGTTCAATATAACCGCCGACACAACAATCACCAGGATAAATAGCAATATGGGAACCGGAACACGCAACACATCACCGCCGCCTATAAAGTTAAATCCGGCAGACAGATTCGTTACGGGCCTGCCATCGCTGAGCACAAGCGCAAGTCCCCTCGCAATGGTCATCATACCCAATGTAACGATAAATGGCGCTACTTTACCCATGGTAATGCTTAGCCCGTTGACCCCGCCAATTACAACTCCCGTTAATAGGCCCAGGGCTATTGGAACAATAAGCGCATAAGCGCCCGGGTGCGCAAAGCTTGCAGCTACCACACCCGTGAGTGCCACTACCGAACCCAGGGAAAGATCAATACCCCCTGCGATAATTACAAATGTAACTCCAATTGCAAGTATACCGTTAATGGATACCTGCCGTAATACAATCAGTATATTCTGAGCGGTAAAAAAATAAGGAGTTGCAAAAGACAATACGATACAAATGCAAATAAAGGCAATAAAGATGCCGTATTTTGAAAGATACCCTGATGATGATTTTAGCTTCGCGATATTCATTGCATCGTTTTAAGGCGTTATTTCTTAAAGAGGATCATAATGTCGAAAACAAAACCTCCCAAAACCGCACAATGGCTTGTGCATACTTTAACCTTTCGCTACTACTGCGCCATTGCATATTTCATGATGAGTTCCTGGCTGGCTTCTTCCTTATCCAGTTCCTTTGTGATCCTTCCATTGAGAACGACCAAAACCCTGTCGCTCATACCCAGTATTTCCAATAGTTCCGACGAGATCATAATAATGGATTTGCCTTTTTCAGTTAAAGCCGTCATCATTTTGTAAATTTCGGTCTTAGCGCCAATATCAATACCACGGGTGGGTTCGTCGAAAATAATAATATCCGGATCGTTCAACAACACCTTTGCCAGCACCACTTTTTGTTGATTACCGCCACTCAAAAAATTAACGATCTGGTTCCCGGAGGGCGTTTTGATACTAAACTGCCTGATCTGCCCATCCGAAATTTTCTTTTCCTTTTTCCGATCAAGAAATACTCCTTTACTGTATTTTTTAAGAGACGCAAGGGTAATATTCTGTTTTACGGAAGATGAGAGTACCAATCCGGTATGCTTCCTGTCTTCACTGATCAACCCTAACCCATTCTTTATGGCATCCCGTGGCGAACGGATATCAACCGTTTTTTCCTTTATCTTAATATACCCTGCTTGTATTTTTCTTAGGCCAAATATCGCTTCCACAATTTCAGTTCTTCCTGCTCCCATCAAACCTGCGATACCCAAAATTTCTCCCTTTCTAAGTGTAAAGGAAATATCCCGGAACTTCTCCCCCGTTAAACCATCTACGGAAAGAACAACTTCTTCAATGGGGGTTTTCCGTTTTTCAAAAATGGTATCCAGTTCGCGCCCCACAATCATCGTAATCAGTTGTTCACTACTTAAGTCTTTTGCAGGATGAGTAGCAATGTACCGGCCATCGCGCATAATGGTAACCGTATCGGCAATGGTTAAAATTTCGTCCATTTTGTGAGAGATATAAATAATAGCAATACCCTGTTTTGTGAGGTCGCGGATAACCTTAAACAAAACCTGAACCTCTCTGCCGGAAATAGCCGAAGTAGGTTCATCCATAATAATGATCCCGGAATTATTGGAAATGGCTTTTGCAATTTCTACCATCTGCATCTCCGCAATGCTCAGTTCCTTCATCAGGCGACTGACCTTTACCGGTACGCCCAATTCATCCAACAATGCCTGGGCTTCCCGATGCATTTTTTTCCTGTTGATCCAGCCGGGCATGCGCATAACCGGTTCCCGTCCGATGAAAATATTTTCTGCAACGGTTAAATCAGGAAAAGGAAGCAATTCCTGGTGTATCATAGAAAATCCCGCCTTAATGGCGTCATGTACCGAATGAAATACAACTTCCTTACCCTTGTAAAGGATGGTTCCCGAATCCGGCGAAAGCATGCCGATCAAAATTTTCATGAGCGTTGACTTTCCGGCGCCGTTCTCTCCCATTACGGCATGCACTTTACCCTTTTCAATATGCAGCCGCACATTGTCGAGCGCCTTTACACCCGGAAATGATTTTGATATGTTTTCTGCCTGAAGCAGGTAGGTATGATTCATGCAATAGAATTGGCGCCTTAAACTCAGCAACTCCAGTCAAAACTCAAAAAATTATCGCTACAAGATATAAAAATATGCATTGCGGATAAAAATTAAGAACAGTCCTAACGATCAATGTATCGAACAAATCCGCCATACCACTACTTCTTTACAATATAGTATCCTTCGTTGGAAATGATGCGCTGATTATGCTCTACCCGTTGAAGATTCATTACGATTCTTGGGGTTGGCTTATCAAAAAGATACAGGTGATGCCATCCATATATTTCACCGGGAGTTGGGTTTTCTAATTCATACCTGCCTTTAAAGTAATACAGAAATATGATACCCGAGACAAACCATCCATTCCAATCGTTATAAAGTGAATCTTTAGCCGAAGAACGTCTTATCCTGATTACAATATTCGGAACAGGAGAAAAAAAGTTAGCCCAGCTATAGTATACCCTAAAGTTGACATCATCTGGCTTTTCCCCGGCTGGAGTGATATGGGCATAATTTCCAAAAAATTTCCGCAGCCTGAACAAAGCAGCAAACCGGATAATGATTATAAAAACATAAATGGAAAAAAGCGATAACAAAACAGGATGCAGAAAGTGAGAAAATGTATGCATAAAAGATAGTGTTCTTTACTAAGCGTGCGTTGATGGCTTTTGATACTTCGCAAAAAGAAAACAAAACACATCTCCGGATGTTTCATCCACTGATCGCATGATGAATAATATATTTGACTATTTACGAAGAAACCACTCCAGGTCATCCATCATTTCCCCGGAGCCAATAAACAAAGGTGTGCGTTGATGGATATGTTCTGGTTGCATCTCTAATATGCGCTGCCGGCCGTTCGTTGCCTTACCTCCGGCCACTTCAGTAATAAATGCCATCGGGTTACATTCGTAGCAAAGCCTGAGTTTGCCATCGGGCTTACCCGTTACCGTTGGATAAAAGAATATACCGCCTTTTAACAAATTACGGTGTATGTCGGCCACCATGCAGCCATAATACCGGTTGGAATAGGGACCCTCTTTATTTGCCGTGGTAGAAATACAAAAATCCACATAGTCGCGTAAATTACTTTCCACCTGGTGGTAATATCGGTTGTCGAACGAATAAAACTGCCCCCGCGCAGGTATTTGTATATTGGGATGGCTGAGATAAAATTCACCAATGGCATTATCCAGGGTAAAACCATTTACACCCCTACGGGTGGCATACACCAGTATGGTTGAAGAACCATAAATAACATAGCCTGCAGCAACCTGCTTTATCCCGCGTTGCAGGAAATCATTTAATTCAGCAGGCTTACCCAATTCAGAAATCCTGCGGTAAATACTGAATATACTGCCAATAGAAATATTAATATCAATATTTCCTGAACCGTCTACGGGATCCATTAACAATACATATTTCGACTGGTTACTTTTTATATCGTCAAATACAACAATATCTTCGTTCTCTTCAGAGGCTATGCCTGCGCAGTTGATTCCAGAGCGTAATACGTCTATAAAAACATTGTTGGCATATATATCCAGCTTCTGCACTTCTTCGCCCTGTACATTTATGCTGCCCTCCGCCCCCAAAATATCTGCCAGCGCAGCCTTATTTACTTCGAGATTGACCAATTTCGCCGCCAAACCAACGCCTCTTAGTAAACCAGACAATTCACCCGTTGCCTGTGGAAACAAGCGAAGTTGCTGAATAGTAAACTCATCTAATGTCATCAGGTTATGGTGGCGTGCCATATAAGAAGTTTTAAATTGGATGTAATGGCGATTAATTTATGGTAGCATTGGCAAGTATTCTTTGACCGTTCGCCCCTGCATACTCACTTTTTAGATTTGGGGTTAGGAAGAGTCACGTTGGCATTTACTTCACGACAGCATGCAGTAAAAGCTTTTACCACAATACCTCATAGTATTCATTGGCATTAGCAACCGCTATAACAATCCCATCGAATTGTTAACCGCTGACTATTGATTGGTGCTTATTTTTTAAAAACTTCACCCC
>CAYMKT010000192.1:0-5154 GCA_964391065.1 uncultured Terrimonas sp. | reverse complement strand
ACGGAAAACGGGGAAATATAGTACAAAAAGCATTATTATTGCGGGCTTAAAGCAAAAGCGTGAATGTTGCCTTTCAGATACAGGTACCGGTTTCTGAGATCGGAGATGCCGCTCAATGTAATTTATATGTTGAAGTGGCTGCCGATCATCTGTTATTTGGTATTCTGGAGAATAATAAACAGGAATTTGTTGCCTTACAATATGTTAACCTCGACAGGTACAATGCATTCAACCACTGTAAAGAACTCATCTATCATAATGAATGGTTGTCCAGACCTTACAATGAAGTCACTATAGTATATCACTTTCCCGAAAGTATTTTGGTTCCGGAAGCTGCATTTGATGCCGGCTTGAATAAAGCCGCCCTGGATATGGTATATGGCGACCTGCATAAAGGAGAGATACTTCAGGATGATTTGCCAGGTTGGGCAGTTTACAATATTTACCGGGTACCGGCAGCATTACACCAGTTATTGGGCGCCCATTTTCCAAAAGGCCGTTTTTACCATGCGTATTCTGTTTTGTTAAAATCAAAGCAAAAGCAGGCAAAACGGACTGAAACGGATGAAATCAGCCTTGTTTTTTACCCTAATAAGCTTTTATTTGCCTTGTTCAGGGCGGGCCGTCTTCAGATCATTCAAACTTTTGAATACGATACGGCGGAGGATGTGATGTATCACCTGTTAAATGCCTGCCAGCAGTTTGATGTAAATACTGAAGAGGTTGATATTACTGTTTCCGGCCTGCTGGACGATCATTCTTCGGTATATAGTGAATTAACCAAGTATTTTCTGAATATAGAACTTGATGACCGGCCTGATGCGTTTTCATATAACGCGGTATTCAACGAACATCCCAGCCATTTTTTCACGACGTTATTTAATGTGGCGCTATGCGAATAATTAGCGGAACAGCAGGGGGAAGGAGATTTAACCCTCCGGGTAAGATGCCGCATACCCGCCCTACCACCGACATCGCAAAAGAAGGACTGTTTAATATTATTGAAAATAACCTCAACATCAACGAACTAAAAACACTTGACCTTTTTGGCGGAACAGGAAACATCAGCTACGAACTCGCTTCACGGGGAGCCATGGAACTCACTGTAGTGGAAAAAGACCCCAAAATGTATGCTTTTATTGCTGAGCATAAAACTGCATTTGGGTTTAATAATCTGCAACTCTTTAAAATGGACGTTTTTACATTTATACGGCAGTGCAGGGAACAGTTCAATTTTATTTTCGCCGGGCCGCCTTATGCATTAGGTAATATCGATGATTTGCCCGTTGATATATTCAAATACAAGCTTTTGCTGGAAAAAGGCTGGTTTGTGCTGGAGCACACCCCAAGAAATAATTATGAGCAATTCCCTCATTTCAAAACTGCCAGGAATTACGGCACTACCATATTTTCTATCTTTATTAACGGGTAGATGGCGATACGCTGGTTAAAACCATGACAAAAAACGAACTGCGCGATAGCTACAGGCAAAAGAGAATGCAATTAAGTGAAGCAGAGGCCAACAAGAAGCAGGATCTGCTGATGATCCGGTTTCAGCAACTGCCGCTTCCATTTCTGCAATGCATGCATACCTATTTGCCCATGGATATCCAAAAGGAAGTGGATACCTACCCGCTGATGGAATTTTTAAAATTCCGCAATCCGGGGATGCAGGTGGTTGTACCGAAAACAGATTTTGGCAGCAACCGCATGATTAACTATTTGTATGATGAAGAAACGGTTTTGGTGAAAAACGACTATAGCATCCTGGAACCTGCGGGAGGCGAAATAGTAGATGACAAAGCCATTGACCTGGTATTGGTGCCGCTGTTAGCCTTCGACGAGCAAGGCAACAGGGTGGGCTATGGCAAGGGGTTTTACGACAGGTTTTTGGCCCAATGCCGGACAGATGTTATTAAAGTGGGGCTCTCGTTTTTTGACGCGGAACGCACAATTGATGATACTGACGAATTTGATATACCTTTAACTTATTGCGTAACACCACAAAAGATCTATGAATTTTAGTTCCTCCTGGCTCAAATCATTTCGGGTGTTGTTGTTCCCCTTTTCATTTTTATACGGAACTGCTATTAAAGTAAGGAATTATTTATACGATAAGGAAATTATTAAATCCATCGAATTTAATTTTCCTGTCATTTCCGTGGGTAACGTTTCTGTTGGCGGAACCGGCAAGTCGCCAATGGTAGAATATCTTATCCGGTTATTAAAAGACAAATACAAAACAGCAACGGTAAGCCGTGGTTATAAACGGAAAACCAGGGGCTATGTGCTGGCAAACGATAAAGCCACTGCGTTGGATGTTGGCGACGAACCCATGCAGTTTCATATGAAATATCCACAAATAGCCGTAGCGGTAGGAGAAGAACGGGCGATTGCTATTCCGCAATTGTTGTTCGACCGGCCCGAAACCGAAGTGATTATACTGGATGATGCACTCCAGCATCGCTCTGTAAAAGCCGGGCTCAATATTTTATTAACCGACGCCAGCCATTTGTTTACCCGCGACTATTTTTTACCCGCGGGTGATTTACGCGATAGCCGAAGCAGCTACAAAAGAACCGATATCATAGTAGTAACCAAATGCGCGGATGATTTTTCCGCTGCAGACAAGAAAAAGATAAAGAACGAAATTAACCTGTTGAGCGGGCAGCATCTCTTTTTTACAGGGATCCGGTATGGCATGCCTTATCATATTGTCTCCCGTGTACCGCAAGCGTTTTCCAAACAAACGGAAGTGTTGCTGGCCTGCGGTATCGCTAATCCGGGTCCGCTGAAGCAATACATTAAAGAGCAGGCTGGCGGGGTTGACGCATTATTGTACCGCGATCATTTTATTTTTACAATCGATCATCTTAAAGAAATTAAGCTCAGGTTTGAAAAGATAAAGGCTGCGGATAAAATAATACTCGTAACAGAAAAAGACGCTGTGCGCCTGGCAAAATTTGCTGCGGAATTAAAGGATATGCCGGTGTTTGTGCTGCCCATTGAAATTTATTTTTTATTTAATGAATCCGGACAATTCAACATGTTAGTTGAAAAATTTATACAGGGTTTTAAAGCAAAATCTTAATTGCACTTATGAAAAGAAAGAACAGTAAAAAAACAAAAACAAAATCTCAGTCAAATACGTACACAGGAACGCTGGATGTTACCCGGTCGGGGATAGGCTATGTGATAGTAGAGAACCAGGACAAAGATATTTTCGTGCGTCCACAGGATTTTAACAAAGCGCTTCATGGAGACAGGGTAAAAGTGAGCGTTACCAAACACAATCCGAGAACAGGACGTATGGAAGGGCAAGTGGAGGAAGTAGTAGAAAGAAAACAGTCCGAATTTATAGGGAAACTGGAAATGAATGTTGACTTTGCTTTTTTCATTCCCGATAAGGCGAAAGGAACACCCGATATGTATATTCCATCGTCGAAGTTAAACGGAGCGAAAAATAATGATCGGGTGGTGGTTCGCATCACCGAATGGGATAGAAAAGCCAAGAGCCCGAATGGTGAAGTGGTGAGCGTATTAAACGCAGGCGACGAAAATGACATGGCCATGAAAGAGATACTGGTGGATGCCGGGTTTTCATTGGAATTTGACGATGATGCGTTAGAAGAAGCAGCGCGGCTTCCAGATATTATTTCCGCGCCTGAAATAAAAAAACGTAAGGATTTTCGTGATGTGCTTACTTTTACGATTGATCCGGCAGACGCGAAAGATTTTGATGATGCTATTAGTTTCAGGGAACTCAAAAACGGGCTATTTGAAATAGGTGTTCATATTGCCGATGTAAGCCATTATGTGGAACCTGGTACTGTGCTGGATGAAAATGCTTACGATAGGGCAACCTCTGTGTATTTGCCCGACCGGGTTTTGCCAATGCTACCGGAACATATCTCTAACGTATTGTGCTCGCTTCGTCCGAACGAAGATAAATTGACCTTCTCCGCGGTGTTT
This sequence comes from uncultured Terrimonas sp., assembly GCA_964391065.1. Classification (GTDB taxonomy): domain Bacteria; phylum Bacteroidota; class Bacteroidia; order Chitinophagales; family Chitinophagaceae; genus Agriterribacter. The sequence goes on along the minus strand of CAYMKT010000192.1, from coordinate 1,182 downwards.
CAAATGAGTCCTAAAGGCGAAATTAAGCAACATTGGCTGGGCAAAACCATTATCCATTCCGATCATCGTTTTACTTATGAAGAGGCGCAGGAGGTGATAGAAAGTAAAGAAGGAATATATATAAATGAAATACTGCTGCTGAATGAACTGGCCCAAAAATTCCGCAAACAACGTTTTAAAAATGGCGCTATTAACTTCTCGTCGCAGGAAGTAAGGTTTACATTGGATAAGGATGGAAAGCCAGTTGGCATAGTCATAAAAGAGAGCAAAGAAGCACACCAGTTGGTGGAAGAGTTCATGCTGCTGGCCAATAAAACTGTTGCGGAAGATGTGGCTAAAATAAGGATCAGCAAACAACCGCTTCCCTTTCCTTATCGCGTGCATGATACACCGGGCGAAGAAAAATTATTGCCTTTTGTAGAGTTTGCAAAAAAATTCGGTCACAAGTTCGATACCAAATCGCCCGCAGGCATTGCCTCTTCCTTTAATAAAATGCTTGCTGAAGTAAGAGGTAAACCGGAGCAGCATGTACTGGAACAATTGGGAATACGTACCATGGCCAAGGCCGTGTATACCCCGGAAAACATTGGACATTACGGTTTGGGTTTTGAAAACTATTGTCATTTTACTTCACCCATACGCCGGTATCCCGATGTGCTGGTGCACCGTATTTTACAGGATGCACTGAAAGAGCATGCGAAGTCCGACAAAAAAATGGCGGAGAAATGCAAGCATTGCAGCGACCGCGAACGTGCGGCGATGGAGGCGGAGCGCGCTGCCAACAAATACAAACAGGTAGAGTTTATGCAACAATACCTGGGCGAAGAATTTGAAGGTGTGATTAGCGGGGTAGCTGCTTTTGGTTTTTGGGTAGAAACCGTGCAGCATAAATGCGAGGGTTTGGTGAGCATACAAAGCCTGCTCGATTACGACGATTTTCGCCTGGTAGATACGGAGTATTGTCTTTCGGGCAGACGAAGCGGCCGGACTTTCAGGATGGGTGATAAAGTTTGGGTTAAAGTACTGTCGGCTAATTTGGGTAAACGGCAATTAGACTACGAATGGATCATTCAACCCGGGGAAAACGGCGACAACGGAAAACCCATCAGGCATCAGAAAAGCAAAGAAAGCAAAAAGAAAAGGAGATAAGGTGGCCGGATTTATGGTTTGTGGCGTATAGCT
>CAYMKT010000191.1:0-5245 GCA_964391065.1 uncultured Terrimonas sp. | reverse complement strand
CGTGGCGGATCAGCAATCAATAAATAAAGCTCTATGTTTAAAAATTATTTCAAAACAGCGTGGCGAAGCATCCGGAGAAATAAAACGTTTTCTGCCATAAATATTTCGGGGCTTGCCATAAGTATTGCCTCTACCATCATTATCCTGTGATGGATACAGGTCTGCGCTGTACCGGCTCCTCATATCAAAACCAAACACCAACTGTATCAAAACCGGACAATCCAATTGGATAAACTTTACACAACTATTTGTATTTCAATAATATAAGAAGAGGGCATATTTTTTACTGGAATATTGTGCCGTTGCACCCCTATTAACATCAACGATATCAATATTCTACTAATGTTCAGTAATTATTTGAAGATCGCCTGGCGGAATCTGTTCAGAAACAAGGGATTTGCTTTTGTCAACCTCCCTGGACTCACGATTGGAATGACCTGTGCGATATTTATACTGCTATGGGTAAAGGATGAAGTTACCTATAACAGCTTTCATAAAAATTATGATGATGTATACCAGGTGATGGCCAACCGTGATTTTAATAACCAGGTATTCACCGATCCAAACATGGTGCTGCCCTTGGGTCAATCCATCGAAAAGGAAATTCCGGAGGTCAGGAACGTTGCCGTCACCACTTATCCGCAGCCACATATACTCATCTATGGCAGCACACGGTTGAAAAAAACCGGCTATACCGTGAGTGAACATTTTTTTGATGTATTCTCGTGGAAGTTTACCCGGGGGAATGCAAAAACAGCTATACCCGATCCTTATTCCATAGTGCTTACTGAGTCAACAGCAAAGTCTTTGTTTGGCGCTGCGGATCCCATAGGCAAGGTGATCAGGGTCGACAATGATTTCGATGCCAAAGTAACCGCCATTGTGGAAGACGTGCCGGGCAACTCCACCCTGCAGTTTGATTTTATCGACAGGTTTAATTACGGCGGCGACTACCTGAAGGAAATGATGAGCAACTGGCGAAATTCATCCTGGGCGGTATTTGTGCAAACCATGCCAGGCGCCGATATGAAATTACTCGACAAAAAAATAACGGAACTAAAAATAAAGCATGACCCCAGCGACAAAAAGATAAGTTCTTACTTCAGTTTCCCGATGAGTAAATGGCGGTTGTACAGTGATTTTAAGGAGGGGAAAAATACGGGCGGTATGATTGAGTATGTAAGATTATTTTGCATTATTGGTATCATTATACTCCTTATCGCCTGCGTGAATTTTATGAATTTGTCAACGGCGCGTTCGGAGAAAAGAGCCAAGGAAGTAGGCATCCGTAAAACACTGGGATCCGGTAAAAAGCAACTGGTGTTACAATTTTTCCTTGAATCGATAATACTCGCATGCATTGCATTTATATTTTCTTTAGTCTGCATGTATCTGTTGATGCCAGCCTTCAATATGCTGGTTGATAAAAAATTGCAATTGCCTGTCGGAACATTATATTTCTGGGGTCTGGCACTCGCCATTATTGCATTTACCGGTTTTGCTGCAGGCAGCTATCCCGCCTTATATCTTTCTTCCTTTAACCCCGTAAGGGTGCTGAAAGGAACTTTTGTTGCCGGAAAGAAAACGGTTCTGCCACGCCACATCCTGGTGGTGGCGCAGTTCGTTATTTCGATCCTGCTTATTTCTGCAACGGTTATTATCTATCAGCAAATACAGCATATCAGGGACAGGGATATCGGGTATGATCCCAATAATCTCATCATGATTCCCGCTACAGAAGACACGCAGAAGAATTTTACCGTGATCAGGGATGAATTGCTTAAAACGGGATGGATTGATGCCGTTACCCGCACATCATCACCCATTACTGCCATATGGTGGAAGTCGCCTTCGCCTGACTGGGAAGGCAAACCTGAAAACCTGAACATTATTTTTTCCGGGCTATCTGTGGATGTTGATTTCACCAAAACCATGGGCATTAAAATGCTGGAAGGAAAAGATTTCTCAGGAACACCTTCCGACTCGGCTAACATGCTATTGAACAAGGCTGCGGTAGAAGCAACAGGATTAAAAGATCCCGTAGGCAAACAAATGCGATATGGCAGCAGGGTGTATACCATTATCGGGATAACCGACAATGTGGTGATGGAGTCTCCTTTTAAACCGGTAGACCCGCTCATGATCTATTATTCCACGGGATACATCAATTCAAACAGCATCAGGCTTGGTAAGAATATACCACCACAAAAGGTCTTGGCATCGATTGAGGCCATTTATAAAAAATATAGTCCTTTAGTACCATTCGAATACCAGTTTGCAGACCAGGAATTCGGCAAGAAATTTCTTGCCGAAGAATTGATCAGTAAGCTCACCAATATTTTTGCCGGGCTTGCCATTTTTATCTGTTGTATCGGTCTCGCCGGCTTAGCATCGTTCACCATTGAAAAAAGAATAAAAGAAATTGGTATCCGAAAGGTATTGGGGGCCACTGTGCAGCAGGTGTTGGCATTAATATCGAAAGAATTTTTAAAACTGGTGCTGATTGCTTTTCTCATTGCGGTTCCGCTTACCTGGTGGGGCATGAATAACTGGCTGCAGAAGTATACCTATCACATTGAAATCACCGCCTGGCTGTTTATTGGCGTTGGAATTGTTGTACTGCTTCTGACTTTAATCGTAGTAAGCCTGAATACGATACGTGCCGCCGTAAGAAACCCGGTGAAGAGTTTGAGAACGGAATGATAATCAAGTTTATGGTTTACAGTTTATGGTTTGAAGTTGGAAGAACCATACACTCCAGATATTAAACATTAAACTTTCTTACATGCTTAGAAATTATTTCAAGACTGCATTCAGAAGTTTGATCCGCAACAGGAGTTACGCAATTATTAACATCGCGGGTTTGGCAGTAGGTATTGCCGTTTGCCTGCTGATCTTTATCATCATACAATTTCAAACAAGCTTCGATACTTTTCATTCAAAGAAAGATCAAATTTATCGTGTATTGACTGAATCTCGTCATGCAGACGCGGGCAATATTACGTATACAAAAAATGTTCCTTTTCCAATGCCTGAAGGATTGAAAGTGGCTTTTCCTCAACTTGAACAGGTTGCCCCGGTTTATGCAAGCCACAATGATGAGTTACAGGTATTGGATGATAACGGAACGCCACTAAAAAAATTTAAAGAGCAAAGTGGTGTATTTTATACGTCGCCGTCATTCTTTAAGATGTTTGATTTTCCGCTGCTCGCAGGCTCATACGAATCATTAAAGGATCCGAACAATGTATTGCTTACAAAAGAGATTGCAGAAAATTATTTCGGCGACTGGAAAACAGCAATAGGTAAAACCATTAAAATAACAGGATATTACAGCATGGGTACGGGATTATTCCAGTTCCCGGCAACAGCGCTAAAAGTTTCAGGTATTCTCGCTACAATACCTGCAAATACCGACTTTCAGTTGAAGCTTGCAGTTGCTTATGGAACAGATTTTACAGGAGATAAACAATACGGATTTGCACAACCCGGGTGGAATGGAACAGCAACTGATTTTGGTTGCTATGTTTTGCTGCCGCCAAATATTTCTGCCAGCAATTTCAATCAACAATTAAGCGCTTATGCAAGAAAGGTGCAGCCCGCCAATAACAAGGATAGCTATATTATACAACCAATAAATGCCGTGCATTACGATACAGCAGCGGGAAATTACAGCAACAAAACAATCAGTAACGAACTGATAAATGTATTGTGGCTGATTGCTGCATTCATACTGTTAATTGCCTGCATAAACTTTATTAACCTGTCCACTGCGCAGGCTGTTAACCGTGCAAAAGAGGTTGGCGTAAGAAAGGTGTTGGGAAGTAATAAATTGCAATTGCAAATTCAATTTATCGTTGAAACATTTTTAATAGTTGCCGTTGCTGTAATATTGGCAACAGGCATTACCTTACTTGGCTTGCCATTCATAAATCAAATACTGGAGCTTTCAGTTTCATTCAACATATTATCCAGTCCTTCAGTGATATTACTTCTTTTGGCTGTAACAATTATCGTAACTGCACTCGCAGGTTTTTATCCTTCAATTGTTTTATCACGTTTCAATCCCGTTACTGCTTTAAAGACTAAGCTCACAGCAAACAATACAAAGGGTATTTCATTAAGAAGAGGATTGGTGGTGTTTCAATTTGTTATTGCTCAGGCGCTGATTATCGGTACACTCATTATTGTACAGCAAATGAATTATTTTATGAACCAGCCGCTGGGCTTTGATAAAGATGCCATCGTAAATGTTCCTTATCGCCCCGATAGTACCGGCGGCAAGCTCACGGATTATTTAAAGCAACAGTTATTGTCAATCGGCGTGCAGGCAGTAAGCTTCAGTTCCACATCGCCAATGGAAGATGATAATAATATATTTACCGCATTCAGGTTTGATAATGCAACAAAGGATGAAGACTTCCAGGCTATAACCAAATTCGCCGACAACGATTATGTGCCGGCTTATAAATTACAATTGGTAGCCGGAAGAAATTTAAAGCCTTCCGGTCCTACAACAGAATTTTTAGTGAATGAATCATTCGTAAAAAGTGTAGGACTTAAAAAACCGGAAGATATATTGAACAAAGAAATAAGCATAATGGGGGGGCTGATAAAATGTCCTGTTGTTGGTGTATTGAAAGATTTTAATAACAGGTCTTTGCGCAATGATCTTGCACCCTTGCTTATTGCCACGAATGCTACCATGTACCGCCAGGCTTCCATAAAACTTTCCACTACTAACATGACGGGTACAATGCAATCCATCAAAAAAATATGGGAGCAAACATTTCCGGATTATGTTTATGAATACAGGTTTTTGGATGACAAAATTGATAGTTTTTATAAACAGGAAAACCAGTTATCGCAGTTGTATAAAATTTTTGCAGCCATCGCTATATTCCTCAGCTGCCTTGGCTTGTATGGTTTAGCCTCATTCATGGCAGTGCAGAGAATAAAAGAAGTTGGCATTCGGAAAGTACTTGGTGCCACGGCAGGCAATATCGTTTATTTGTTTTCAAAAGAATTTATCGTACTCATTGCAATTGCCTTTGCGATTGCCACACCCATTGTATGGTATTACATGCACCAATGGTTGCAGGATTATGCTTATCGAATCAACATCAGTTGGTGGTTATTTGCTACAGGTGGAGGCGCGGCGATCATTATTGCACTTACAACGATAAGTTTTCAGGCAATCAAAGCAGCCATTGCCAACCCGGTCGTAGCATTACGAACGGAGTGA
>CAYMKT010000190.1:0-5338 GCA_964391065.1 uncultured Terrimonas sp. | reverse complement strand
ATGGTATTATTACGGAAAAATCAAATGAACCCGTATTTAACCAGGTCAAAAGTTTTCTTGAAAAAGACTATGCCTATTTTGTCTTTGAATTTCAGAATGCTGAATTGAACGAGCTGCGGGATATAACCTGCCAGGTAGCTGATGAATGGAGTACGCATAAATTCGGCGTATATAAAAAATTACTCGAAAAGCAATTAGAATACTATCATCCTGATGGTAAATCCTGATTGCATTGTAGCATATGGTGCATGTATGATAATGCATTTTTATACGGCTGTTGGTATTATATTTGCGCTTTATAATAACTATGAAAAAAATAAAACTACATCAGTTCGCTCTCTTTATTCTCGCATTTGCATTACCATTGTTTGCCAGTGCTCAGTCAAAAACTGGTAGCGGCCCGGTTAGTCCCGTGCAGGTGGGAAGTCTTACGCTTAATATTGGCGTAGGAGTGGGTTCCCATTACAGAGACGATTATTATAATTCCGGTTTCGGAACAAAAGCAGCGTTGGAGTGGGGGCTTTGGCAGGCCGGGCCCGGCGTTATTACCTTAGGTCCCGAAGTTGGTGGATCGTTTTCAAGTGGTGGATATCACGAAGATTATAAATCCCGCACAACTATTGTTGCTGCCAGGTCGGCATGGCATTACGGCTGGGAAATAAAAGGCCTGGATACCTATGGTGGCTTTTCCACGGGGCTTGGTTTTCATCATTATGAGTATACAAGCGATCGGCATTATGATAAAAGCGAAGTAATCCCGGTATTCGGCGCATTTGTCGGTGCGTCTTATTTCGTTAGCCCAACGTTTGGTTTCAATGCGGAGGCTGGCTATGATATCACGAACTTCCAGGTGGGGGTAGTTTTTAAGCTGCAATAGCTCTAATTATTCTTGCTGTCTTATTTTATTGGGAAAGATTTCCACTTTTTATTGTTAATCCGGATTCAAAATAATTGATGATGTACAGTCCATGCAATGCTGCATGGACTGTACGTTCATGAATGCGGTACGCTTTCCTGGAGAACCTGGAATAACTTACAAGTTCAGTTTTATTTTTCGCCCTGTTTTGGTTGCTTCGTAAATAGCATCTATTATTTTTAGGTCTTTCAAACCTTCTTCTCCGTCAACAGGCACAACAGGCTGCTTACCCTCAAGGATAATGGCGGACATTTCTTCCATCTGTACGGTTTGGTGGGTTACATGCGGATGCGTTAACTCGCCATTATTGGTTCTTGCTTTTATGGGGCCATAGCCGGTTGAAGGTTGCATTTCGGCAAATCCTTTTTCGGCGTTTAAATAAAAACGGTCGAGCCCGTTCATATTATAGGTCGACAGGCAGGAGGCCACAGCGCCACTCGGGAAGCCCAATTGAAACATGATCGTTTCGTCAACGCCCTCTTTAAATTTCACATGGTCTGTTTTGGTTTCTTCCGCGGTTACCCATACCGGTTCTTCTCCCACCATATAACGGGCTCCATTAACTGCGTAAATGCCAATGTCCATCATTGAGCCACCACCCGCTAATGCTTTACTTAACCGCCACTGCGTGGGGTCGCCAATCCTGAAGCCGCATAAGCCCTGGAAGAACATTATTTTTCCAAGTTCCCCGTCTTTTCTCATCCGGATAATTTCAAGCGTTTTAGGCTCAAAATGCATGCGATAGCCCACTAACAATTTTACATTCGCTTTTTTGCAGGCATCGATCATTTGCTGGCCTTCCTTTGCATTGAGCGCCATAGGCTTTTCGCAAATGGCGTGTTTGCCTGCTTTGGCCACCCGTAGTACTCCTTCTTTATGCAGTGCATTGGGTGTAATCACATATACCGCGTCTATATCGGGATTATCTTTTATGGCATCGTAATTTTCGTAATTGTAACAGTTCTTCTCAGGGATATTGTATTTGGTCTGCCATGCTGTGATTTTTGACGGGGTGCCGCTGATCACTCCCACCAGCTTAGCCTTGGTGCAGGATTGCATAGAATCGGCAACCCGTGTACCGTAACCCCCAAGTCCCATAATAGCCACTCTTAACACGGGGCCATCATATGGTTCTTCATTAATTTGTCCCGGGGCTGCGGGGTTTCGAAGTGACAAAAAGGGGAGTGTAACGAATGGAACGGTGAGCTTTTGTAAAAAGTCGCGACGTGAATTCATAACCGAATGTTTTTGAAGTAGGTGAATGTATCCGTTTGCTGTTTGCTATGCAGAACAAAATATACCCCTCGCAGCATATATTCATTCTCCATCTGTTTCATGCGGTAGCGGAACTTTTGAAATGATGCAAATAAAAATAACGATTATGATGGATACAATCAGGATGTTTTTTTCCTCAACGGGGTTGATAAAGATGGGAAATGTAGCTGGTTACCCAATGGCGATTTAAGAGAACGGTGTTGAAACAGGCGATGAGAAATGGCAGGGGTGAGTGAACGGACTTAATTGTCTTCTATCATGGTTACCGCTTTCAATAATATTTTAAGGTAACTCTTTAAATGAAGATCATCGTCAATGTTTACTATTCTTTCCTTGTAAAATGATGCTGATATTAATCCTTTTTTGTAAAACAATGCCTGGTGGTCGCTGTTGACTTCAATCCAATAGAATCCACTGTCTTTATTGTTGGTATTCTTATAATCTTTTGTGAAGAAAAAAAGCTTTTGCATGAATTGATGAGGGTGGATTAGCTACCTCATCCTAAAACGCATCACCCTCTTTTTAGTTGCAAATCTTTGGTAAATTGCCCGGGAATTTATCATCTTTAAAAAACACCCGTCCACATTTTTTTATTTTCATGTGTACGCAATATCTTGATTGCGCGGGTGACAACTTCGCGTAACCATTTCCGAAATATAAGTTGAATTGACTTTTTTCTCCTGAATAGCCTCCGGGAAGCTTGCTGACCGCACAAAGCAATGTAAGTTGTTTCTGCCAGGTTGCATGCAATAGCTATTGCTTAGCGTTTGTTCTATTTGATCAATTGATGTTGGGTAACCATTGGAATGAAGGAGCAATGATACAGCACATTACTTTTTCTGTTTAAAAAGACAGGGATTATCCTTCAGGCCTGGGTCAACGTTGCTATTATTACCAGATTCCCTGTCTTAGTCAGCATCGTTTCCATTCATTCACTTGTTTCTATTCTTTAATGCAGTGCGTCATGATTCAAAAATTTTATATTCCTGTTCTTGTTTTGTTTGGCATGGGTTTACTCAGCTTTTATTCCCCGGGCGAACGCCGCCAGGATAATGCCTACCAATACCCGCATTATATCATTAAATCTTTGTCGCTATAAATATCCCAAAGACCGTGAGGTTATACTTAAATGGACCGAAGAGCGGTTAAAAGAATATAAGGGCGATTGGGTTTTTGTTACGCATCACTATGCCATGAATGCCACCGCGAGAAATCGTAACGAGGGCCTGAGGTTCCCGGAATTCAAGGCGCTGTACGAAAAATATAAGGTTCCCCTGGTATTAACCGGTCACGAACATCTCTATGCAAGAGGGCGCATAGGCGATAGGTTCCCCGTGTACGTGATTTCTGTGGCGGGACCGTATCAAAATGCCATACAGTTTGGCGACTGGATAGAGCGGGCAGGCACATCCTTGCAACTTTTCCAGGAAATAGATATTACACCGGACACCATCCATTATGCAACAAAAACAGTTGCAGGAGAAGTGTATGATGAATTTTCGGTTGTGAAAAATAATGGGAAGCTGAGTTATATCGTCAATCACAACCTTGAACCTGAATCGCTGATTCCACCGCCGGATTTTGAAGAACGGTACAACAAAACCCTGGTAGATTCGTGGGATGCCGACCGTAAAGCATACCTCAGTAGAAAAGAGAAAAAATAGATACTGCTCATTTAATATTGAATACATAAACGATGCTTAAAAATTTTTACCTGGTGCTTTTATCAGTTCCTACTTTCTCCTGCCAGCAGGGAACTCAAACGAAAGATGTTGAGGCTAAAGCAAATGAACCCGAGCATGTTGAAGTGTTTTATAAAGAAGGCCGCTTTGGTGGCTGGCCGGCAAATAACGGCATCTGGCATTGGGATAATGAAATTTTAGTGGGTTTTGCAAGAGGGTACCATAAAAACCTCGGACCCACCATGCACAATATTGACCGCGAGAAACCGGAAGAATCTTTATTTGCACGCAGCGTAGACGGTGGCGAAACCTGGGATATAGAAGATCCCTCAGCCGATGGTATTTTAGTAGCCAGGGGTTCCAGCCTGCATGGCACAGAGCCGCAGTACGCCAACCGCAAAGAACCTGTAAAACTTACCGAACCCATTCATTTCAAACACCCCGATTTTGCAATGACGCTTCGGTTTCTCGATTACAAAAGCGGCCCTTCTGTTTTTTATTATTCATACGACCGGGGGCATGAGTGGAAAGGTCCGTTTACGCTTGAAGTATCTGGCAAGTCGAATATGCTTGCCCGAACAGATTATATTGTATTGGATGATAAGACCTGTATGGCCTTTTTATCCGCGGCTAAACGTAACAACGAAGAGGGTAGACCGCTTTGCGCCATTACCCGCAACGGCGGACTTGATTGGGAACTGGTTTCTATGATCGGCCCCGAACCCGAAGGTTTTGGCATTATGCCTTCCAGCGTGCAGCTTTCAGAAACTTCTTTCATTACCACCATCAGGCGCAGAGAAGCCGGCCATCGCTGGATAGACGCATGGTTGAGCTCGGATGCAGGAAAAACATGGACCTTGCTCGACCCGCCCGTAAAAGACCTCGGCGAAGGTAACCCGCCAAGCCTGGTAAAATTAAAAGATGGGAGACTGTGCCTGACCTATGGGGTACGAGCAGAACCTTACCGCATCGCTGCCCGTTTGAGCAACGACAATGGCAAGAGTTGGTCGGATGAAGTGGTATTGAGAGATGATGGCGGGGGAAGAGATATCGGCTATGTTCGTTCGGTACAACGTGCCGACGGGAAAGTAGTAACGGTGTATTATTTCGAGGATAAGCAAAAGCCCGAAAGATATATTGCTGCTACTATCTGGCAACCATAGACGAAGTTATAGAAATTTCTCTCTTGTTATATTACAGTAATGTAGCGTTTGTTTTGAAGGAAGTGGGGTGATTACCATTCCGCTATGCTGCCATCCCCGTGACGCCAAATAGGGTTGCGCCAGTTGTGTCCTGCTTCCGCACTCTTTTTTACAAATTCTTCGTTTATCTCTATGCCCAGTCCGGGCCCGTCCGGAATTTTTACAAAACCATCTTTATAGTCAAATACAGATTTATCAACCAGGTAATCCAGCAGGTCGCTGCCCTTGTTGTAGTGAATGCCTAAACTCTGTTCCTGTATAAA
>CAYMKT010000189.1:0-5416 GCA_964391065.1 uncultured Terrimonas sp. | reverse complement strand
TACGCGTTGGCATATTCCATCATCCCTAAATCGTTGGGATGCGACCCATCCACCGTGCTTTCAATACCAAGATTAATCGCTTCTCCACTTAAAAAGTAAATATTGCGAAAACCTTCTTTTTGCATTTCGGCGAATATTTCATTCACTGCTTTTGTAACATACTGGTTGCGATGAAGCCTCGATGTATCTAAGTTGGAATCTTTAAGACTACTGGCATGATCAACGAGCAATATGGGTGTTTGCGGATGTTTAGCTTGCAGGCTTTTTACCGATGCCGTAATTCTTTTCTTCAATTCGGAGTATGGATACAATACATTGTCTGTAAGATTGGGCATGCAATCCAGCACATACAGTTTCGCGTCTATCTCATTAATCAAATCAACTACGGGCGGCTCTAATCTCCCGTTACCCGAAAAGGCGAGGTTGATTACCGGCAGATCCATTTTCCGGTTCAAAATATTCGTCCATGCCAACCCGGGTCTTGTAGCGCAGGCGCCCTGCGCAATGGAAGTGCCATAAACTACGATAGGCTTTTCGGTAGCAGCGGGCAGCGGTGTAAACGCCTCATTATCCGGCACTCCAATCTCCAGCCATTCAGGGGCATTGTACAAGGGTAGGTATAGCCTGAACTCCATGCTTTTCCCCGAGATGGCTAAGTTGCTGAAGCGATAGGTAATGGTATCTGCAAAACTGTATTTTGACGATGCCCATTGCCATTTGCCGTTTACATCCCTGGCGTACAAATCAACTCCGCTAACGCCGGTAGAAGGCATATGTGGCATAGCAAACCCGCCACTAACGGCATAGCGTACCATAATGTCATTGGACGATGTGGAAAAGCTGATGTATTCGCCGGCGCTGTGATGCCCCAGGTTCCATACTTCGTCCCGCACCTTGCCCTTAGCCTTGGCCGGAAGCCGGTCGTAACGGCTCTCTACTTCCCTGGGCCATGCCTGTCCTGCTATCGCTGTAAACTTTGCATCTGCCGGGTTCCACCATTTATAGGTACCGGCAGGTTGGGCACATACGGGCTGTAGTACGAAAGAGCAGAAAGTAAAAGCCAGTAAAGTGATTGTTTTCATTGCCTTCGGGAGTTTTATTTAATACAACTATTGTTTCTTCAACTGTTTATATAGACCAACTCAGCAGGGTGGAGGTTATTTTATTTTAAATTCATTCTCCGTCCATTATTTTCTTCGCATCTTCATCCTCATACTCCGCGATTAATGCATTGAGCTGCGACTTTAACTGCTTCGTTATTTTCTCATAGCCTTTTTTGCCATATACATTATTCATGTCGTGCCGGTCTTTTTGCAGGTCGTATAGCTCCCAGCTATTCACTCTTTTGTAAAAGCGGATGAGTTTATATTTTTGGGTTTGAATGCCAAAATGAGGTGAAACGGAATGTTCGCCGTTTTCATAGTAGTGATAATACATCGCTTCGCGATCTTTTTTGCTTTTGCCTGTTAGTAAGGGCAGGAATGACTGTCCCTGCATATCCTTCGGAACCGCCACTCCTGCGGCATCCAGGCAGGTAGGTGCGATGTCGAGATTCATCACAAATGCATCAGATTTTGTGCCCGGTTTAATGGTGCCCGGGTAGCGCATCATCATGGGCGTTCGAAAAGATTCTTCATACATAAAACGCTTGTCGAACCAGCCATGTTCGCCCAGGTAAAACCCCTGGTCGCTGAGATAAATTACAATGGTATTCTCCGTTAAATGATGTTGATCAAGATAGTCCAGTGTGCGGCCGATATTCCGGTCCAATGAAGCCGCGGTTGCCAGGTAATCTTTCATATAGCGCTGGTATTTCCATTCGGTGAGCGCATTGCCCGATAAATGACGGGCATTCAGATCAGCTTCAATAGGTTGGTAATAGGCGTCAAACCTGGCGCGTTGCTGCGCATTCATACGCAACACGCTCCTGTCTGTAAGATCATCTTCTCCCATTTTCAGGTCATATCCCAGTCGCATGGTTGTAGCAATGCTCATGTCCTGCACCTGTGCGGCAGCCCTGTTGGTATAGGGGTCGTAAAAATTTGCTGGCAAAGGAAATTGTATGCTGTCGAACCTGCCCATATCCATTGTGTCGGGTATCCATGTACGATGGGTGGCTTTATGCCCGATCACCAGGCAAAAGGGTTTGCTGGTATCCCGGTTGTCTAACCAGCTTTCGGAGATATCTTCAATAATATCCGTGGCATAACCTTCAATTGTTTTCCTGCTGCCATCCATGGTAATGAAATCGGGATTGTAATAGCTGCCCTGTCCCGGCAACACCTGCCAGAAGGTAAATCCCTGTGGTTGTTCTCCCAGGTGATATTTGCCTATCCATGCCGTTTGGTAGCCGCTATGCTGCAAATGTTTTACAAACAGATCCTGGGAAGCGTTGAACTGCGAGGTTTCATTATCCTTAAAGCCATTTTTATGACTGTATTTACCGGTGAGCAGCACCGCCCTGCTGGGTCCGCAAATAGAATTGGTTACATAGGCCCTGGTAAACAATACGCCTTCATTGGCAATACGGTCAATACTGGGGGTTTGCATTAACGTGCTTCCGTAAGCACTGATGGACTGGTAAGCATGATCGTCGGAAATGATGATCACGATGTTGGGTCGTTTTTTTGCTGACTGTGCATGTAATGTGGTGAAGCCAGCACATACCATTAGTAGGGTAAAGAGATATTTGATCATTGCTGATTTTTGATTTTGCTACAGGAAGGTATAAAAAATAATGCTTTTGCAACGCCATATGTCTGATGGTAAAGTGCGGGTGATTGCACGATGAAAAATGAACTAACGGAATGATGCGTCAGCGCTTGTAAATAGAAGTTCTCTATTGCTGATTAGAATAACGGGAACTCCTCCGTGGCAAATTTATCTGTCGAAGCTTTGGCGTTGGTTGAAACTTTGGAAGATATTGCGGCGCAACCTCCGCATTGGCGCTGTATGATGAAAGCCATCAGATCAAAAAACGGCTGATACCTGATCCTCTTAAACCGGTTGTATGTATCGGGTTCCAGGGCATCATTCACTTGTTTATTCCGCTAAGCCGGTTTTTGTTGTTCATTTGGTCTATAAACTCAGTAGGAGCATAGCCAAACTGTTTTTTAAAAGCAAAAGAAAAATGCGACAGGTTTTCAAATCCTACCTCGTAGCAAACTTCAATGGGCTTTTTTTTCTTTTCTGCAAACTGGTAATGTGCAAGCGCCAGCCGCTTTTGGGTTAGCCATCTTTGCGGTGTGGTATTGAATGTTTTTTTGAAATCTCTCTTGAAGGTAGTTAAACTCCTTCCTGTGAGATAACCGAATTTTTCCATTGGCAGATTGAACATAAAGTTCTTTTCCATATAGTCGGCTAAATTAATTTTTCCGGGCGCTTCAAAGTTTGCCAGTACACTGTCAATGTCCTTATCAATGTTTCTCAGAATGCTTATCGCTTCTGTAATTTTCAGCGAGGCAATGTTATCGGGGAGGGTTTTCATTTCAAAATATGGAATCAACGAAGCAAGGCAGCTTTCCAATAATGGATGATTGCTGTAGCTGGGAATTTTTGGCGACTTCGGTGGTTTTGCGTTCACCTTCAGGTTTGCATAAAAGTTCTTTAGCCTTTCGACCGATAAGTGCATCACCACTGTTTTATGAGGCTGCCCGTCTTTTGGATAATTGATGATGGTGGCTAACTGGTTTCTTGGGATTAAGAAAATATCTCCTTTCTTAAAAAAATACGTAGCATCGGCCTGCACAATCTTTGTTTCACCCGAAATGAACCATACCAGCATGTGGTGGTCAAACATAATATCAGATTTGAAAAACTTGTCTTCATAGCAGGATAGCTTTATGTCTTCGGTTATGTATTTAGCTTGATACTCCATGCTGTTGTTTTTTAGTATTGCTCAAAAGAGAAGATATGAATGCAAAAGTAGTAAGTATCGTATACTTTACTTTGTTCAAAAGGCCATATTTAACTTGCCTGAAAGTCCTTTCTTTGGATTTTCCGTTGTTGCCTTCATTTTATTCGTGAGGACTGCCTTTTACAAACGAAGTGCAGCAGAAGGCTTAGTCGCCTCTTAGCTTGATATGGAACTGCGGTTCAGGGTTTGCCCTGAGCTATCATACCTGTGATTATTCATGATATGAAATGGCATGCCTGTTAACGCTTCGCTCAGTTTCCATAGCCGTTTTGCACTGGTTTCATCTAAGGAATAAGGCTTAACGCCTCCTGCTATTGAAGCATTAGTAGCCATTCCGGCAATGTCGCAATCTTCGCAATACACCCCTCCAATATCGTTGAGCAAGGGGTTTGTTGCACACCAAACGGTAGTGGCTGCTCCCTGCGGAATTGTTTTTAATGATGCGGCTACTTCCGGCAGCAGATTACCTTCTTTATCGCAGAAACCCATCTGCTGAAACAATTCGGGTGAAGCATCTCTTGCCAATTCGGTTCCTCCTATTGAGCCGGGATGAACGGAATAGGCTCGTACATTTGACGATTTGGCGCGATTGTCCAATTCAAGTGAAAACAGGTTAACAGCCGTTTTCGATTGTCCATAACCCTGTAAGGTTTCGTATTCGCAGTTTAGAAAATTGGGGTCTTCAAAATTGAAAGGAGCGAACTGATGTCCCTGGGAAGAAACATTTACCACCCTCGCCCCGTTTGCATTTTGAAGTGCAGCCCATAACCTCGCAGTAAGCTGAAACTGTGCCAGGTAATTGGTAGCCAACTGTGATTCAATGCCACGGCTGTTTCTGCGTAACGGTACCCACATAATGCCTGCATTGTTAATAAGAATATGCAACGGTCTGCCTGAAGCAAGAAAATTTTCTGCAAACGCATCTATAGATTCACGATTCATTAAATCCATTGTCGCCAATTCTACGTTGGTAATCCCCTGCAAATTTTTGCTTGCTTTTTCAATATTCCGTGCGGCGACAATCACAGTAGCGCCTGCGGCAGCAAGTGTTTTGGTGGTTTCCAGGCCGATGCCTGTATTCCCTCCCGTTACTATGGCAATTTTGCCGGTAAGGTTAATACCTTTGATTACATCGCTTGTAGCAGATGCTGCGTTGAAGCCGGATCCAATCGGTTTTTGCAGCGTTCCCTGGTAATTGTTCTGTTCCATTTTTTAATTTGTTTTTGTTGGAACAAAAGTAGAAAGCCCGGAAGCTTCCGGCTTTGTTTAAAAGACCTGATTTACTTTGTTTATAAGGTCGTGAGTTTTAGGAAAGTTTTGGAACGGTTTAAAGTGCAGGGAAATTCGTCATTGAGCGCACTCCGGTTTTGTTGTTGTGTTAAAGATGTTAACCAGGCCTGGTGTTTTTCTGTTTTGCCGGCTGCTTTGTTTTTGACCAGAGGGATGGTTTGGCATGATGCCAAAAAAATTCCTGCAAATCATCGCCTTCCAGGGATTGGG
>CAYMKT010000188.1:0-5515 GCA_964391065.1 uncultured Terrimonas sp. | reverse complement strand
GTAAAATAAAATTCATTTTTATCCGGTTGTCCCTGTACGTTATAGCTCCTGTTGGCAACGTTTACATCGATATAAAGGTTCTGCAATATCTCGTAGGAGGCAGTAAATGATGAAAGCAGACTTTTTACGGGGATGCCAGTACCGATAAAAAATCCATAATCACGCGGGCGGCTATCGTAACTTCTGAACAGGTCGCCGCCCATATTAACACCCATAGAATCGAGCCCCTTTTTATAATACATTAATTTTCCGGTGAGATAAAGACGGGGAATAGGTTGATACTTTAACACCCCGATATATTCGGCTACATTGGCGCCTGACGGGTGCGCAAGTTCGGTATTGTAATGCACCAATGCCGTTGCGCTATCATCGTGCGTGTACATAAAAGGACGGATAAGGTTCATTTCTACGAGCATGTCAAGGTTTTTTACACCAAGTGCGTCAATATATTTCGCACCCAACTGAACAGCTTGTTTGTTTAACCAACTCCCATCGCTGTAATGTAAAATTTCATCAAACACGAATTCGCTGATGGCCAACTGGCCGTATACCTGCGCCGTTTTAAGAAAGTTGGATTTAAAGTCCAATCCCACAGTGGCTTTTGAATCACCACTGCCCAACTGCATTTCCACCGGCCGGAAGAAGATAATGGGATTCAAATAGGTCAACTCAAAACCATTTTTCCCATTGTACACCACATTTTCATAGATACCGACGTTCAGCCATTTAGCAAATTGAATACTCAGGTGATGAAAGGCCATGTAGTTCTTATAGCGTATTGTATCCCTGTTAGGCACCGGATTGAAAGGTGCGATTATTTCTGCATAAATGCTTTTGTAGGCGAATTTACGCAATTGCACATCCATTTGCAGGTAAAGAAAATTGTTGCTGAAATCGCTGAGCAGTAAACTCCGGTACCCATCTCCCACAAAAAGTTTATCATAACCGAAGCGGAAATTAATGAATTTGGTGGCAGTGAAATCTATACCACCACGGGCATCAAAATAATCGTACCCGTCGTTTTTGAACATTTTATAATAACCGGCATTCGGCACTCCCCTGTGTTTCGTTACATATTGCTGTACGAACAAAGGATCCCGTTCCTGGTTTTCAGTGAGATAGGTATAAAAGCCGATTCGTTTAGCGATATTTCCGCGAAGGGAAAAGCCACGGGTGTTTACAAACAATGCATTATCTACTTCCGATGACTTTCCCCACTGCAGGTTCAGTATGGGATCAATGATCAGGGTAAAATCGTCGGAATAGGTTTCGTATAAATGGGCCGGAGTTTTAAAAAAAGTGTTCCAGAGCGGCTTACGAACACGGAAGGAATCGCCAAAAGGCTTTGTCCATTCCGCGTTGTTCATCAGCATGCTTCCCATATTATGCCGGTCAACCGATGAGAGTTCCACCGGTAGTGCATCTGCCTGGTACAGGGAATCGAGGTATTCTACCCGCTCCGTGTACATTTTCCTGTTATAGGGCTTAATGGTGGAAAAGGAAAGTATAGAGTCGTTCTGCAGCTTAATATCGAGACGGTCTAGCAACTGGTATTGTTTGTCGCCAAGTCTTATACGGTCAGATTGTGTAAAAGCAGTTATGGAAATAAACAGCAGAATGGCAAATGGAAACGCTTTTTTTAATGGCATGGGTATGGCGTCTTAGATGTTTTGGCAAATATAGGCGATTCAGTTTTGCGGGCAACAGCAGTAGCACGCAGTCGTAAACAAAGAAAGGCATACAAAATGAACGCATGATCACCCCACTTTATTCGTGAGACTGCCTTTTGCTGCACTTCGTTTGCAAAAGGTTTAGTCGAACAATCCCGCCGAAGGTGGCGCCGCAGCTTTCTAAGGAACTGGGGTTCAGGGCTGGCCCTGAGGTATCATGCCCTGATTGAGATCGTTATCTCTTGATAACATTCGAAACTATTAATAAAGATTGATTTACCTCAACGAAGGATCCTGATCCAGTATTTGTTTTGCCTTTTGATGTAAGGATTCACTTAATGGCACAACGGGCAGGCGCAAAACATTTTCAATAAGTCCCAAATGAAACAGGAATGATTTTACACCGGCAGGGTTGTTCTCCGCAAAAAGTATGTCATAAGTTTCCAGCATGGCATCATTCAGTCCTTTGGCCTCAGCGAATTTTCCGTCCAGCGACAGTTTTACCATATCAGAAAATTTGCGGGGCATGCTATTGGCAATAACGCTGATCACGCCATCCATGCCACAGGCTATTTGCGGAAACGTAAGCGTATCATCGCCGCTGCATATCAAAAAATCTTCTGGACGATCTTTAAGTAGCTGCATGCATTGGAGCATATCTCCTGCAGCCTCTTTAATGCCGCCAATATTAGGTACTTCCTTAGCTAACCGAATAGTGGTGGCTGCAGAGAGGTTACGACCTGTTCTTCCCGGTACATTATACAATATAACAGGTTTTGGTGAGGCTGCCGCTACCGCTTTATAATGCTGATAGAGGCCTTCCTGCGAGGGCTTGCTGTAATAAGGACTTACGCTTAAAACAGCGGCAGCTTTGTCTAACGGAAATGTTTTGAGTTCCTGCACCGTTTCGGCAGTGTTGCTTCCCCCGATGCCTACTACTACAGGTACCCGGCTATTTACTTTTTGATACGTATGTTCGGCGATCTTTTTCTTCTCCTCTTTACTTATGGTGGGGGCTTCCCCTGTAGTGCCGAGGGTTACGATATATTGAACGCCGTTATTGATTACATGGTCAATCATTGCATCTAAGGCAATGTAGTCGATACTATAGTCTTTCTGAAAAGGTGTAATAATGGCAACACCAGTTCCCCTGAGTAGTGTTCTTAATGACATTTTGCTTGCTTTGTTGCTGGATGTAGTTGAGGCCGGCAAGTTAAGGGTTTTAGAGGTCAGATATCAGCGGTAAACTATCAGCTACTAAACCTCCCTTTTTCTTCCTGCGCGACATCAGATATTATTAGTACAAATATTTATTGCGGCACTTCTTCCCAAAAACCCATCTTACTGTATTTTTCTATCCGTTGCTGCACGCGGGTGTTTGCATCAATGGACTGTAACTGCTTTATGAGTGGCGTTAAGTAAGACTTGAGGGTTTGGGCGGTTTCTTCATAATTCCAATGCGCACCTCCGAATGGCTCGGGCACCACCTCATCCACCAGTCCAAAGTTTTTCATGTCGGTAGAGGTTAATTTTAACTGCTCAGCAGCCACTTCTTTCTTTTCCCAGCTACGCCATAAAATCGAACTGCAGTTTTCGGGTGAGATTACCGTGTACCATGTATTTTGCAGCATCAGCACCCTATCGCCCACACCTATACCCAACGCTCCGCCACTGGCGCCTTCACCAATAATCACACAAATAACCGGTACTTTCAGCCGCATCATTTCGTATATATTCCGGGCTATAGCTTCTCCCTGGCCACGTTCTTCCGCTTCAGCGCCGGGAAATGCCCCCGGCGTATCAATCAATGTTACAACAGGTTTATTAAATTTTTCGGCCAGCCTCATTAAACGGAGCGCTTTACGATAACCTTCGGGATTAGCCATTCCAAAATTGCGCAACTGCCGCATTTTGGTATTGATTCCTTTCTGATGCCCTATTATCATTATGGTTTGACCATCTAACTGTGCAAATCCTCCAACAATGGCTTTATCGTCCCTAACATTCCGGTCTCCATATATTTCAATATAATTGGTGCACATTCTCTTAATATAGGCATGCGTGTAAGGCCGGTCGGGATGGCGGCTTAATTGTACCTGTTGCCAGGGTGTAAGATGTTGGGTAATTTCCTTTCGCTTCTCCACTATGGATTGCTCGAGTTGCTGTATCGTATCCGTATAATCCATTTTTGGATTTTTCTCGGCCATTTGTTTCAATTGTGCTACCTGGTCAAATAATTCTTTGACCGGTTTTTCAAATTCCAGGAACTGTCGTTGTTTAAATTGGGGCATAAGCTGTTTGTATACGGGCTGCAAAAATAATATTTAATAGGGAAACCATGGTAGAATTAAAAAATCGTCAAAATTCAGACAGGAGGTCTGGATTTTGTGCTTTTTGTCGCGACCGGGGTCTCCACAGCAGGGCACTGTGAGAAGCGTGACCCCGGCGAATCGATCAGCGACCGGGTGTCATGGGGCTGCCCGCAATGGCTTTTCATGAAGATACCCCAGCGGGACTTAATACTATTCGTGGTTATTTTTTCAGTGCATAAACGCTCAGCAGCCGGATATTATTCAGGTCACTGTAGTCGTATTGATACAAACCGTTTTTGCCAACAACCATCGCTTTTTTATTGGCTGCAATTACATCATAAGGCGAATCACTTTCTATTTGCGTTAGCTGTTTTAACGCGCCGGGGTTTTCCGCATCGTATAATCTTACACCGCTTGTACCATCACATACAAAAAGCAGGTTACCGTCTTTAGTGAGACCGGTTGGTCCCGTAAGCGGATAGGTTTTTACCAATACAGGGTTCATAAGATCTTTTACATCTACAATATTCAGTTCATTGTCATTCCCGCCACAGGAAGTGCCGCCGCGCAGCGTAACATAAGCATACTCGCCGTCTGTTACTACAGGATCACAGGCACGTCCATGCGAAAAAGTGCCCAGTTGTACAGGAGATGTGGGATTGGCAAGATCATACATGAACATTCCGGTAGAAGAGCCAAGGAATAATTTATCTTCAAAGGGGTATATCGTTTCCAGGTCAAAGCCTGCATAGAACGTTGTATCTAACCGTGGAGCGCCGGCAGTGGTAATATCTACAATGCCCACACTGTGTGGTTCCCTTATGGCATACAGGTAATCATTCATCAATACCATGCTTGCCATTGAGCCGGCAGTGCCGTTACCATTAGATTTTGCACCAGCGGAACCGGCGTTATTTAATGCCATCATATCACCACCCGCCGTCTGGTAGTATCTTTCTGTAAATACTACAACAGTATCTTTTTTAATCCAGTCTACCGCTACGTGAGCGTCGTCTATAACCGAAGCATAACCATACATCCGGCCCATAAAAAAATGAGCAATCCGGTTGCTGATACTAACATGCTTTGGGTTGCTGATGTCTATTGCGAGCAGGTCACTATACATATCGGCATACAGTGTGTTGCCTTTTACGGCAATATCCAGGTTACCGGGAATGTTCAGGAAAGCAACCTGTGAAGGCCGGGATGGATCGCTGTTGTCAATGATATGAATTCCCTTATTTACCTCATTCAGGTAAATAAATTTACCCTTTGTATAGATTTTTCCCGCTTTTTGAACAGCTTCGTCAGGGTTTCCGTTTATTGCCGCCAGAACATCTGCTTTTGATTTCAAAACAGGTGTCATTATCGTATAAGTATAGGTGTGCGTAGCGGTTACTTTATCCTTTATGCAGCCGGGGAGAAAGACAAGCATATAGACTGTTGCAATTAATGCCAGCAACAATGATGGGATTTTTTTTGTCATAGCAATCGTTTTCAATGGCTGACAACATAAGAAAAGAAAGCGTTGCA
>CAYMKT010000187.1:0-5535 GCA_964391065.1 uncultured Terrimonas sp. | reverse complement strand
ATATATTGGCCACAGCTTGTGATCAATATAATATGCGATAACAGGTTCCACGGTTTCATGATCATCAAAACCACCAGGTACATTTCACTGGCGGTAATGAAGTGGCGATAAACCCAGGTATTGAACCTTAGTTTACCGCCACAATATGATACCACTACGTATATCGGGCACTTTACTCAGGATAGGACAATATCACAAAACTAAAAGTTCGGTCCACCGGTATCCCACCACAAACGAGTGGCAATATCGTCTTTTGCGCCAGGCCCCATTTTTGATACCGCGTCAGCAACTCCATCAGGATTCCCGGTTCTTTCGCCATTTACAAATGGCATTCTCTTAATCCACTCATTAGCGGGAATAATACCCCAATCCGCATTGCTGTCGTTTTTGGCAACATGGGGAATTTTAGGATAACCGGTCCTTCTGAAATCTACCCAGGCTTCGAGTGAATTGGTGAAAGTATTAATCCATTTTTGGGTGATGATTTTCTCTAATTTCAACTCATTATTATCGGCCTCATTCCAGGCCACGGTTATAGTAGAAAGCGATGTAAAATTATTTTTTGCATCTACTGGATCAACATAATTCCATGGTTTGCTGGTGTTATCCGCAAGGTAAGCGTCAACGCCACCTGCACCCCAATCTGCAAAGGAAAGCCTTACACCCTCCTCATAATTTTCTTTGGGATTTCCGGCCCCGGCCCAACCTCTGAGACCTGCTTCGGCCTTAAGGAATTTTACTTCGGCAGCAGTGAAGGACCTTCTTGTTTGTACAGTTTGAAAATCCTCGGATATTTTGGAAAAAGGAACCCTGTCAATTTTTGCAGTAATATACGCGCCATTGCGGATGCCCTTGTAGGGGAATGAAGGGTGATCGGCATATAAGGAAGCGGTTCCGGTTTGTGAAAAGAATTTCGATACCCTTCCGTCTTTTAAACCACCCAAAAAAGATTCCATTACTGCTCCCATTCTGGTATCGTCCCATTCAAAACAAATTTGAGCCATAGGAATTTTACTACCCAATAAAGCAACACTGAAGTTTTCTGCATTTACTTCTATTAAGCCAGCCGGATCACTCATTGCCTTCTCGCCCTGGGTTTTAGCTATATCCGGAGCAACTTTCGATAAACGTATGGCTAATCTCAATCTCAGGGAATTAACCACTTTCATCCAGGCACTAATATCGCCTGCATAAGAAGGATCGAACTTTTTAAATCCGGGGTAATCTTTGTTAGCGGCAAACTCAGCCTGGATAGCATCTAATTCTGTAAAAAACAGGTTGTATAAATCAGCTTCTCCGTCGTAGTTGATAACAGGATCCGTTGAACCATAATTAGAATAAATTACCGGACCATGATAAGCTGTTAGTTTGGATACCGAAAGAATTTTGATCAACTTGGCCCATGTTGCAAAAAGTGGAAGGTTATTGTCTTCTGCCAACTGGATTACCTGTTTTGCAGGAGACATCACACTGCCATAAACACGGCCCCAGTAAGAATTCCAACGTATGTAATAGGTGGTATTATTAACGTTGCCAACAAAATCAGTTGGCGTTTGCAAATGTCCCATCCAGGAATCGTGGCACAGGTCTTCCTCAATCTGGTGCCCAAAAAGATTGAACAACAAACCTGAAAAGGGAGACCCCACCAGGTTAAAATCTTGTTTAAGCATTTCGTCAGAAATCTGGTAGGGATTCTGATTGGTAGCTTCAAAATCCTTCGTACAGGATGAGAAAATGCTCAGTAACAATATTGCACTAATTATTTTTTTCATACTAATTATTTTGAAAATATTAGAAAGTAAGTTTAAAGTTGAATCCGTATGACCTTGTTGACGGAACAGAAAAAACATCATTTGACTGCATAGAATTGTTTGTACTCATTGCCTGTTCCGGATCGTAAGGAGCCACTTTGTAGAAGAAGAATAAGTTTCTTCCAATTAATGATACTGAAGCCGCTTTTATAAACGAATTGGCTTTTCTTATATTAAAATTATAGCCAACAACGAACTGCGCTAATCTTACGTTAGTTCTGGAAAAAACGTAAGGTTCCATAATTTTATTTCTGTCGCCGATGGTAGAATAATAAATAACAGGATCAATAGACGTTACTTTGTTAGCTCCTTGTACGGCATTAATCGGTATAGAGCCGGCGTCTCTGTCATCGGCGCTTCTTTGGCTTACGCCATACGAATCAAGGAATGCTTCGGTTTTTGAAAATGCCACTCCTCCAAACTTACCATTAATCAATACGCTAAGAAAAAAGTTATTATAATTAAGTGAATTGTTCCAACCTAAAAGATAATCGGGATTAACATTACCTACTTTCTCCTGTGTGGCAGCCTTTGTGGGTTTCCCATCATCACCAAGAATGATTTCTCCGGCCTCATTCCTGTTAAACTTATATATCCACACATCATTGAAAGATCCCCCTGCCTTAATAATAGAAGCAAAGCCTTCATCGTCGCCCCCCACCTGGTATTCAGGATTTTCAGCAATAAGTTCAACTATCTTATTCTTATTTTGCGAAAGATTGACTGATGTAAGCCATTGGAAATTGGAATTTCTTACAGGTTCAGCATTTATAGTAAGTTCGAAACCTTTGTTGGTAATTTTTCCGGCATTTACATAATATCTCGTATAACCAGAACCTGATGGCGCTGCCAAACTAAGAAACTGGTTGGTACTTACGCTATTATAATAGGTAAAATCAAATCCAAGCCTTCCCCTGAACAGTCTCATTTCTGCACCATACTCATCACTCTTAATAACTTCAGGTTTTAATTCAGTAAAAGGCACCTGGGTATTCCTGTTAATGCCTCCTATTCCAGCGGGTCCGCCAGCACTACCAATGGTATTGTTAGGAGATACGACATTAAACGGTACTTCATTAGCAGTATTAGTCCACGAAGCCCTTACCTTAAGAAAAGAAATAGCCTCAGGCATATTAACCATTTCGCTAATAATTGCACTAAGGCCGAAAGAAGGATATAAATAAGACTGATTACCTGTCAATGCCAGGGTGGAAGCCCAGTCATTACGTGCGGCAACATCTAAAAATATCATATCCTTATATCCAAAGGTGGCGTTTCCAAATAATCCCTGCTTTATAGTTCTGTTGATCGTTTGGTTAAACATAACATTGTAGGGCATATTAGCGAAGGAAAAGAAATTGGGATACATTAAAGAAACGGTACCATTTCCTACGTTCATACCGTCGTTAAAGATATTTTTCTGGTAGCTGGCTCCGGCAACTGCTGCAACACTAAAATTGCCAAACATATTATTGTAGCTTAAAATTCCATCAGCATACAGCGACTGATCAGTATATTTTGAGTAGGACCAGGTTCCGTTTGGACTAACGCTCACCGAATTTCCCCCGGCAGCATACCTGTTATCAAATAATTTATTGGCATAATCGACATTGCCCCTGACTTCAAATCTTAAGTGACTTGTAATATCATAAGCAGCTTTGATATTCGCAATTACACGATTTGTTTTAGCCTGTTTAGAATTGTTATTGATCTCCCAATACGGATTGTTTTGCTTTTCTTCCGTAGAATACCAGTTCCTCCTATACATATTCCTGGTGCTGTCAAATATCTGGTAGGTATTTTTATAGCTTTCGAAATCCCTTTCACGGGCAAACAGGTACAAGCCGGTAAGTGGGTTGTTATAATAACCTGCGCCAGGCCTGTTATGCGACAACTCGCTTGTAAGCATTACATTAGAACTTAGTGTTAACTTATCGCTAAATAGCTTGGTCGACTGATTCAGGGAAATATTATTTCTATTGTAGGTATTATTGGGCATTACACCAGTAGCATAAGTATTGGCGTATGAAAAATATACCGTTGTTTTGTCGTTTCCGCCAGCTACTGAAATAGAATTAGTGGCATTAACCCCGGTTTGGAAGAAATCCTCGATATAATTATCCTGGTAATTTCCCTTGGTTGTAGACCAATTGTAATCTGATCCGCCATCTGCACCATATTTGTATTGAAAATCAGGAAGCCCGGATACCTGGTCAAAAATAGTACTGGAACTAAAGTTAACGCTTACCTTTCCGGATCTGCCTTTTTTGGTGGTAATCAATACTACGCCGTTAGCACCCTGGCTACCATATAGTATAGATGCATTGGCGCCCCGGAGAATGCTCATGCTTTCAATGTCTTCGGGATTTATGGAAGAAAGTCCGTCACCCTGGTCTGTACCACCGTACGACCCGGGTTGCGCCCCTTTGTTGTTAACCATCGGAATACCATCAATTACGTACAATGGTTCGCTGAGTCCCACCAGGGATTTATTACCCCTTAATACAGCTTTAGTAGATCCACCGGCTCCCGAGGCGCTGGTGAAAATATTTAAACCGGCGGCCTTTCCACTCAAAGCATCCATAAAGTTGATGTTTGCCGCTTTCCTGATTTCGTCACCACCTACCGTCTGCGAAGCATACGTTAAGGCTTTTTTGTCGCGTCTAATACCCAATGCCGTCACAACAACTTCATCCATGGCTGTGGAAGTACCCGCCATTACTACTGAAACATTGTTATCAGTTGCCGACACGGCAATTTCCGTTAGTTCAAAACCGATCGAAGAAATCTGTAAAAAAATATCCCCCGCAGGAACAGATAGTGTGAACTTACCGTCTGTATCGGTAAGTGTTTGAATATTACTGCCCTTTACTTTTACGCTGGCGGCAGGTATACCATTGTTGGTAGCATCAGTTACAACTCCGCTTAAATTGCGGTTTTGTGCTGATGCAACATTAGCTATTAACATGAATAGCAGCAGTACCTTAAATCGAGTCATAAGTAACAATTTAGTTTTAGTTAATAAAAGACCTTAATTATTCACGAAAAAAAGTTATTAAAATGCGTTCCTGAAATCGCTCATCCGGAGAATATACTATTATTTTCAGTAATGATAGCTGCGAGCGTCCGTTCGCGCGTAAACACCTGCGCATAAAATCATGGCCCATTAGCCAGGTTGCTCAACACACTGAATAGTTCTTTCATGTTGCTTACTTTAGTATGTTCGTCTTGTTAGGAAGTTTTAAAAGAGATTGCCGCTAATGTATTTATTTGTTTTCCTCCTGTAAATGATCAATTACCAAAGCTGCCGCTCCTTTTAAAGCTGCATTAGGACCTAACGCAGATGCTTTTACTTTGGTGTGTTCCACCAGCCTCGGAATGCAAAACCTGTTTAATGCCTGCTCAATGGGCGCCATTAGTAATTTGCCTGAATGTGTGCCTCTTCCACTCAACACAATTAATTCGGGGTTAACAATGTGTATTAATATTGCGATAGCTTTACCTATTTTATATGCCATATCGGTCAGCAGATCAATGGCATCAGTGTCTCCATGATTTGCAGCCCTCATTATGGCCTCGCTTACCTGCTCACGGCTACCTTCAAAATTGATACAGGAAGTTTTTTTATCCTTGATCTCCTTTATGGCCCTGTCCACAACAACTCTTAACGTGGCCTCCGTTTCCAGGCACCCTCTTTTCCCGCAATCGCAAAGAATATCGCTTT
>CAYMKT010000186.1:0-5651 GCA_964391065.1 uncultured Terrimonas sp. | reverse complement strand
ATGGCTTAGTTTTTTACCTGCGCACTACATCAAACATTTTTACATAGTGCTCAGAAGGCATGAGAATGCCTGCGCTTTTGTTATAAAATTCCGGCCCGGTGGGATAAATGCCATTTTTGGTTTTTGTCCATTCCGCATGAGCCATGGGGTGGTAACTCATCATTGTATCCCAATTTTTATAATACTGGTGCCCATTGGTTTCCTGCAACCCTAAATCCATTTCGGGGAACGGGGGCAACCTGGCCGCAACCGACTTATTCCAGTCTACGAGAATCGGGTTCACCGTAAGATCTGCGCAAAAGCAAGGTATCTTTTTTTCAAAGGCCAACTGCGCAATTTTCATCGTCATGCTCAGCGTTTTGGCAATGGCCTTGAGCGCGATAGAGCCGTAGCCCTGTTCCAGCCGCCAGGCGGCATCTTCTACCGTATGCGCACTTTCATCGGCAGCAATGCGCACACCCAGGTTGCCTACATAGGTTTCGTTGAATTCATCAAAAGGTTCTTCTATCACAGCAATCTGGTCCAGCGCCTTAATTTTATCCGCATGATCAATGAAGCGCATCAATGTTTCCTTTTCTTCATATCTCCCATTGGCATCAAAATAGTAAGGCATTTTGCCATTTTTGGTATAAGGGGTTTCGTAATGACCAATGGCTTTATGCAGATCCGTGAGAAACTGAATGTCTTTTTCGATCATCTCCTTTTGACTCCCTGCGGAACCCGTTTTTAGTTTCATAATAAAATAACCATCGTCGGCCGCCTCCTTAATCTCTGAAACCGGTGTACCCACGCTGAATGCAGGAATACTGGCTACTTTGGAATGACGATGCGAGAGACCGGCTTTATAGGCAGCGGGAATCATCTCATCAAAATTCTTCATCTTGTTATGATCAAAATACAGTTTCCACAAGGCATTGTCTACACAAACCAATGCATTCAATGCAAAGGTTTTTCTGAGGTTGGGATTGCCGGAGATGCGTTTGCCATACTCATACACTTCGGGTAATATTTCATCTAACAAATCAATGGGATTTGTAAAACTCATTCCTTTGAGCATCTGAGTAGCCCTTTCACTCATGGCATACATGATGGCGTTGCCGCCATTTTCGGAATGATCAAAAAACACTTTGGAATCGGACCACAGTACGCTCTGCGTACCCAGACCAATACCCACCAGCCCGGTTTCTGTTTCGAGATAACACACGGCTTGCCACAATTCAGATACGCCACTTCCTTTAAAGCGATAAGGAGATATCAACGGCTCGCGTTCAAAATTAGAATCCACCTCAACGATTTTGATCACCGGTGGTTTTTGTTCAGAAAGTAATTCTGCCTTAGCCAATGGAGCCATAGCCGACATCCCGGCGGCTATAGTAGCGCTATGCTGTACGAATGTTCTTCTCGATATTTTTTTTGAATGCATAAGTAACATTAATGAGTTAACAATGGAATATGATTGAGTGTATACCATGCTTCCGATGACCAAAGTTCCTGACCATTCGTGCTGCGCAGGTTTTCGTTCAGATCAAATTTTACAACGTGTTCCTTTTTTAATCCCGGAATGATCAGCATTACTTTTTTACGATCGGGCGACACCTGCACTTGCCGCACTTTCAATGATTGCAAATCCATTTTCGGACCTCCATAAGCCTCGGTGGGCAGGTACCACCACTGCTGTATGGCATAATCGGCAGGCGAATTTCCCTGTCCCTCTGCAAGTGATTCGGTAAATTCTATCTCAAACCCATTGGGTGTTGATCGTATCGCCAGCATCTCAAAGGTTGGCTTGCCATTGTATTTCATTCTTTGCAAGCCATGGTTGGTACCCTTCCAACTCCAGCCGCCACCCATACCTGTGCCGCCTGCGTACCATGCTCCATCTGGGCCCCTGCGAATGCGGTTAATGCCCACTTCGAGTCCCTGCGTAAAGCGGAATACCACGCCCTGGTACACCCCATTTACTTTTTCCAGGAACACCCTTTTTATACCGCCGTGCGACACATCGCCAAATATCATCTGGCCATCATAAGGTCCGTCTCGCATTAAAGCCGGCTCCGATGGAGAATTGGCTATTTCATCTTCGGGGAGCCATACCGCAGGGGGCACCATTTTGAGATGAGACAAGGAATCGGGCAAACCCCACCGCATACCCAAAAAATCACCCCGCCGCACATGAATAAATTTATTGGCAGGCAGCCATTGCCCCTGATTGTCGGTAGTGAATATTTCATCATCAATACCCAGCCCGATACCATTGGGCTGCCGCAGTCCGGAATTGATCCACTCGAAGCTTCCGTCCATCGCAATTTTAACGGTTCGTCCGCGATCCGGATGCGGCCTTTCATTATCCAAAAGCCGCATGGGAAGGGATAGGTTGGCATAGAAATGTTCATCTTTATACACCAGTCCAAAAGCAAATTCGTGGAAATCGGCAGACACGCCAAAACCATTGCAAATAGCCTTGTATTCATCGGTAATGCCATCTCCATCATGATCTACCAGTTGCGTGAGTTCATGCTTTTGCAACACAAATATGTCGCTGTTAACCACGGCAACACCCAAAGGTTCATATAGGCCCCATGCTATTTTTTTCGCTCTTATTTTGCTGCTGTCGCCGGTTTCCACGCCGTCCAGTATATACACCGAACCCTCCGGCGTCCAGGTAGCCACGATCAATCGTCCATCGGGCATAAAGGCGAGCCCACCTACTTTATACTCCGTGCCGGGAAGGTGGAGAGCTTGCACATCATAGCTTGGATGCAATCCTGCGAGCGGTGCACCAAACCCTGGCTTCTTCGATTTTTGTGGAACAGCGGCAATGATCTTCTTTGGTTTTTCTATAGATTTTGATGCAAGAGCAGTCGGCTTTTTGTCACTTAGCGAAAGAATATATTTCACCATGGCGCGCAGGTTTTCTTCGCCCAGGTTGGGATGGGGATTCATGGCCGACTCGCCCCAAACGCCCGATCCGCCTGTTTTAATCTTGTTCGCCAGGTAGCTTGCCGCATCGGTGTTTTGCGCATATTTCTCAGCAATTTCTGTAAAGCCGGGACCAACCGTTTTTTCATCCCATTTGTGGCAGGTGAAACAGTCTGACCGTTCTATCCAGTATTTTCCCAAATCACCGGCTTTCCCCGGATCTGCAACAGGTGGTGACTGTGGTGGAATTTTCGGATAAAAGGTTTGGGATACAGTGGGGGCATTGCTTTTCAGATGCAGCGGTCCGGATGGGGTTTTCAACAATACAGTAACTTTTGGGCCAACCTTAAAAGTCTCAAACATTCTTTCCAGTCCGGGATTACCACTTTCGTCGCGGGTGAACTCGGGGCGTTCTTCCACTTCCACAGTATCAGCAGGAGTAGCCAACCTGTATTTAAGATAAACCTGGTTGTTTTGGAACCGGTAGCCCAGGAATCGCACAGTGGCTGTTGTTGCCGTGCCATTTTTTGTGATCGCCCACCTTCCGGCTGTGGAATCATTCAGCAAATAATCCTTGCCCCAACTGGTGGGCTGCGCCACCTTGGTTTCGTTGTACACGGTACCCTCCCAACTGATGCCACCCTTCCATACCTTGTATAGTGCGCAATGTTCCAAATCATACGCCACATAACATTCCGGATCAAGCGCCAGGCTGAACATCCTTGGCTTAAGGTTCAGCACCGATCTTTGCGCCCAAACTTCAATGGGCCTTTTTACAGGTGAATTATGCTTTGATGATGAAGTGTTGCAGGCGTGTAGAAAACACATAGCAACGAAGGAAAACAATATCCCTGCACCCGGATAGCGGCATCGAAATGGCAAAGGAGAGAAACATTTCATATCGTTATTTAGGAATTTTGCTGCGGTGATTTTGCCCGCTTAATCCCGTACTTCCGTTTTAAATCGATAATATTTGTTCTGGTAGGGAAGATAATATTTTTGGGTGATAATGATGACTGAAAATGCTGGTGAAAGATGAAAAGATGGGCTAAGGTATTCATTGGAGTCGCCTTTTTTAACCGTCATTGCGATCCGCCGCGGCGGAGAAGCAATCTCCCTGACCGGAGACTGATTTACTCACCGGGGAGGGCGGATTCTTTCTAATTATTGGCATGTTACTCATGCTTCGCTATGGAGATCGCCACAGCGTGTATAATTTTACAAAATACCATCAATGTCTTACGCTTCGCAATGACGTTAAAAATCTGCTTCGCATTGGCAGATCACCACTCCGCCGCGGCGAATC
Source organism: uncultured Terrimonas sp. (assembly GCA_964391065.1). Taxonomy (GTDB): domain Bacteria; phylum Bacteroidota; class Bacteroidia; order Chitinophagales; family Chitinophagaceae; genus Agriterribacter. The sequence goes on along the minus strand of CAYMKT010000186.1, from coordinate 1,426 downwards.
GTGATGACGTTCTTAAACGCCGGGATGACCTTGAGAACATCCGCCTTGTTTGGCAAACCGGATCATGGGAATACAAACCAAGGCAACAGAGACGTAAAAAATCGATTTCAACTACCTGTTAGTCTTTAACCAATTATAAGCCGACTTCTCACTTTGAGTATTTAATGGCAACCGATCCAGAATTAGATTTTCCAACACCCTGCCTTCCTCAACAGAAAAAGAATCTGATAATACGGTAAAGCAATTAATAAGAAACAACACTTGTGTTCCATTTAATCTATCAAAAATGCGACGGGTTGGAATTCCGGTAAACAGAGCGTTTATTGGATTCATTGTCCATTCATATTGACCTAAAAGATGTTCTTTTGAAAATAGCATACTATATGTTTTGCTTACACAAAAAATCACAGGAATGAAGAAACCACGCGATTAAATGCAGCAGCAGGTGAAGGTAACCTTTTTAAAGCTCACTATGGAATAACATTCGCGAGCTTGCAGTTAGCGTTCAGCACTTTCTGCTGCCTCCTGGCATAGCCATTCCAACGATACACAGCCGGTTACAAATCGGCCACCTTAAAAGACATGGAGATTTTGCAGCACATCCGCGCCGTTTACAGCATACGCTTGCTGCCGGTCTATAACAAATGAATCTTTATTTACTACGGGGCCTGTAAATGTCGGTTACTACCATCTTTATGGTGGTTTTACCGATATTTGTTCCCGAATCAGACAGCGGACCGCTTATTAATGCCATGCCTGTAGGGAAATCAATCGTGTCCGTTCTTCCGGTTGCCTTAATGAATAGTGCGACTTTGCCACCCTGGAGAATATAAGCCGTGTGATCGGGGTGAGTATGCAGCGCAAACGATTCTCCCGGCTTTGCTGTAAACTCATACATTTTTATGCCTAATGTATCACCCAACTTTTTTATGGCATTTCCCCCGGTAATATAGCTGTCCATAGCGGGATCGTATTCAGGCATAGGATTTACATCAGTGGTTGCAGCAGCATGGGGCGTGTCACCCGCACTTTTTTCAGAAGTGGTGGTTGGAGCTTCATTACAACCGGCCAGGAATAAAAGGGAAACTAATACCAGGAAGCAAATGTTGGATTTAGTTTGTGGCATGGTTTGATTTTTTAAAGATGAAGAATTATTTGTCTTGCAAATGTTTTCAGACGGATGGCAGACATCGCTGCTTAATCTTCGCCTTACGCTATGTCGCCCTCATTTTGCGTTTAAAAAGGGATACAGCAATTACATTGAAGGAGCATTCTAATTTAAAACCAATATGTATTAACCGGAAAAGAAAGGGTGAAGATTGCAGGCTTTATAAGGATGAGCTAAACAGTTACCGAATTTAGTGATTACTTGCTAAAAAAACGAAAAAAATATTGGGTGTTGGAGAAGCAATCTCCCTGACCGGAG
>CAYMKT010000185.1:0-5794 GCA_964391065.1 uncultured Terrimonas sp. | reverse complement strand
AAACTATAAACTTTTCTCAAATTTGCTTTGCCTGGAACGCCACTCCGTACATCTTCATCTGCTTCAGCATCGACAATAAGCCGTTGGAACGGGTGAGTGATAAGTGACTTTTTAAGCCAATCTCATCTATAAAATAAATATCAGCATCGGCGATTGATCTAGGCGACTGTCCCGATAGTACGCGCACCATCATGCTCACCAAACCCTTTGTAATTAATGCGTCACTGTCGGCGGTAAAAAAGATTTTATTGTCTTTATGTTCCGCGTGAAGCCATACCCTGGACTGGCATCCTTTGATCAGGTTTTCTTCTTTTTTATATTGTCCGTCTATTAAAGGCAGGTCTTTACCTAACTGAATGATGTGCTCGTATTTCTCCGTCCAATCCGTAAAAAAGCTGAACTCTTCTATTATTTCGTCTTGTTTTTCGTTGATTGTCATCATGCAAAGTTCCGCAACTTTCGGCATTAATCTGCTATTCCAGCATTTTCTTTGCTTTTTCAATTCCCCTGATCAGGGCATCTACTTCCGCTTTTGTATTGTAAAAAGCAAAGGAGGCGCGAACGGTACCGGGAATATGAAAGATATCCATAAGGGGCTGGGTGCAATGGTGGCCTGTTCTTACGGCGATAGATTGTTTATCCAATATTTCACCCAGGTCAAAGGGATGAATATTGCCCACTAAAAAAGAAATGGCTCCGGCACGATGACTGGCATCGCCAATAAAACGCAGGGATGGTATAGCCGATAGTTTGCCGTATGCATATGCAATCAACGCTTCCTCTGCCTGCTGTATGGCTGCCACACCAATCTGTTGAATATAGTCAACCGCGGCGCCCAATGCAATGGCCCCTGAAATATCAGGTGTGCCGGCTTCAAACTTAAACGGAAGTTCGTTGTATGTAGTTTTAGCGAAGGTTACATTCTTAATCATATCGCCACCACCTTCATAAGGCGGCATCGCATTCAGCCATTTTTCTTTTCCGAATAAAATGCCGGTGCCAGTTGGTCCGTACATCTTGTGTCCTGAAAAAGCGAGAAAATCAACATCCAGTTCCTGCACATCCAATGGCATGTGCTGTATAGCCTGCGCTCCATCAAGCAACACGGGGATGTTAAGCGCATGGGCATTTTTTATTATTTCAACAACCGGGTTAATCGTGCCCAGGCTGTTTGACACATAAGTAACCGCAACAATTTTTACTTTTGAACTGAGGAGTTTATCAAGCTCATCCATCCGCAGTTCCCCTTTTTCATTGATGGGGATTATTTTAAGCGTAGCCTTCTTTTCTTCGCATACCAGTTGCCATGGAACAATATTGGAATGATGCTCCATAGCGGAGATTAAAACCTCATCACCTTCCTGTATGAACTTTTTGCCGAATGAGGATGCTACGAGGTTAATACCGTTGGTGGTTCCTTTGGTGAATATCACTTCATGATCGGAGCGGGCATTGATATAGGCTGCTATCTTTTTCCTGGCCTCTTCATATGCTTCGGTGGCCTGCTGACTTAATAAATGAACACCTCTGTGAACATTGCTGTTATATTCAGTATAGTATTGTTCTAAAGAGCGTAATACGGAAACCGGCTTCTGCGTTGTAGCCGCATTATCGAGGTATACTAAAGGGTTGCCGTATATTTTTGTTTGAAGAATAGGGAAATCTTTCCTTAATGTTTCTATATCAAGAACAGGATTCGCTATGGCTTCACCATTAGTCATATGCCTCAGCCATTTTATGAGTAATCAGTTTTTCAATGTATTCCCGTACCGCAGGTATCTGAATTTTATTGGTTACATCAAATGCAAAAGCATTCACCAGTAAATTTCTTGCCGCTGTTTCTCCGATACCCCTTGCCTGCAGGTAAAACAAGGCGTCTTTGTTCAGACTGCCCACTGTTGAACCATGGCTGCATTTTACATCATCCGCAAAAATTTCCAACTGTGGTTTGGAGTCAATAACGGCTTTGTTGTTTAAAAGTATATTGTTGTTTTGCTGAAATGCATTTGTTTTTTGAGCATCCTGGTGTACATAAATCTTGCCATTAAACACGGCTCTTGAACTATCCATCAATACACCCTTGTACAATTCATTGCTCATGCAATTGGGGTGCAAATGATTAACGAAGGTATGGTTGTCTGCCAACTGATTTCCACCGGTGAGGTATAACCCAAACAGGTGGCTTTCGGTATTGCTGCCGTTTAGATCGAGATGGAGGTTGTTACGCACCAAACCACTGCCCGGTAAAGTGTAAGTATAGTTGTTGAATAAGCTATCGCGGCTTTGAATAACCTGGGTAAAGTTTACCAGATGCAGGTTAGCAGGCGCTGTTTGTAAATAGTACTGATCAACCTGTGCCTGCTCTGCTACATAACATTCCGTAACACTATTAATGAACACCGGTTTTTCGCCCATTACAAAAAATGACTCTACCATTTCAATCTTGCTGCCTTTGCCGGCAACGATTAAAATGCGCGGCTGAATAAATACGGGTTCGTCGGCATTGTATACATGCGTGATGTGTATTGGTTTATCGGCAACAGCATTCTTTTCCGCTTCTATCAAAATGCCGTTTTCAAACATCGCAGTATTTAAAGCCGCAAACGGATGTTTTTGCAGCGGTATATGTTTTGACAGATAGGGTTGCAGGCGATCATCTTTTAACGCGGTGCGCAACGGAATAATTTTTATTCCCGGAATACACACATCTTCATTGAGCATTCCATTCTTTAAAACCACTTCGTAGGCATCAAAAGATGGAATATCAATTTGTTTTTTAACGCTATGCAGGGGTGCCGGACGCGGAGAAAGGAGGAAGTCTTCTTTTAAAAAAGGGGCAATATTGGTAAAACGCCAATCCTCATCTTTGGTGGTGGGTAACCCGCGGCTCGAAAAGGCATCGAACGCGTTTTGCCTTACATTCGTCAGCCATTCGTTTTCCTTGCCATTTTCCCTTTCGTTGTATAAAGATATAAACTGGTCGTATAGAGATGTCGTAGTAATCATTGCGCGATGTGCTTTATTCGTCAAACCGATTCAGAAGTAACGGGTTCCTTTATCCAGTCGTAGCCTTTTTCTTCGAGTTCAAGCGCTAATTCCTTGGTGCCCGATTTTACAATTCTGCCGTCGTATAATACGTGCACAAAATCGGGAACAATATATTCTAATAAACGCTGGTAGTGCGTTATAACAATAAAGGCGTTGTTGCCTGAGCGAAGCTTGTTTACCCCGTTCGATACAATTCTTAACGCGTCAATATCCAGTCCCGAATCGGTTTCATCTAAAATTGCCAATTTGGGATTCAGCATTGCCAACTGAAAGATTTCATTTCTCTTTTTTTCGCCGCCTGAAAAGCCTTCGTTTAAAGACCTGTTGGTGAGTTTGGCGTCAAATTCTACCAGTTTTTGTTTTTCCCGGGTGAGCCTAAGGAATTCTTTGGCTTCCATTGGAGGCTCGTTGTGATAAGCCCTTATTTCATTTAATGCAGTGCGTAAAAAGTTAATATTGGAAACACCGGGTATTTCGATGGGGTATTGAAAGGCAAGGAATACCCCTTCCCGGGCACGGTCTTCGGGAGAAAGTTCCAGAAGGTCTTTTCCATCAAAGCTCACTTCGCCGTCCGTAACTTCGAAATTTTCCCTTCCCGCTAAAACAGACGCCAGTGAACTTTTACCCGACCCGTTGGGTCCCATTATTGCGTGAATCTCACCGGCATTTACCTGCAGGTTAATCCCTTTTAATATCTGCTTATCCTCAACCTTAGCCTGTAGATTTTTTATGCTTAACATGATGTATTGCTGGGTTTCTTATTTTGTTTAATAACTCCTATGGGGAATTGAACTTTTTAAATATTTTATATGGATTTGATTCGATAATTTCTTTCACGTTCTTACCACTTACCACTCTTCACTTACCACTCTTTATCCTACGCTTCCTTCGAGTGTAATGGATAAAAGTTTTTGTGCTTCCACCGCAAACTCCATGGGTAATTGATTCAATACTTCCTTTGCGTAGCCGTTCACAATAAGCGCCACAGCTTTTTCAGTGTCGATGCCCCTTTGGTTCAGATAAAAGATCTGGTCTTCGCCAATTTTGGAAGTAGTCGCTTCATGTTCAATGGTGGCAGACTTGTTCTTCGATTCGATATAGGGGAAGGTATGAGCGCCACAGCGATCTCCTATCAATAAGGAATCGCACTGTGTAAAATTCCTGGCATTTTCAGCTTTACTACCTACCTGTACCAGCCCCCGATAACTGTTTTGCCCCTGCCCGGCCGAAATCCCTTTTGAAATGATGCGGCTTTTGGTTTCCTTACCTATATGAAACATTTTAGTGCCGGTATCGGCAATTTGTTTGTTTTTGGTAACCGCCACGGAATAAAACTCTCCGCTCGAATAATCACCCTGCAAAATTACGCTGGGGTATTTCCAGGTAATAGCAGAACCCGTTTCTACCTGCGTCCAGGAAATCTTGGCATGCGCACCCCGGCAGATCCCGCGTTTGGTTACAAAATTATAAATGCCGCCCTTGCCTTCCTTATCGCCCGGATACCAGTTTTGTACCGTGCTGTATTTGATTTCGGCGTTCTCCAGGGCAACCAGTTCCACCACGGCAGCGTGCATCTGGTTTTCATCACGTTTAGGAGCGGTGCAACCTTCCAGGTAACTTACATAACTGCCTTCATCGGCAATAATCAATGTACGTTCGAACTGTCCTGTATTCTCTGTATTTATCCGGAAATACGTTGACAATTCCATAGGGCAACGAACACCTTTTGGAATGTATACAAAGGATCCATCCGAAAAAACAGCCGCATTCAATGCAGCATAAATGTTATCGGAATGCGGTACAACGGAACCTAAGTATTTCTGTATCAGTTCAGGATGTTCTTTTACCGCCTCACTTATGGAAGAGAAAATAACACCATGTTCCTTTAGCGTTTCTTTAAAAGTGGTTACTACGGAAACACTGTCAAAAACCGCATCTACTGCAACACCCGCTAACAATTTTTGCTCCGAAAGCGGGATGCCCAGCTTTTCAAACGTGGCGATCAACTCCGGATCAACCTCATTCATGTCTTTAAGCTTGGGTTTCAACCGGGGTGCAGCATAGTAGGATATATTCTGAAGGTCAATTTTTGGCAGTTCAAAATTCTGCCAGTGCGGTTCGGGCTGTTTTAAAAAAGCATGATAGGCTTTCAAACGCCAGTCGAGCAGCCATTGCGGCTCGCCTTTTTTTGCAGAGATATAATGTATAGTTTCTTCGCTTAACCCCCTGGGCGCTACATCCATCTCAATATCGGTAACAAACCCAAATTCATATTCTTTGTCGCTATACTCCTCTAATATGTCAGCACTCTTATTAGCCATAATTGTAATGTGTTATATCGCCCTCCAACTAAACGGAAAAACTTTCACCGCAACTGCAGGTTCTGCTGGCGTTAGGGTTTTTGAAAACCAGTCCTTTGCCGTTTAATCCGCCCGAATAATCCAATTCCGTACCGTACAGGTATAAAAGGCTTTTCATATCAACAACAATCTTTATACCTTTATCTTCATACAATTCATCCCCGGTTTTTCTTTCTTTATCAAAATGTAAATTGTATTCCAAACCGGAGCAGCCGCCGCCCTTTACGCCAACCCTTACAAAGGTCTCCGCGTCGCCCTTTTCCTGAGCCATGAGTTGGTCGATATATTCTTTTGCAGTTTCAGATACAGTAATCATAACAGATGATTTATACAATTCGCGAAGTTACGATTTTTGCGGATAAGAATATTGCCGCTAAACGGAAAAC
>CAYMKT010000184.1:0-5809 GCA_964391065.1 uncultured Terrimonas sp. | reverse complement strand
TGATCATGAAATATCTACCTGCCTGGGCGGCATTATTATTGGTGTTCATTGTGGCCGGCTCATGGAATTCGAAACCAAAATGGATATCCCTTTTTAATGGAAAAGACCTTTCGGGGTGGACAGCGAGGGGTGATGCCAACTGGAATGTAGAAGCAGGAGTGATTATTGGAGAAGGAGGGCAGGGGCATTTGTATGCGGCTCCTGTTGTGAAAAATTTTGAAGTGAGGGGGGAATTCAGAATAACGGATATGGGTAAGGGCGCCAACAGCGGATTATATGTAAGGGCGCATGAGCCTGAAGATATCAATGGATTTCCAAGAGGATATGAAGCACAAATTTGTAACAGCCAGGAAGCCTATACCGGCTGGTTGTGGAAACCGGGAAAGCCCACGGGTAAGGCTAGTGCATTACTTACCAAAGATGGGGAATGGTTCGGCATGAGGGTAAGGGCTGTAGCTGATAGCATTAATATATGGGTGAAAGATCAACTGGTGATGAGTTATCGCGATGATGAGTATAAGGAAGGTAAATTTGTTATCCAATGTCATAATGCAGGAATGATGGTGGAAGCAAAGAATTTATATTACCGTGAATTGAAATAATATGATTGCAAAACAAGTCGCGGCTCACAAAGCCATAGAATACATCAAAGATGGAATGAATGTTGGCTTAGGTACGGGTTCAACCACTTTCTGGGTACTTCAATACCTTGCCCAAAAAATAAAAAGCGGGATGAGGATTACCGCCATTGCTACATCAAAGGAAACGGAAACATTAGCCTCGGAATGTGGCATACCCGTTACTGCAATAAATGCTGTTGACCATATTGATATAGATATTGACGGAGCAGATGAGGTGGATACCAGGCTTAACTTAATCAAAGGCGGAGGCGGGGCTTTGCTAAGAGAAAAAATCGTAGCTTTTAACAGCAACGCATTTATTGTTGTTGCAGACGAAACTAAAATGGTGAGTACCCTTGGGAAATTTCCATTGCCCGTTGAAACCATTCCTTTTGGATGGAAGCATACCGCTCAACATTTGGCGGCATTAGGTAGTGTGGTGACTTTACGGCAAAAAGAAACAGAAATCTTTATCACCGATAATGGAAATTATATCCTCGATTGCCATTTTCAGTTGATTCCCGATCCCGCGTTACTGCAGGCGAAAATAAATGCTATACCCGGTGTTGCAGAAAGCGGACTTTTCGTGGAAATGGCGACCAGGATAATAGTCGGCTATAATGACGGTAAAGTAAAAGAGTATTTTTAGTGATGTTGCAATGATTATTTCTCGGCAAATACTTTCTTCAGTATATCGGATGTTCTCGCCAAAGGATCTTTTCTGATTTGCTGCTCTTCCTGTCCTACCTGGTAAAAAATCCCCGACAAAGCTTTCTCAGTTACATAGGCGGAAAGATCGGGGTTGATTTTTTTCAACGTAAACTTGTTGTAAGTTGTAAATATGGCGTTCCAATACTTAGTTGCGTCTACCTTCTCTAACGACGTTTCAATTACGGGTCTGAAGGATTCGGTTAACGCCGGAGTGGTTTTTTCCTTTAGGTAATCAGTAGCAGCAAAATCGCCTCCCTTTAATATACCTGCCGCATCTTTTATGCTCATTTGCTTAATAGCATTTACAAAAATAGGGGCCGCAGATTTTGCCGCATCTTCCGCAGCGCGGTTCATAGAAAGGATGGCATCATCTACTTGTTTACCTAATCCGATAGCCCGCAGTTTCTCTTCCGCTTTTTTGGCTTCATCCGGCATCAGAATTTTAATTGCGGCATTGCCGAAATATCCATCCAGCGATGAAAGGTTTTTGCCCGCTTTTTCAGCGCCTACCGATAATGCCTCTTTAAGTCCTGCCGCTATTTCGTTTGTACTTAAACTACCAGCCCCCGACCCCAATACATTATTGATAAGGGCGGTTGAAGAAGATGAATCGCCTGGCGCTTTTTTTAGGAATTGCGCCTGAGCCACAGGTGCGGCGAACAACAAAAAAGTGATCAAATAAACAAGCTCTTCTTTAATTTTCATAAGAAAGGTTTTTAATCCACATCAAAACTAAAACTCTGTTGCCAATGCCGATGGTAATGAAATATTAAAATATGCTTAATTCATTACCACCTTTTTGTTTTATGTACCCATTGGCGCTAAGTGCACAGACCATTATCAACGGATTACTGGCAATAAAAGTATGAATACCCGATAATTGTATGGTTAAACCGAAATCGATGGTACTATAATGCCTGCGTTTGGAAAATGATTCATTTGTTGTCATATGCATCAAAATTTAAATGCAACGGGTGCATACTATCTTCTTATTGCTTTAGTTTTGCCCCGATGCCGTTAAAAGCAGAATATTTTCATGGGTAGATATTTCATAGAAGTTGCATATGAAGGGGCCGCTTATGCCGGGTTTCAGATACAGGATAATGCGGTTACCGTTCAATCCGAAATACAGCAGGCAATGCATGTGCTTTTTAAGCAAACCATTGTGCTTACAGGTGCATCGAGAACTGACGCTGAGGTGAACGCCCTGCAGAATTTTTTTCATTTTGATATAGACCAGGTAATACCCGAAAAGAATATTTACAATCTCAACGCCATTTTACCACCCGATATCGTTATTAAGCGCTTTATTCCCGTACCGTCGAACGCCCACTGCAGGTTCGATGCGATAGGCAGGGAGTATCGTTATTATATATATAGAACCAAAAACCCTTTTCTACGCCGCTCTGCCTATTATTTTCCCTACAGCCTTGATTTTGATTTATTGCAACAGGCAGCATCCGCCGTGCTGGAGTACACTGATTTTTCCAGTTTTTCAAAACGCAATACACAGGTAAAGACTTTTGTATGCCAGTTGCAGGAAAGCCGGTGGTCTGATGAAGATGACCATTTGGTTTACCATGTAAAAGCCAACCGGTTTTTGCGCGGTATGGTAAGAGGCCTGGTAGGCACGATGTTACAGGTGGGTCGGCGTAAAATAGATATTGCTGCTTTTCATAAAATTATTGAAGGCCGCGACTGTACAAAAGCCAATTTTGCCGTGCCCGGGCATGGGCTGTTTTTGGTAAAGGTTAATTATCCTCATGGCTATGCGGATTTTTGTCTTGAAAAATAATCTTATGAGTAACACAAATTCGTGTTATTGCGCCGGGGTGATCCACCATGTATTGCCTTGCGAGTATTTAACACCACAACTGCGGACATAACTTTGATCGGGATTTCATAATTGATTCCGCGCTGTTGTCATGATCTTTTTGTGGTTGATGCATCAAAGCTGCCACGGAAGGTCCGAAAATTGAAGAAAACCAGCATCTTGACCTTTCTTGCGCCTTATTGGATTCCAATTGGCTTTTCGGGATAGTACTTAACCAGCCAGGCGATGATTTTGCTAAATACATCCAATGCAACAGGCGGGCGCAATTCATGTTTTTCACCGGGATATAGTTCTATCTGAGATGGAATACCGGCTTCCTTTAGTTTTCTGTATAGCTTTTCCGACTGGCTCACCGGAACCAGTTCATCCGCAGTACCATGAAAGATGATCGTGGGAACAGCGGTGGCAGAAGAAAGATGGTAATAGGGACTGGCGGTTTTTACAATTGTCGCGCCCGTATCAGCCGTTCCTAAAAAATTAGTGATAATGTCGTTACTTTCCATGCCTGCACCACGAATGCTTTTATCGGCAAGATCTGTTGGACCAAAAATATCGATAACTGTTTTTACCTGTTTCAGACTATCATACGCATAAGCATACAGCATTGCCAGGTGCGCACCTGCACTTGCGCCCATTAATGCAAAATGATCACCATCATATTCATATTGTCCGGCATTTTCAGCAATGAATGCGAGCGCTTTTTTTATATCTTCAACCTGTGCGGGAAAAATATTTTTACCATCTTTCACTAACCGGTAGTTGATGGACGCCAAAGCGTATTTTCGTTTGCCAACCAATTCCCCGATCAACGCTTCTGGAAATTCTTTTTTACTTCCCTGTACCCAACTGCCACCATGTATATACACGATTACTTTCGTTGTATTGGTTCGTTCTTTCGGAAGATATGCATCGAGCAGGTTTTCATTACCCGGAGCATCTCCATAAGCTACATCCAGGAATTCGATATATGACTTTTCGGGTTTGGAAGAATCTCTTGTGGTTATATCTGAAAAGAGGCCATGATCTCCGCATGGAATGGTTTCTTTTTTGAGCATTATGGGATAGCTTGCAATAAACAAGCAAAAGATAATGAGTAAATGCATACCGACGATTAAAATAGTGTTTGATATAAAGCTATTATTTATTCAATCATTTTCAGGTAGCGACCCATCCAGTAGGGTAATAGCCAAAAAACCGGTTCCCGTTCCGTGGGCGTTTCACCATTTACGGCTGCCCATGGATTTTTATCCCATCTAACGGTAGCGCGTATACTGGCAGGCGGAAGTTCTTTTATCTGTACGTCATCCAGTACGGGAACATGCACCATCTGTACATCTTCCCTTTTGGTATGATCAACACCCCAGTTTACCAGGTCAAGCGGCGTGTCGGTTAAAAAGTTAATTGACGGCCCCAGTTCCGCCGTCCTGTTTCTTGCATAACTGTAAAAGAAATTGATCAGCGGGCATTCATCATCTTTTCTTTTTTCCATCCAGTTATCCATGTGTTTTTGATAAAAGGAAAGCAATTCCGGATCTTTTTCGCAATGCAGCAAAATAGGGTAGAGGTAGGCTTGAAGAATGACGTCGAAATAAATAAAAAATGCCGGGTTTTGTTCGGGCACTTTGGCCATGTTTTCGAGGTAGTGTTCGTCTTTGATCAGCCTTAGGTAATGCTCCTGGTATTTGGCTTCGCCCGTCATATAATGAGCCAGTTTTAAAAAGGTGAGCATTTCCATAGAATTTTGATATTGATCGGGCGCCCATTCCGGATCGCGGTTCAACTGTTCGGGACTCCATACCGACCAGCGGGTATGTGTTCCATCAATATCAATCATGTTGAAGTTATGCTTAATCAGGTGGTCAACCAATTTTGCCACATGCGCGGCAATTACTTTTTTTTCTTCATCGTCTGCCACCAACTCGTAATAAAAAAAATATCCCATCATATGTCCGCACCACTCATCGCTGCTCGTATCGCCTTTCCATAACCATTTGCCATCTTTTGATTTACGCCAGCGTATTTCCACCGGTTTAAAACGCGGTTCCTTTACCAGTTCCTCCGCCAATTCAATCGCCGTATAAGTTCTGTTGGCATCGTGCACTTTATTGCCCCACTCAGCAGGTACAATTGTTCTTGCAAAAAAGCCATCCGTTGTTGTTATGGTTTGAAGCAGTTTTAAAAAATCGAAAGATTTTTTTGCTTTTTCTCTGGCATCTTTACTTTTGGTTACTGCATAGCGAAAGCTTTCCATAGCCAGGTAGTTAGCGCCATATTCGCCATCATTATCATCGTCTTCCGGCTCCCATTTTGATAGGTCGGTTGGATCGGGTAAGCGGCACTGTCCTACTATCCAGGGTGCACGCACATGTCTTTTCATGGTAATATCATAAAAGAAATCCGCTTTTTCGGCGAGCGTCATTTTCTTTTTCATGATGGCGCTTACTCCTTTTGCTGTGGCAATCCACGCGTTACCCTCTTTATCAAAAGCAATATCCAGTACTTTATCGTTGAGCAACCAACGCCTGCCGAATCGAAGTGAATGTGAACCATCGGGCGAATACCTGACGATGCCCACATCTGTACCTACCCACATTACGTTGTCGGGTGAACGCTGCACGGTATTCACATAAATAGATGGGATCCC
>CAYMKT010000183.1:0-5822 GCA_964391065.1 uncultured Terrimonas sp. | reverse complement strand
GTGCCCAGAACAGGAATCGAACCTGCACATTGTTGCCAATACCAGATTTTGAGTCTGGCGCGTCTACCAATTCCGCCATCTGGGCTTCAAACAGGGGTGCAATATTACACATTAAGATGTGAACTGCCATATTTTTTCCGCGAATTCCAACGCATCTGCCAATAACCTTACAATTTTCGAAAGCGATTAATGATTATTTTGCTTACATGATAAAAATCGGGCTTATAAGGGAAGGCAAAGTCCCTGCCGACAATCGTGTAGCGCTAACACCGGCACAATGCAAATGGATACACAAAGAAAATCATGCGGTTAAGATTATTGTTCAATCCTCACCCACACGTTGTTTCAGTGATAGGGAATATGCCATGGCTGGTATTGAGGTAAAAGAAAACCTCCATGAATGCGATATCCTGCTCGGCATTAAGGAAGTTCCCATCGATATGCTGATCGGTGGTAAGACCTACATGTTCTTTTCCCATACCCGGAAAAAGCAACTTCACAACCAGGCGCTTTTGAAAAGCATTATCGCAAAAAAAATAACCTTGATTGATTATGAATGTTTGATGCATGACGATGGACAGCGCATTATCGGGTTTGGCTTTTTTGCCGGGGTGGTAGGCGCCCACAACGGAATGATGGCCTATGGAAACCGAACCGGTTTATACCACCTCGACAGGGTGTATAAGCAGCGGAGCTTTCGCGAACTGATCCATACCTATTTCGGGTTGCGTCTGCCTAACGTAAAGATTGCCGTTACGGGTTCGGGCAGGGTAGCACATGGGGTGCTGGAGATCATGAACCTGATGGGAATTCATGAAGTGGAGCCCGATGAATATCTCACGAGGCGGTTTTCCTACCCGGTGTATACACAATTGAAGGGACAGGATTTGTACCGGCATAAGCAAACAGGAACGTACAGCCGTATCGATTTTCACGAACATCCCGAAATGTATGATTGCATTTTTTTGCCTTATTCCGAACAAACAGACATTTTGCTGAATGGTATTTACTGGGACAAAAATGTGCCGCGCCTTTTTGAAAAGGAAGCGGTGCAGTCCGACACCTTTATTATTCAAACCATTGCCGACATTACCGATGATGCCGGCGGTTCCGTTCCCATTAACCTGGGTGATCAAACCATTGAAAATCCTGTATATGGTGTAGATAAAAAGACCTTACAAAAAACGGCGCCCTATATACCCGGCAGCATCGACCTGATGACAGTGGGTAATCTGCCTAACGAATTACCCCGTGACGCCTCCCGTTATTTTGGAGAACAACTCATCAAATATATACTTCCCGATTTAGTCAAATCTGGTTCGCCCGTTATTGAAAATGCAACGATTGTCAGCAAAGGAATGCTAACAGAAGCGCATCAATATTTGAAGGACTATGCCGGGGTGTAGATAACTGTTCAATAAAAATTAAATCATTCGGCTTGTGGTCACGGTTCATTGTCTTACAAGTGCAGGTAGTAGTCTTTTAGCAATGCAGTAAATGCAGGTGAGTATTGCGATCCATTATCCCGGATAATCAGTTCATGTAACAGCGGCGACTGCACTTCACGCCTTGTGAAATGCTGTATGCTCCGAAAATAACCGTGCTTTGGCGTTTGTTTTACCAGTAACTTTTCCGCGAGGTGAAAACCGTTATCTGCAGCCAGTATTTCATATTCCCGGGTTCTGTGATAGGGGAGTAGTATACCAAAACTTCCATCAACTGACAGGTTGTTATCGATCACTTCCATTAAACCAACCAGCGTTAAACCATCATCGTGTTTAGCCAGGTTTTTTCCGCTGTTTCGCGACTTCAACTCATTTTCGTAAAATGGTGGATTGCAGATCATGAAATCATATTGCACCGGAAAAGGGTAGGAGGTGGCATCGCCGGCGAATGCTTTTATCCTGCTTTCCCATTTGCTCTGATTGATATTTTGTATCAGTTGATTAAAAGAAGGCAAATCTTTTTCAATAGCATGCCATTCTCCTGTTGTTTTTTGAGCGAGCATAAGTGTAAGCAAACCCGATCCGGCGCCTATATCCAGGGCTGTTTTAAACGATAATTGTTTTGCTGCGAACCAGGCTCCCAAAATGCACGCATCCGTACATACTTTCATGGCACATTGGTCGTGCTGTACTGTAAATTGTTTGAATTGAAAGTAAGGATTGGGCAAAGGATTTGAGATTTGATATTTGATATTTAAGATCTGCCTTTCCGGCAGACGGGTTCATGATTTGTGGTTAATAATTTCCTCAAGCGCTGTGCTGTAACCTGCTCCAATTGGTAAATGAATATCATTCACCCAAACATTGTATTTATCTATTCTTGTAATCTTATTGTTCGCTACAATATAAGAACGATGAATACGGGTAAATCCTGAGCCTGGTAAAAGTGCTTCCGCTTCGTTCATGGTAAGTCTGGAGAGAATTTTGCTTTCTGCCAAAATAAAATGGACATAATTGCCTGCGCTCTGAAGATAGATGATATTATTAAAATCCACTCTAACCTGTTCATAACCACTTTTGATAAAAGTATGTTGCTCATTCGTGTCCTGACCAGCAACTGAATTTTTTAAATATTGCAATTCATTGGCTTTGTTGGCTGCTTTTAAAAACCGGGCAAGCGAAAATGGCTTAAGCAAGTAATCAACCGCATCCAGTTCAAAGCTTTCCACGGCATGTTCGCTGTAGGCAGTGGTAAATACAACCATGGGCGGTTGCTGCACCGATTTTAACCATTCCATACCGCTGATATCCGGCATCTTAATATCCAGGAAAATAAGATCGGTTGGTTGTTGCTGTAAGTAATTCAGGGCTTCAAAAGCATTGGTGAAGCAGGCTTTCAGATCAATAAAAGGTACTTTTGCTGAAAGCGATTTTACTACTTCCAGTGCAATGGGTTCATCATCTATAGCAATGGCGCTGAGCATTTACGATCCAAGGATTTTTGTTTGAGATGCACCGCAAGTTAGATTATCCATTTCATCTTTTCAATTCCTGTTAAAATACAGTAATCGACTTTTCAGTTGTTCCCAGAACTGCCGCACTTTACCAGGGTTTTGCTTCCACTGATTAAAATAGTGCTCAGCTTCTTTCCGCCTGAACTCATCTATCTCGGCCATCAGGTCGCTTTGTAATTGCTTATCGGTTGCCAATGCTTGTTCATAAAATTGTTTTTCCACTTCCTGCACGGCCTCCCTTTCATTTCGCCAGGCCAGTTTTTGCCGGAGCGTAGCATGTTGTACTTTTTCTTCATACAATCCGGAGGGGATCATGAGTTTGGTAAGCAAGGGCATTAATTCAATCATCATAATCAACATAATCACCAGGCGATAGCGGTATTTAACCGGCGGATGGGTAAGCATCAGGTCGTCTAAGGTTTCTATCCGGGTTAAAAAGCCGTCAGCGAGCCCTGCTTCAAATTCGGTTATGCGTGATTGTATAGTAGCTTCTATATTTTTTTCCTGCGCCAGTGCGCTGTCGAATGCTGCCTGGTTGCTTCGTTTCCATCCTATTAAATCTTCCTCCGCTTTCAGGTAGGCCACTTTCTTAACGCGGGCAATAGTGTATTCTCCAATTTTGCCAGAACCTCCGGTGCCGTCTGTTTCCCGGATATACGCATTCTTCAAATCGAGTATTTCCTGTTCTTTTGCCTTTTGCTCACCGCGGATCCGGTCAATTTCCGTTTTTGCCTGTTGTAATGGTATCGCGTTCTCCTTTCTTATTTGCGCGGTATATGCTGATATTTTCTTTTCTTTTACTACCGGCAAATGTGCATCCACATCTCTTTTAAAAAGCATTAATACAACGGGCTGTGATAAAAAGAAGCCTATAGTAAGTGCGAGTACCAATCTCAACGATAAGGAAAGCCACCGGTTCTTGCCGCCATTGCTGTTTATACCTGCAATCAATCCCCGGTCGATAGTGAGGATCACAAATCCGAAGAAGAGTGCCGCGGGCAGAATAATCAGCATATCATCAAACAAGGTAGAAAAGAAGTAGCCCCAGGCTAAAGTGGCAAATATCCATGTTGCCATTACCGTATAACCAATTACACTGTAGCGGAAACGATCGGGCCCACAATCCTTAATAATCTTAACATCTGCTGCTGCCATCCACCACAGTACCTTATCCCATGAAGATATTTCAACGTCATAACTGGACGGTGAGGTGGACGAAGTATTCGTTGTTTGTTGATCTGATATGTAGTTCATGCTGACCGGGATATAAAAGTGATAAACGTTGCCTTACATTTTCCAATCCGATGCCGGAACTATTTTTTTCCGGATCTTCCTTTTGAAGATGTACGCTATTATAAACATCGAAATAAAGGTTTTCAGTATCACAGGAAATGTTAATTCTTATCCACGATTTTTCCTTTAAACTGATACCGTGTTTGAAAGCATTTTCTACAAATGGAATAAGCAGCATCGGAGCTATATATTGCCGGCAATCTTTATCTTTAACAGTAAGGTCAATCGCTATATCAGGCGAGGCGTAGGTGCGCAGTCTTTGAAGATCAATATAATTTGTTAAATAATTGATTTCCCTGCTTAAGGGTATTTTCTCCTGCTGGTTTTCCTGCAACATAAACCGCATCATGTCTCCTAATTTCTGAATCCCTTCGGCAGTGCGGTCGGCATGTTCCTGCAAAGCCATACCATAAATGGTATTGAGCGCATTAAATAGAAAATGTGGATTGATTTGCGAACGGAGAAAATCAATGTCCGCGGTTTTTTGAGAAACGGTTTGACGCAATGAACGGATCTCCTTTGATTTTCCCTTTTGCTGATCTATATAGTAGCGACTCAAAAACCAGGTGATGAATACCATAGCAATATGAAACAATACCGCCACAAACAGCGTTAGTCCATTTCGGTGTGCGTCGGAGCGTTCAGCGAATACAAGCAACAGCGGGAAGCCAATAACAAGGTTAAACAAAATATAAGTGAAAATTAACCTCTTTCTTTTGCCCGGTTCCATATACCTGGGGATAAGAAACCGGGTCAGGCCAAAGAAAAGAGCAATATAAAACGGAAAGAATATAAAGACAAAATAAGGGGCTGATCTTGAAAAAACCGGAGTGCAAATGAACGTAATGCTCAGCAGCAGCAGCCACGACCATCCAACTATCACTACTTCAGTGAGTACTTTTCTTTTTACCGGGTCGTAGCGCCATTGTTGTGTGTACAACCACAATCCGAGCATTTTACAAAGGTAGTAAGCGGTAAAGAGTGCGAAAACGAGTAAGGTTTGCACAAATGATTCTTTGGCAATTTGGATGTCGGCTCCCTTTCTTGTATCATAGATGGCGTATAAGTGATATTGAAGCCAGGTATTGCAAATCAGCATGATCAGGAAAACCACCACAAACGAAATAAAGAGCGTACCGGTAACACTGTAGTAACTGCTTTTTTTTAGCAGCGAGGGCAGCATCTTAAAATTCAATGTAAAAAAGATCGTGGAAACAAGAACAACAACTGTTAATTGAGGGATCAGGTAATACTTGTAATAATCGAATACAAGATGATACCGGATAGCGGCCTGTCCATATTTGTGAAGAAGTGTATCCGGGGAGGAGCTTATACTTTCATATGCTTTTACGAGCACGTAAACGAGCAGTATCACTACAGCGCCCCATGATTCCAGTTTCTTTACCTGCATATACTATTGTGTTTATGCAATAATAAAACAGTTCACTTGTGCAATGAACAAAATGTGATAAAACGAGAGAATCATGTGATGAATCCGAAGAGAAATTCACAGGAACAGGAAATCCATCCCATTTGTTAAAAAGAAAACACCCAATATTGCTATTCGTAA
>CAYMKT010000182.1:0-5895 GCA_964391065.1 uncultured Terrimonas sp. | reverse complement strand
TCCAGCATAGCTCCCCCGCCGGTAGATACGTAGCTCACCTTATCGGTAAAACCGAACTGGTTAACGGCAGCAACCGAATCGCCGCCGCCTACCAAAGAATAAGCGCCATTATCAGTAGCTTCCGCCACTGCTTCGGCAATGGCTTTAGTACCCGATTGAAATTTGTCCATTTCAAAAACGCCCATCGGACCATTCCATAAAATGGTTTTGGATTGCTTGATGATGTTAGCAAATTCCGTTCTGGCTATTTCCCCAATATCTAACCCCAGCCAGCCATCGGGAATATTATTGCTGGGAGCTGTGGAAACATTGGCATGGGCATCAAACTTGTCAGCAATAATGGAATCTGCGGGCAAATGGATATTTACTCCACTATCTTTAGCTTTCTGCAGCAGTTCGCGCGCAACATCCAGGCGATCCGTTTCGCAAAGCGAGTTTCCGATATGACCGCCCATGGCTTTAAAAAACGTATAGGCCATTCCTCCGCCAATAATAATGTCGTTGGCTTTTTCTAAGAGATTTTCGATGATGAGTATTTTGTCAGACACTTTAGCCCCGCCAATAATGGCAGTAAAAGGCTTTTCCGATTTATGCAATACCCTTTCGGCGCTCTTTACCTCTCCTTCCATTAACAATCCAAACATTCTTTTTTGGATCGGAAAAAACCTGGCAATGACAGCAGTCGAAGCATGTGCCCGATGTGCCGTACCAAAGGCATCGTTCACATAGATATCCCCCAATCCGGCCAATTTTCTCGCAAAATCTTCCTCCCCTTTCTCTTCTTCTTTGTAGAACCTAAGATTTTCAAGCAGCAGCACTTCGCCTGGCTTCATAGCAGCGGCAATAGTATAGGCTTGCTCCCCAATACAATCCTGAGCGAATAAAACTGTTTTCCCGCCTAACAATTCACTGAGGTGCGCTATTAAGGGTTGTAAAGAAAATCTCTCTTCCGGTCCGTTCTTTGGACGGCCTAAGTGGCTCATTAATATTACCTTACCGCCATCATCTAATATTTTATTTATTGTAGGTATGGCGGCGCGCATGCGCGTGTCGTCCGTAATTTCAAACGCATCGTTAAGCGGTACGTTGAAATCAACGCGAACTAAAGCCGTTTGATCTTTGAAATTACAGGAAGAGAATTTTGACATAGTATCTGAGGATTTAGATTTGATGGTAACAGCAAAGAGAACACTGCTGGGCAATTGATACCCATTTTCAGCTCTTGTTGGGCAGGAATAGGTTTATCTCCGATATATAATGAAAAGAACAAGGTTGAAACAGGCTTACAGGTGTTTTAATTTAATGCGCCAATGACTTTCGCCGGCAGGCGCGTTTTGATGCAAATGGTACAATAACCGAAGAAATAACAATGTTATTTGCTGATCAGTTTAGCGAAATAATTCACGCTCCGAACCAGTTGGCTTACATAGCTCATTTCATTATCGTACCAGCTTACGGTTTTAACCAGTTGCGTATCCCCTACCGTTAATACTTTGGTTTGGGTTGCATCAAACAGGGAACCATAGGTTGTGCCGATGATATCGCTGCTTACAATTTCATCTTCTGTATAACCAAAGGATTCATTGGCAGCGGCTTTCATTGCAGCATTCACTTCTTCAGCGGTGACTTTTTTAGAGAGAATGGTGGTTAATTCGGTGAGTGAACCTGTAAGTGTAGGAACGCGTTGTGCGCTTCCATCCAATTTTCCTTTTAAAACAGGCAGTACCAGTCCGATTGCCTTTGCAGCGCCGGTGCTGTTGGGCACTATGTTTTGAGCAGCCGCCCTTGCCCGGCGCAGGTCGCCTTTGGCGTGCGGCGCATCCTGTGTGTTCTGATCGTTGGTATAAGCATGAATGGTTGTCATTAAACCGGAAACAATACCGAACTGCTTTTCGAGTGTGTCGGCCATAGGCGCCAGGCAATTGGTGGTGCAGGAAGCACAACTGATTACGGTTTCGGTGCCATCCAGTATGTTATGGTTTACGTTATATACAATGGTTTTGATATCCCCTGTTGCAGGTGCCGATATCACCACTTTTTTTGCTCCGGCTGCGATATGCAGGGCTGCTTTATCCTTATCTGTAAAGAAACCGGTGCACTCCAGTACAACATCTACTTCGTGGGCTCCCCACGGAATTTGAGCCGGATCTCTCTGTGCATATATCTTAATATCCTCTCCATTAACGGTAATAGAACCTTCTCCTGCTTTAACATCCGCGTTAAAACGGCCCTGTGCTGTGTCGTATTTTAATAAATGTGCCAATACTTTGGGACTGGTCAAATCATTGATCGCTACTACGTCAATGCCTTCCATATTATATATCTGGCGGTATACTAACCGTCCTATACGTCCAAATCCATTAATTGCGACTTTAACGATACTCATAGTACAATTTTTTTAAACTTTTTAAAATTGAGTTGCGAATTTACGACTTGTAATCAATAACACAGAAAAGAAATGAGGACAGCGGTTCAAAATATACAGCTTTACATTAACCAGTTATGCACATCCCGGAAGCCAATCACAGGTATGATACCTTAGTACCAGTCCTGAACCCCGGTTGCGTAGCGGCTACGGAGCAACTAAGCCTTTTGCTCCACTTCGTTTGCAAAAGACGGCCTCACGAATAAAATGTTATTGAAAAAGTTTTGGAAGGATATGGGTGGAACTTTATCTTTGCACTCCCAAAAACAAAACGGCCCGTTGGTCAAGGGGTTAAGACGCATCCCTTTCACGGATGAATCACGAGTTCGATTCTCGTACGGGCTACTTCACCGGGAAAGCATAATTTTATTATTGCTTTCCCGGTTTTTTTATACATAAGCCAGCACAGGTATTCCATTCAAACGAGGCTAATCCGTTGCTATCGTCAGGCATTTACCGGCATTGAGGGGCGGGTCTGCTGTTGGATCATCACTGATTTTATTTGATGCAGATAACCGGGTATAAAAAAGCCGCCGAAAGAAGGAAGAAGAGATTTTAACCGGAATATTTAATTTGGCTTATCATCAATATTTTTTAATCTCATTTATTTTATATGAAGCATTGCACCGGGTTAAAATTATTGTTTGGATTGCTTGTTACCTTTACTTTAAGTGAAGCTTCCTTCGCGCAAAAAAACAAAACCAGGGATGCTGCTGAACAACCGACCATTTCTTCCGGAGCCGACGACCGAAGGTACTGGAGTGAAATATTGTATAAAATGGCTTACCCGGTAGTGCACAGTATTGGAAAGGGAACACTAAAGAAAGACCTGCCGCTTGAAAAAGGACCAAACTATTATTTGAACCTCGAAAAAGTAACCTATACCGAAGCCGTGGGCAGAACGATGGCAGGTATAGCACCCTGGCTGGAATTGCCCGACGATGAAACGGCAGAAGGAAAACTCAGGAAAAACTTGCGCACAGCGTTGTTGAAAGGATTGCCGAACCTTGTTAATCCCAACCATCCCGACTATATTAATTTTCGCACCGAGCTGCAGCCCATTGTTGATGCGGCGTTCATGGCCCAGGCATTTTTGAGGGCGCCAACGCAACTATGGCAACCACTGGATGAAAACACAAAACAGGGATTCATCACCGAATTCAAATCTTTGCGTACGAGAAAGGCCTGGTACAACAACTGGCTATTATTTTCCGGTATCACCGAGGCTTTTTTGTTAAGCATTGGCGAACAACATGATCCTGTGCGTATGGATATTGCCTTTAGAAAAACAAATGAATGGTATGTGGGTGATGGATTATACAAAGATGGAGATAAGTTTGCGATGGATTATTATAATTCCTTTGTTATTCATCCCATGCTGGTAGATATGGTAAAAGTGATGGCTGAAAAAAACTTAGTAACCCGGCAGGATTATGATATCGCCTTACAAAGAATGATACGCTATGCCGCTTTGCAGGAACGGTTCATTTCTCCCGAAGGCACTTACCCTGTTATCGGTCGTTCCATCACCTATCGTACTGCTGCCTTCCAGTCACTTGCGCAGGTGGCGCTGCTCGAAAAACTTCCCGGAAACATAAACCCCGCCCAGGTGCGCTGCGCATTAACCAAAGTAATGCATAATACTTTTGACGCGCCCGGCACATTCAGCGAAAGCGGCTGGCTGCAATTGGGGTTAGCAGGCCACCAGGTAGAACTGGCCGATCAATACATCAGTACCGGTTCATTGTATATGGCTACTTTGGGATTTTTAGCCCTGGGGCTGCCGGCAACCAACGAATTTTGGACGGCGCCGCCTGCCGAGTGGACGGCAAAAAAAGCCTGGAGTGGACAACCCCTTATGAAAGACTATAAGGTGGAATATTAGGTGCCCATTTTTTACTGTAGTATCCAAAAAGATAAACCACATTCAATACATTATTATGAAAAGAACAGGAAGGATATTTGTAGTATTATTTTTTTTGTTGCCTGGCTTTTTGCTGCAGGCGCAACAAGCCAGCCGTCCCAATATTATTGTTTTTTTAGTGGATGATATGGGTTGGCAGGATTGTTCGCTTCCGTTTTGGGCAGAAGAAACAACATTGAATAAACGTTATCACACACCTAACATGGAACGCCTCGCCCGGGAAGGCATGAAGTTTACCAACGCTTATGCCACACCGGTATGCACACCCACCAGGGCCAGCATGCTCAGCGGGATGAATGCAGCACATCATGGTATTACCAACTGGACCTCTCCCATAAAGAATGATAATACCGACGCCGGGGATGAAAAAATTACAGATGCCGCCTGGAACATGAATGGCTTAAGTCCTGTACCGGGTATTGAAAAAACAGCCTATGCCACCCCATTTCCTGCCATATTAAAAGATGCGGGATATTTTACGATACATGTGGGCAAAGCACACTGGGCTTCCGCAGGAACGCCGGGGGCCAACCCTTACAATATGGGTTTTATGGTGAATATTTCGGGGCACTCCGCCGGTCACCCACAGAGTTACCTGAGCGAAGAGTATTATGGTAACATGCCCCCTAAGGCTATGATCCAGGCCGTTCCCGACCTGGAGGAATATTATGGCACAGGCGTCTTCCTAACGGAGGCGCTCACCCTGGAAGCCATCAAATCGCTGGAAGCGCCCATACAAAACAGGCAGCCTTTTTATCTCAATATGGCACACTATGCGCTGCACACTCCTATCATGGCAGACGACCGCTATTTTCAGCAATATCTTGATGCGGGGCTCGACAGTATTGAAGCCCGGTATGCCACACTCATAGAAGGAATGGATAAAAGTCTGGGCGACATTATGGACTTCATCAAAAAGAAAAACGTGGAGAAAAATACCATTATCATTTTTATGAGTGATAATGGAGGATTAAGCCTGGCGCCTCCAAGAGGGGGAACAGCACATACTCAAAACCTCCCTTTAAAATCAGGTAAAGGATCTGTTTATGAAGGTGGCATCCGTGAGCCCATGATCGTTAAATGGCCGGGGGTTGCAAAGGCCGCTTCCACAACAGCGCAATATGTGATCATTGAAGATTTTTTTCCAACCATACTGGAAATAGCCGGCGTGCATCATCATAAAACGGTTCAGCAGGTGGATGGAAAAAGTTTTGTTCCGGTGCTCAAAAATCCAGCCTATACAGATACCAGCAGGATATTGATATGGCATTATCCACATAAATGGAAACAAAATGCAGGACCCGGCATCAACTATTTCAGTGCAGCGAGAAAGGGTGACTGGAAGTTGATGTACAATCAGCGTACCGGCGAAAAAGAATTGTATAATCTACGGGAGGATATTGGAGAAATGAATAATCTCGCCGCAGCATATCCGGCAAAACTGAAGGAACTTTCTTCCCTGATGGGCAAACAATTGAGGGAGTGGAACTCGCCGATACCGGTTGATAAAGCTACCAATACCGCTTTAGCCTGGCCGGATCAAAAT
>CAYMKT010000181.1:2373-5935 GCA_964391065.1 uncultured Terrimonas sp. | reverse complement strand
CCAGCCGAAGAATGTAAATAAAGGTTATGATGATCGTCCAGGTCGGCAAGGTTGCCGGGATCCGTTAGGTCGATAAGCGGAATATTTAATGCATTCGCTACATGCCCCTCAGCAAACTCCACCGGTTTGCGTACATCCACCACCACTAGGTTTTTGTCGAAGGGTAAATCCATTGCCAACTCCCCGGCGTCCACATCTATAATCATGTCAATAGGCAGACCGGAACTCTGCCATGCTTCAAATCCATCTTCGAGATACCCAGCTACATTTTTAAATCCGGCGTTTACCAATGAATCGATGTGCATTTCTTCTTTTCCCGCAGGGGCAACTACTATTATCTTTTTATCAACCGGCAATAAATTAACGCTCCATTCTGTAAAACTGCCGTCATGCCCTATAAAAATAGCGCCGGGTATAAAGCCATTTGCAAATACCGCCGCCGTTCGCGTGTCGAGAATAATAAGCGATTCATCTTCTTTTCTCATTGCGTTTACCTCTAAAGGAGTAAAGGCAATATAGCGCGAATACAACATTTCAGACATGGGTTTCCCGATGTGTTTAAATAAAAACGGTTGAAGGCAGTGTGCCACTCAACCGTTCGTTAATACACTTTCAATATTAACCTAATAACTGTTCAACGAATTGGTATATCTCAGCCAATCTTTTATGGTTAACTGAATAATATATGAATTTACCTTCCCTGCTGGTAACCACCATGCCCGCACGGCGCAAAATTGCCAGATGCTGTGAGGCCACTGATTGTTCCAATCTTAGCTGAACATATAGTTCAGTTACCATCATTTTTTGCTTTTCATCGAGCAATTGAAGCATCTGCTGCCGCAGCTTGTGATTAAGCGCTCTTAAAATCAGCGCTGCTTTTTTTACGTTGAGAAAATCAATCCGTAATTCGGATCCTGGTTCGGGGGATGATCCATTCAATACCATTGTGTATGGACTTGTAAGGCCTGTCATAGGAATAATAACTTTAAAATTTAATCATTAAGATATCAGAGGCAAAGATATAACTGAAAATACAAATAACCCCGTCAATACTATATTAAGATCATAAAATTGTATAGATGGTTTGTTAAGATTTCCTGGCGGCCGGGGAATGGAATTCTTTTGAATATAGGGGTTCTGCATACCAAAGATTGCAAAACTGATTGTTTTTGAAGGAGTTAAACAGTAGAAAGCATAGCTGTTGATGATGATAGGTTATTTGTTCAAACTGGGCATTCTTATGTTTTTCAAGCATATATTGATATTTTGGGGCGCCACTGCCAAAAAAAAGGATGGTTTGGCTGGCAAGAAATGAATGATACGTTTCTTCGGCAAGAATTTCGGCATGCGGAGGGCTTAATTGTTCCAGTTGAGGCCCATATAAAGCGGTAAACACCTCATTGCGCCGGGCATCAATCATGGGGCAGTAGCCATCAAAACCGGGAAACATTTCAATTGCCGCTGCCGTCATGACTTCCAGCGTAGTAACCGCCAATAACGGCTTTTTTAGCGCGTAACAGATGCCCTTGGCGCTGGCCATCCCCACCCTTAAGCCGGTATAGGAACCCGGCCCCAGCGTTACCCCAACAGCGTCAATATCGGCAAGGGTAATATCCAGTTCCAGCAGCATTTTAGCTATGGCGGGCTGAACAAATGCAGCATGATCGTTACGCACATTGTTCTCCATACCCTTTATGAATTCTCCGTTTCGGCCAAAACCCACAAATGCTTTTTCCAAAGCGGTATCAATATGTAAGATGAATGCCATCGTTCGCTCAAAATTTGTATTCAAAAAAAGTGATCGTGTTACAATGCCCGGTGTTGCACCCATTCCGTTTAAAAAAGCCGGAGTAAAACGCACGCTTTTTGCAAAAATAGGTTGGCATATTGAAGTTAACTTCGCAATTTTATAATCCTTCAATTTTAGTTATGCCAAAAACAGTCGTTAATACGCAAAATGCACCTTCTCCTATTGGGCCTTACAGCCAGGCGGTACAAACCGGCAATTTGTTATTTGTTTCAGGACAAATAGCCATTAACCCCGCTACCGGAAATATTGAAGCCAATAGTGTGTCGGAAGAAACGATACAGGTTATGAAAAACCTTGAAGCCATTCTTACACAGGCAGGTCTAAATTTCAGTCATGTGGTGAAAACAACTATTTTTTTATCGGATATGAATTTATTTACCACCGTAAATGAAGTATATGGACAATACTTTTCGGGCAACTATCCGGCGAGGGAAACAGTGGCGGTTAAAGGACTGCCTAAGAATGTAAACGTGGAGATCAGCATCATCGCAGCTCAATAGGATTTTGTTCAAAGAACCGTACATTAAATTCAATTTTCGTTGAAATTGCAGTATTTTGTGATCCGATCACCTAAATATACTATTCCGTGTTGTGCGCCATTTAACTGCGATACTGCTTATTCTTGTTTTTTTATTTAACCTTTTTGGCTCCCGGTTGCTGTTGCATTATTGGGAACTACAGGAGAAGGCAAATTTTCAGGTAAATATCCATCACCAAAATACGAGGGAAGATATACTGGAGGCGAAACTGAAAAATCGTACATCCCGCGATGCATTTTTCAGTTTAATTAATGATTTCCAAAAAAAATCAGATAGTAAACAAGCGCCGGTATCATCGGTTTCATTTCATTTTTCTGCGGGCGATTACATCTTCCAGGAGTTTGTTGATTTTCCCGCCGTGACTTTGAGTAAAACAATCCACCATAGCAAACTCAAAGCCTCTCCTGTAATATCATTATACAACACATCACCATGGCAACCGCCCGATGTGCACGGTCTGTCAAGTTAAGGCTTAATTAAAAAAGATAACGATTAATGCGGCTTTGCCGCAATGCATTTTATTTTCTCATCCAAACAGTGCAGTGTAAAGTAAATTTGCGCTATACATTTCACCAAAATGCATTCACCTGTCCGTTTATTTTGAGCGGACTGGAGTAGCATTGATAAAATTTGAAAAGGATTGAAAGATTATGAATAAAATTATTTATATAGTCGCCCTGGGAACAATTTTAACGAATGCCTGCAATACCAAAAACGATTACGAGGCTGTTTTTAATGACTCCAGGTTGTACAGCACTATAACAACTCAGTTAACGGAGGTGATTACCTACGATATATTTAATCCGCCTGTAGCCAGCCGGATCTATGCCTATGCACATTTAGCAGCCTACGAGGTAGTGGCTAAAGGCAATCCTGACTATACTTCACTGGCCGGGCAGTTGAGAGATTTAACAGATGTGCCCGCTGCACCGGAAGGTAAGCGTATAAATTATCATTTTGCTGCTACACTGGCGTTCATGCACATTGGTCAAACACTCACTTTTTCGAAAGAGATGCCTGCAGCCATTATAGATTCGTTGCATCGAATGGCAAAAGATCATGGGATGCCCGATGACATGTATGAAAATTCCGTGAAATATGCCGACACGGTTGCTAAACATATCGTTCAATGGAGTAAAAAAGACAATTATGCTCAAACCCGTTCGGCCGCAAAATATACGGTGCCCGATGATGAAGGGAAATGGGTACCTAC